>JACVJF010000019.1 GCA_015711855.1 Candidatus Solincola quzhuomuensis | reverse complement strand
CCGCTCCGGCCGCCTACACGGAGGAGTTGAACGAGGCCATCCGCGCCTGAAGCCGCCCCGCCGCCGGAAGGAAGGCCTGTCAAGTCCTCGAAGAGATTTCCCTCGAACATCCTTCGGCTGCGAGGCCCGGGCCGGTCTGGGTTGCCTAGGCTCAGAAACATGGTGGACACCCCCTATACTTGCTTTGTAAATGTCAGAGCGAAGCAAGGAGGTGTCCATGAAAGGAAGTGTAGGGACCACCACCGGCATCTATCATACCAGGCTTCCGCACCCAAGGCGGATAGAAAGAATGGCGAGATGCCTGGATCTCTCCAAGGAAGCCAGGGTGAGGCTTTCCTGGATCGGGCATTACAAAAAGCAGGGAAACGCGAGCGTCACCTGCCGCAGGTTCGGCATCGCAAGAACCACCCTCTACAAGTGGCTGAGGAGGTATGCTGAGAAAGGGCCCCGGGGCCTGGAGGACCGACCCAGAACCCCCAAAAGGAGGAGGGCCTCAACCGTCCCCTGGCAGACGGTGGAGCTCATCTGCCTCCTGAGGAGGGAACACCCCGCCTGGTCCAAGCACAAGATCGCCGTCATCCTGAAAAGGGACCACGGCATCTCCCTTTCCCCCTCCACGGTGGGGAGGATCATGAAGAGGAAGGGCCTCCAAGGCGAGAGGCTCTCCAGAAGGAAGAGCAGGGCGCAGAGGAGGAGAAAGAAGCGCCTGCGCTCCGAGCCCTGGATGAGGAAGGCCTTCCCCGGCTGTCTCGTCCAGATAGACACCAAGCACCTGCGCTACGGGGGCAGGAGGTACTACCAGTTCACGGCCATCGACTGCTTCTCCCGCATGGCCTTCTGCCGGGTTTACTCCTCCGCGGGCTCCCGCTGCGCCCGGGCCTTCCTCGAGGAGGTCAAGGCCTACCTGCCCTTCTCGGTCCTGGCGCTGCAGACGGACAACGGCTCGGAGTTCCTGCGCCACTTCGACCGGGCCACCGAGGAGGAGCTCATCACCCACTACTTCTCCCATCCCTACTGCCCCAAGGAGAACGCCTTCGTGGAGCGCAAGATCCAGACCACCAAGTATGAGCTGTGGGCCTTCAAGGAGGCATACACGGTCAAGGATTTGAACGATTTGTTAGATGAGTGGAACTACATCTACAATTACGTGAGGCCCCACCAGAGCCTGGGATATCTCACGCCGATGGAGTTCTATCGGGAATGGAGTGAAGGAAGCAGGAATAGGGATAAGGTGTCCACGATGTAGTGAACCAGCACAGCGTCTTGAGTTTCGATACCTCCCGGAGTATATTAAGCGAGCTGTGGTCCCGAGTGGTTTTGTTCGACGGGAAGGGACGGGAAGACCTGGTCCGCACAGGTATTTGGCCCGGTGGGCCCGCAGAAGATTTCTTGGACCGGATGCCAAGGCTCGATACTTGTTTCCCGGGGGCATGGATGTCGGGGTCGCTTAGGCGGTTCCTTTTTCGTACGCGAGTCAAAATTCAAGACATGACCCCATGAGGGGAGGTTTCCTGTGCCTCGGCTGATCCTGGACGGAGCCCACGTAAGCTACACCGATGAGGGGAGAGGGGAGGCCCTCGTCCTCATACACGGGTGGATAGGGTCTGCGGCGCTCTGGGATCTTCTGATCCCGGAGCTGTCGAGCCGCTTCCGGGTATTGGCCCCGGATCTCCCGGGGCACGGCGATTCCGGCGTGCCCGAGGGATTCTCCTTCGACCTGGAGGGTTTTTCCGGCTTCCTGGACGGCTTTCGCCAGGCCGTCGGCCTGCAGCGCTTCACGCCGGTGGGTCACTCCATGGGAGGATGCATCGCCGCTCATTACGCGGCGCACTATCCGCAGAGGGTCTCCTCGCTGGTGCTCATGGATACGCCGACCCGCGTCCGTTCCATAGCCTGGCCGGCTCGGTTCCCGTTCGTGGAGCGGATCCTCGGCCTGATACACCGCTTCTGGGGCCCGAGGATAGCGGCCTTCACCATCAGGTCCTCGGTGCGCCATCCGGAGAGGCTACCCCCGGGATGGCTGGAGCGGGCGGTGGCCCAGGCGTGCAAGCTCGACCGCCGCGCCTTTTTAGGGACCACCCGGATGCTGAGGCACCTGGACCTGAGGGCCATCTTGTCCGAGATCGAGGTCCCCGCCCTACTCATTCAAGGGGAGAGGGATCGCTCGGTGAATCCCGCAGAGGCTTTTCTTTTGCGGGATGCCCTACCGCGCCCCAGCTTGCGCCTGATCGCCGACTGCGGGCACTGTCCCAACTACGAGTACCCGCAGGAGGTGGGCGCGATGGTCAAGGAGTTCCTGGCGGCGTCGCAACCCCCTCCGCGGACCTGGATCGACTCTGAGTAGTATCTCCGCCCTGTTCAATGTCTCCGGGGAAGCCAGTATAATCTGAAAACAATAACCCCCGGATGCGGGGAGGAACGGCGTAACGACGATAACCGCTGGAAGGGGAGTGGAGGAGTGGAAGGTAACCCTAAAATGAGCGATTTCGAGCGACATTTCGATAGACTTTTCGACCCTCGTTCCATAGCCGTGGTGGGGGCTTCCAACCTGCCCGGGAAATGGGGGTTCAACATGCCCATGAACATCATCGGTGGAGGTTACCGGGGAAAGCTCTTCATGGTCAACCCTCGAGAGAAGCGCGTCCTGGGGTTTCCCGCCTACCCTTCCTTGAAGGACATCGAGGAGGAGATAGACCTGGTGGTGGTGGCCATCCCGGCGCGCAAGGTGCCCGACGTCATATCCGACGCGGCGGAGAAGGGGGTGAAGAACGCGGTCGTCGTCTCCTCCAACTTCAGCGAGGTGGGCGAGGAGGGTGCCCGCCTGGAACGTCATCTGGCAGAGATTGCCAACCAGGCAAGCATCACCGTCGTGGGCCCCAACACCATGGGCATCTACAGCAAGACTAGCTCCCTGTGCTGCCTGGGAGCCCCCGTCTTCCCGCTGAAGGGAACGGTGGGTTTCGTCTCCCAGAGCGGGAACCTGGGAGTGCAGCTCATGACCTGGGGATACCGTAAGGGGGTGGGTTTCAGCCGCTTCATAGGCAGCGGCAACGCCGCCAACACGGACATCAGCGACTGGCTGGAATTCCTCGGAGAGGACCCGGAGACGGAGACCATCATCCTCTACATAGAGGGGGTGAAGGATGGCAGGAAATTCCTGGAAGTAGCCCGACGCATCACCCCGCGCAAGCCGGTCATCGCCCTTAAGGCAGGAAAAGGCCGCCAAGGCCAGCGGGCGGTCCTCTCCCATTCCGGTTCCCTGGCCGGGCCCTACGAGCTCTTTCGGGGAGCCATGGAGCAGGCGGGGATCATCGAAGCGGAGACCACCGAGGAGCTCGTGGACCTCGCCGCCGCCTTCTCCTCTTTACCCGTCCCCCGCGGTCCGCGCACGGCGGTTATGACGCTGGGAGGGGGATGGGGAGTGGCCGCCGCCGACTACTTCGATCGGGAGGGACTGGAGATGGCCGTGCTTCCACGAGAGGTGGTCGAGGAACTGGACCGTTATCTCCCGGCATTCTGGAGCCGCCGCAACCCGGTGGACATCGTGGGCAACGTGCAGCGATCCAACCACTTCCGGGTCATCGACGCCCTGGCCCGCTGCCCCGAGGTGGACATGGTCATAAGTATGGGCACCCTCATGGGGCGTGACTTCTGGCTGGAGAACATGTTCAAGACCGCCGTGAGACCCTTCCTGAACATGCTCTTCCGGCATACCCGGCTGTTACCGTTCTTCCAGTTCTCCATATGGAAGGGGTTCCGGGAGTCGCTGCGTGAGCACGGTGGGCGCAGCCGGGAGGGAAGTGGGGGTATCGACCCCACGGAGGCCCTGCAATGGACGGATCTGGCCGTGGTGCGTCGCATCAAGCGGCTAATGCGGGAGGAAGGCAAGCCCATCATCGCCGTGGCCGTCAACGAGGGGGAGCGTTCCGCATCCTTCCGCATGCGCGACTCCGGTGTCTTCACCGCCTCCACACCCGAGAGAGCGGTTCGCGTGGCCGGGAAGTTGGCCGGTTATTCCCGTTGGTTGAGGGAGAACGGGGGAGGATGGTGGGCCGGCTTACGGGGCGGGCATGTTCGCGCCCCCGACAAGGGGTAAGTCCAACGAGGATATCCGATGACCTCCGCCGGCTGGGCCTGTAGCGGAGGACCCTTTCGGCAAGAGTTGACACCCGTAGCAGCCGCGTTTAGTATCCTTTTTCATGACCGGCGGACGGTCATCGTACGGCATCGGGACGGCAGGACGACGCCGTGATCGTCGACCGGCGGGCGGAAAGGACCAAGGATAATGGACATCGCGGAGATCTGCCGCCTCAATCCCGAGGAGGTCTACGAGGCGCTAGGTTCCTCCCCCCGGGGACTGACCGAAGAGGAAGCCTCCCTCCGCCTGGAAAGATATGGCCCCAACCAGATAAGGGAGATAAAGGGCGTTCCCTTATGGAAGAAACTTTTGGCCCATTTCACCAACTTCTTCGCCATTCTCCTGTGGATAGGCGCTGCTTTGGCCTTCGTCGCCGACCAGGCCCCGCTGGCCTGGGCCATCATCGGGGTCATCGTCATCAACGCCGTCTTCACCTTCATCCAGGAGTATAAGGCGGAGAAGGCCACCGAAGCGCTGAAGAGGCTCCTGCCCCCCAAGGCCACCGTCATCCGCGAGGGGGAGGAGAGGGAGATCGAGGCCACGCGCCTGGTACCCGGCGATCTCATCATCCTGCGGGAGGGAGACCACATCTCCGCCGACGCCCGCCTGGTGGCCAGCGCGGACCTGCGCACCAACAACTCCGCCCTCACCGGTGAGTCGGAGCCCGTACGCCGTTCCTCCGCACCGGTCATCGACGAGGGTCTCTCCTTCAGCGACATCCTGAACCTGGTGTTCATGGGCACCACGGTGACCATCGGAACCGGAAGGGCGGTGGTCTACGCCACGGGGATGAACACCGAGTTCGGCAAGATAGCCCAGCTCACTCAGACCGTGGAGGAGGAGGAGTCCCCCATACAGATACAGATGAAGCGGATCACCAAGTTCGTGGCCGTCCTGGCCATAGGGCTGGGGATCGTCTTCTTCCTCCTGGGGGAATACGCGGTGCATCTTCCCTTCACCGAGAACCTCATCTTCGCCATAGGCATCATCGTGGCCAACGTCCCCGAGGGCCTGCTGCCCACGGTCACCTTGGCCCTGGCCATGGCCACCCAGCGCATGGCCAGGCGCAACGCACTGGTCAAGAAACTCTCCAGCGTGGAGACCTTGGGCTCCACCACGGTCATCTGCACCGACAAGACGGGAACCCTCACCCAGAACGAGATGACCGTCCGCTCCCTGTGGGTGCCCTGGATGGAGGCGGAGGTGAGCGGAGTGGGTTACGCCCCGGAAGGCGAATTCCTCAAGCGAAACGGGAACGGTAGGGGGGGCGGGAAGGGTAATGACAGAAGGCGCCTCTCCGCGGAGGAGCTGGAGCGCCTCCGGGAACCTCTGCTGGTCTCCGTGCTGTGCAACAATTCCCGCTTGGTGGAAGAGGGGGGAAAGTGGAAGGTCATCGGTGATCCCACGGAGGGAGCGCTGATGGTCATGGGGATGAAGGGGGGACTGGACCCGAGGACGATAAGCGAAAAATATGTACGCCTGGTCGAGCTCCCCTTCGATTCCTCCCGGAAGATGATGAGCGTGGTCTGTGAGGCGGAGGGAACGAGGAAAGCCTACGTCAAGGGCGCTCCGGGAGAGGTCGTGCGCAGGTGCACCCGCATCCTCACCCCGGAGGGGGTGCGGGAGATGCGGCCGGAGGACCGCGACCGCATCATGGGGGTCAACGACCGTTACGCCCGTTCCGCGCTGCGCGTCCTGGCCCTGGCCGTGCGCGAGATGCCCGTAGATATACCGCGCTACGAGGTGGAGAACACGGAGACGGACCTCACCTTCGTGGGCCTGGCGGCCATGATGGATCCCCCGCGCCCCGAGGTGGAGGAAGCCATCCGCAAATGTCGGACGGCGGGGATCCGGGTGATCATGATCACCGGGGATTACGGCCTCACCGCGGAGTCCGTCGCCAGGCGCATAGGGATGGTAAGAGGCCAACCGGCCATCATCACCGGGGCGGACCTGGAGGAGATGAGCGACGAGGAGCTCAAGCGGCGGCTTCGCGAGGAGGAGGTCCTCTTCGCCCGCGTGGCCCCGGAGCACAAGATGCGCATCGCACAGGTGCTCAAGGATATGGGTGAAGTGGTGGCCATGACCGGCGACGGGGTGAACGATGCGCCGGCTCTCAAAACCGCGGACATCGGCATCGCCATGGGCGTCACCGGCACCGACGTGGCCAAAGAAGCGGCGGACATGATCCTCATCGACGACAACTTCGCCTCCATTGTGGCCGCCGTCGAGGAGGGGAGGGCCATCTTCGACAACATCCGCCGCTTCATAACCTACATTCTGGCCTCCAACATCCCGGAGATCGTGCCCTTCATACTCATGGTCCTCTTCAACATCCCCCTTCCCCTGACCATCATACAGATCCTCGCCGTGGATCTGGGCACCGATCTCTTGCCCGCCCTGGCTTTGGGCACGGAGGCGCCCGAGCCCGGGATAATGGAGCGTCCGCCCCGTCCCATGAAGGAGAGGCTCCTAAATATCCGGGTGCTCCTGCGCGCCTACGGGTTTTTAGGTCCCCTGGAAGCGCTGGTGTGCATGCTGGGCTACCTGTACATGTTCGGTTGGAAGTGGGGGGCCGACCTGAGAGCCATAAGGGAAGCTGACCCCCTCACCTACGTCAAGGCCACCACCATGTCCCTGACCGGCATCGTCATGACCCAGATAGGAAACGGGTTCGCCTGCCGAACCACTCGGGAATCCATCTTCCGGGTGGGTTTCCATACCAACCGCCTGTACCTACTGGGCATCGCCACCGAGGTCTCCCTGCAGGTGCTCATCGTCTATGTGCCCTTCCTGAACCGGGTGTTCGAGACGGCGCCCATATCCTTTAAGGATTGGCTTTTCCTGGCGCCCTTCATCCCCACCTGCCTTGTGGCGGACGAGATAAGGAAAGCCCTGCTTCGGGCCTATCTAAGGAGGAGGAAGAAGGGTGACGAAGGGTGATTTTGCGTGGCGGTGCGCGGGGCGGTCGGCGGATGATACTATCGAGATAAGAGATTGTGGAGGGAACAGAGGAAGAGCCCGGGCGGTGGGGAAGCCGGTGAAATAGAATATATTGGAAACCGGGGGTGAAAAGATGCACGTGGTCATCGGCGGTTGCGGTCGGGTGGGTTCTTATCTGGCCTACATGCTGGAGAGGGAGGGCCACACGGTGGCGGTCATCGACAAGGACCCACAAGCCTTCGAGAATCTCTGGGAGGGATTTTCCGGGAAGAAGGTCAAGGGAGTGGTCTTCGACCGCGACGCCCTCATCGAGGCGGGGATCGAGAGAGCGGACGCCTTCGCCTCGGTGACCAGCGGTGACAACAGCAACATCGTCAGCGCCCGCGTGGCCAAGGAACATTTCCGGGTACCCAGGGTCATCACCCGCATCTACGATCCCCGGAGGGCGGAGATATACCGCCGCCTGAAGATCCTCACCGTGGCCACCGTGGCCTGGGCCGGACACCGCATACTGAGCTACATATCCCACGGCGAGCTGGACAGCGAGTTCCAATTCGGGAGCGGTGAAGTCGACCTGGTGAGGCTGGATCTGCCTCTCCACCTGGCGGGGAGGAAGGCCGCCGACCTCACCGTGCCCGGAGAGGTCCAGGTGGTCACCGTGTTGCGCGAGGGAAGCGCCAGGCTGGCCGTTCCGGGGACCACCTTCCGGGAAGGGGACGTCATCTACGTGGCCGTGGCCAAAGAGAGCCAGTCCAAGCTGGAAAGGCTCCTGGGTCTTAGGTGAGGGGATCGTGATGCGCATCATCGTGCTTGGCGGGGGTATGGTTGGGCAGTACTTGATGGAGGCCCTGGGGAGGGAGCACAAGGTGGTGGTGGTGGAAAGCCGGCCGGACAGGGTCCAGGAGATACGGGAGCGGTTCCCGGGAGCGAACATCATCCACGGCGACGCCTGCGAGCCGAAGGTCCTGGACGCGGCCGGGATGGCCGGGGCGGACGTGGCCGCCGCGGTCACGGGGGACGACGAGGACAACCTGGTCATCTCCTATCTGGCCAAGTTCGAGTATGGCGTACCTCTGGTCTTCGCCCGGGTGAACAACCCCAAGAACGAGTGGCTCTTCACCCAGGACTGGGGCGTGGATGAGGCCATCTGCAGCGCCTCTATAATCGTGCACCTGGTGCAGGAGGAGATCTCCCTGGGAGAGATGGTGACCCTGCTCAAGCTGCGCCGCGAGAACCTGGCCGTGGAGGAGGTTGTCCTGGAGAGGGGAAGTGGGGCGGTAGGCAAGAGCATAAGCCAGTTGAACCTTCCCCCGCAAATACTGGTGGCCACCGTCCTGCGCGACCGCCACCTACTCATCCCCAGAGGGGACCTGGTGCTGCGGGAAGGAGACAAGGTGCTCTTCATCTCCGAGACGGAAAAGACCGAGGAGCTGAAGAGGATTCTCGGTATCGGCTGAGTGGGGAAGACGACCATGCGGGTGATCATCGCCGGTTGCGGAAGGGTAGGCTCGCAGTTGGCCGTGCTCCTTTCCCACGAGGGCCACAACGTGGTGGTCATAGACCGGGACCCGCAGGCGTTCCAGAGATTGGAGCTTCCCTTCAACGGTCTGACCATCACCGGCGTCGCCTTCGACCTGGACGTGCTCCGGGAGGCGGGGATAGAGGAGGCGGATGCCTTCTTAGCTCTCACCAACTACGACAACACCAACCTCATGGCCGCGGAGATCGCCACCGACATGTTCGGGGTCCCCCAAGTGATCGCCAGGGTCTACAACCCGGACAAGGAGCTCACCTACAGGAGCGTGGGTATAGATTACCTTTCGGGAAGCGCCATCCTGGCCCAGGCCTTCCATCGGGAACTCACCTGGCAGGGTATCCTGGTTCATGCGGAAAAAACCGGTGGATTCCAGGTCCTAGAGGTGGAGGTGCCTCCGGGAAGTCGGGGCTGCCGTCTTTATGAACTTAGGCAACCGGGCAAGGCCAGGCTTATGTCGTTGAACCGGAAGGCGAAGCCCGTTTATCTGGAGCGGGGAAGTTGCGTCCAGCCCGGCGATCATCTAGTTTTAGCGGTGAACCTCAGGGAGTTCTCCTGGGATGATTTCCTATCCGCGCTCGGCTTTCATCCTCTTGCGGAGCACTTACCCGGTGAAGCACTAGGCCCGGGAGGACCCTCGAGGGAGGACAGGGGTAGATGGAAGATCGTCCTTGCCGGGTGCGGCCGGGTTGGGTCACAGCTTGCGGAGATGCTCTCCCTGGACGGTTACGGGGTCTCGGTGATAGACAAAGACCCAGCAGCCGGCGAGAAGTTGAGCAAGACCTTTCAAGGAGAGTTCCATACCGGCATGGCTTTCGACATGGACGTCCTGGAGGAAGCGGGCATAAGGGAGGCCGACGCCTTCGCCGCCCTCACCAACTACGACAACACCAACCTCATGGCTGCGGAGGTGGTCAGGGGCATATACGGAGCGGAAAGGGTGGTCTCCAGGTTGTACAATCCGGACAAAGGAGACACCTATCAGGCCCTGGGCATAGAATTCATATGCGGGACCTCGCTCCTGGCGGATCATGTAATGGAAAGGCTCATGCCTACCCGGCCGAGGGTGCTGTCCCGGACGGCCAACAACCGCGTATTGCTCGTGGAGTTCGAATGCCCCGGGCGGTATCGGGGTAAGAGGATTGTGGCGATGGAGCAGGAGGAGGTCCTCCGGGTGGGCCTGGTATCCAGGGAGAACGAGATCCTCGTGGCCTCGCCGGAGATGACCCTCCAGGAGGGTGACCGTCTGGTGGCGGCCATGCTGGCTCCGCGCCTGGCCCGCCTCAGGAAGTTGGCGCAGGAGGGGAGGCCGGAGACCTTGAGGAGAGCCGCGAGAAGACGAGCGATCCACTTATCGTAGGGAGCCCCGGATAGGCAGATGTGACCGCTGCCTGCGGGAAGGGGTCTCGGAACGCGATCAGGGCCGGTAGCCGACGATCCGTATGCCTTGCGGAGCGGGAAGGGGTGAGGTGAGATAAGGATCGTGATCATGGGCGGAGGGAAGGTGGGCTCCTTCCTGGCCGAGACGCTGGAGGCCAAGGGCCACCAGGTCACGGTTATCGAACGCAACCGGGAGCTCTGCGAGAGGCTGGCCACCCACACATCGGCCCTGGTCATACAGGGAGACGGGTGCGACCTCCGTTTTCAGGAGGAGGCCCAGGTGGGGACGGCCGACGTCTTCGCCGCGGTCACCGGGGACGACGACGACAACCTCGTCGCCTGCCAGCTGGCGCGCACGCATTTTCAGGTGCCCCGCGCGGTGGCCAGGGTGAACAACCCCAAAAACGAGAGGATCTTCAACCGCCTGGGCATAGACGCCATATCCAGCACCACGGTCATCGCCCAGCTCATCGAGGAAAGGACCACGGTAGGGGACATCATAACACTGCATACGCTGAAGAAGGGAAAGCTGGCGATGGTGGAGCTGGACCTCCCGGAGAACCGCTGCCGCTCGTGCGAGGTTCCCCTGCGTGATCTCGGCCTTCCCCAGGGTTGCGTGTTGGTGTCCATCATACGCGGGGACGAGGTCATCATTCCTCAGGGTAGTACGGTCCTCCAGCCGGGGGACACGGTGATCGCGGTTACCGAACCGGAAAAGGAGGCGGAACTGAAGCGCATCCTCACCGGTTGACGCTGTGCTCCGCCAAAAAGCAAGCGTACCACCTTTACGTGAGCCATAATCGAATTTCCACATAGGGGAGGTTTCGTCGCGAGGTCCGGGAAGCGGAGGAGGGGTCCAGGAAGAAACCCTGCTTCTCGGCGACCAACCCGGCGGGGGCTCGGAGCGCGCCGACACTGGTGGCCGGAGACCTTGTCAAGGAGCGGGAATAGCATTAATATGTCTACGGCCAAAAATAAATTTTTGGTATTTCCGAAATCAAAATTACGGAAATCTGAAATTATCGCCGCCGACCAGGGAGGGGTATAGAATAGCATGTGGAGAAGCCCGCAGGCAGTCCATCGCCTGTCGGAAACGGCTGAACCGGGAAAGGGAATCGGGAGATGAAGACCTCGGCGGAGAAGTTAAGGAGGGTCAAAGAAGCAGAGGATAGCGCCTCGCAGGTCATCGCCGACGCTCGACGGGAGGCGGAGGAGTTGGTCAAGAAAGCCCGGGCGGAAGCGGAAGCCCACATGGAGGTGGGAAGGCAGAGAGCGCGGGAAGCCGGCGAGCAGGAGCTGGAGCGGAGGCTGGAGGAGGCCAGGCGGGAGGCCGAGGAAATCGCCGCCGAATTCGGCCGAAGGAAGTCCGCCATGCTGGAAGCCGCCCGGGGACGAAAGGAAGAGGCGGTAGCTTTCCTGCTGAAAAGATTGAAGGAGGCCGGGAGGGCCTCCTTTTAACGTGGTTCAGAGGTGAGAGATGCCCGTCGCCAGGATGTCCAAGGTCGCCATCCTGGCTCCCTGCGAGCGGAGAGACGAGCTCATCCAACGTCTTTACGAGCTGGGGGCCGTACACGTGGTGAACCTTCCCTCCCAACTGGGGGACGAACTGGACGAAGTGGCCCGACCTTGCCGGCCCGAGGCAAGGGAACTTAGGCTGGCCCTCTCCCGGTCCGACTTCCTCCTCGATCTCCTGAGCCGCTTCGAGGACAAAAGGGGTGGCCTGCTGGGAGGCTTTATGCAGGAAAGGGTCCACCTCACCTACGAGGAGTTCATCCGGGTGGAGCGGGAAGTGGACCTGGAGGAGGTCTATCGGGACCTGGAGGAGGTGGACATCCAGCTCCGGCACGCCGAGAGTCGCATCACGGAGATCAGAAGAAACCTGGAGGCCTTGCACCCCTGGAGAGGACTGGCCTTTCCCCTGGCTGATCTCGCACGACTGCGTTGGTGCCGGGTCGGGCTAGCGACCATGGGACTTCTCTCCTATGCCGCCTGGGCGGAGGAGATGGAGGCGGCCTGTCCGCACTCCACCTGGGTGGAGCTGCACCGGGAGGGAGAGCGCCTATACCTGGCCGTCCTCGTGCACCGCGAGTCCCTGGATACCTACCAGGCGCTGGCGCAGAAATACGGCCTGGAGGAGGTCTCCTTCCTGGGCCTGGAGGGAACCCCGGAGGAAGAGATCCGACGGCTGGAAGGGGAATTGAAGGAGGAAGAGGCCGTCAAGGAGGACCTCCAGTCGCGGATAAGAGAAAAACTTCCGATCAAACCCAAGCTCTTGGCCCTCAACGATTATCTCCGCAACCTCCTGCTCAAGGAGGAGGTGAAGGAGAACTTCCTGAGCACGGAGCGGGTGGTGGCTGTGGAGGGATGGGTGGAGGATTCGCGCCGGGAGGAGCTACTACAAGGGCTGGCGGATCTGGGGGAGGAATTGGACGTCTCCTTCTCCCCCCCCGAGGAGGGGGAAACGCCCCCCACCCTCCTGGTCAACAGTAGGAGGGTGAAACCCGCCGAGAGCCTCATCAACCTCTTCGGACTACCCCATCCCGCGGAGACCGACCCCACGCCCTTTGTGGCCCCCTTCTTCATCCTCTTCTTCGGGATGTGCATCGCGGACGTGGGATATGGAGCCATACTCGCCCTGGTGACCTGGTTGGTGCAGAGGAAGCTGGACCTCTCCGAGGCGGCCAGGCGATTCTTCCGCCTCATCATGTACTGCGGAGTGGCCGCCGTCGTGGTGGGTATATTCACCCGCGGATGGTTCGGCGTCGAGAGCGAGTCGCTGCCCTCTTTCCTCAAGTTCAAGGGCTCCCTGGACGTTCTTATGAACCCCGTGCCCATGATGCTCATATGCGCCGGACTGGGCCTTTTGCACATCTCCATCGGCGTGGCCATCGAGATGTACGACAACATGCGCCAGAACTCCATATGGCTGGGCTTCTGCGAGCAAGGGACCACTCTCCTCATGTGGTTGGGACTGGCGGTCATGGCCCTGGGGGGCGGGGTCAAGGTCAAGCCGGTGCAGACGGTGGGCACGATACTCTTGGCGGGAGGGGCCGCCGGGGTGGTCTTCCTCTCCAACATCTCCAGCAAGAGCGTCCTGGGCAAGTTCTTCGGCGGTCTTTATAATCTTTATGGGTTGTTCGGGGGAACCATCGGGGATGTAGCCTCTTACCTACGTCTCTACGCCCTGGGCATGGCCACGGTAGCCATCGGCAGCGTGGTCAATCGCATGGCCGGGATGGTGCTGGGCATCCCGGTCTTGGGGATCATCGGCATGGTGGTCATCCTGGTGGGGGGACATATCTTTAATCTGCTCATCAACCTGTTGAGCGCCTTCGTCCATCCGTTGAGGCTGCAGTACGTGGAGTTCTTCGGGAAGTTCTACGAGGATGGAGGGGAGCCCTTCGCGCCTTTCGCCCTCCGCACGGAGAAAGTGGTAATAGACGATCGCTAAAGGAGGTTAGGCATGGAAGCAGCGACATTCGGAGGACTGTCCGGCCTGCACTGGGCGCTGCTGGGAGCCGCGCTGGCGGTGATAGGAGGAGGTTCGGGGTCCTCCATGGGCATCACCTACGTGGCCAACGTGGCCGGTGGCATCCTCACCGATATGCCGGACCGGTTCGGACCCCTGCTCCCCCTGGTGGTCATCCCCGGCACACAGGGGATCTACGGTTTCATCACTGGGGTTCTGGTGGCCTTCGTCATGAAGCCGAGTTCGGGATGGGAGGCGCTCCCCGGTTGGGTAGGCTTCCAGATATTCCTGGCCTGCCTGCCGGTATGCTTCGTGTGCTTCGTATCCGGAGCCTACCAGGGGTTGACCTCGGCCGGCGCGGCGGGCATGGTGGCCAAGAGGCGCGAGGAGATGGGGAGGGCTTTGGTGCTCCCGGCGTTGGTGGAGACCTACGCCGTGCTCTCCTTGATCATCACCATCCTCTACTTCTTCGTGGTCATCAGGCCCTTCTACTCGACCCTGGGAATCTGACGCCCGGCGCGGGAGAGAGAGATGTCCCTGGAGAAGCTGCTGGAGAAGATCGAGAACGACGCCCGGGAGGAGAGACGACGCATCCTGGCCGAGGCGGAGGAAGAGGCCGCCAGGATTAGGAAGGAGGCGCAGGAGCAAGCCGGACAGGAGGCCGAAGCCATTGCCAGATCCTTCCATATACGTGCGGAGAACGAGCGCTTGAGGATAATCAGCCGGGCCCGACTGGAGGGACGCATCGACCTCCTGGCGGCCAAGGATCAGGTGCTGGAGGAGGTCTTCCGGGAGGTCTCCGCGTCCTTCGGTCGGCTGCCGGCCGAGGAATACCGGTCCTGGCTCAAAGCCGTCCTCCTGGTGAACGTGGGCAGCGGGCAGGAGGAACTGGTGCCCTCGCCGCACGACCGGGAACTCCTGGACGGAGGCCTGCTCACGGAGCTGAACGAGGAGCTTCGCTCGCGCGGTCTGGCCGGGGAGCTGAGGCTGGCGGAGGAAGACGCCCCCTTCGAGAGGGGGGTCATCCTGCGCGGGGAGAAGACAGAGACCAATCTCTCGGCAGAGGCCGTCCTGCAAAAGGTGCGTGAGGAGTGCGAGGAGGAGGTCTCCCGCATTCTATTCGGGCCGGAGGAAAGGGGATAACGGGTAGATGTACCGCAAGTACCGGCTGGAGGTGGATCCCCTGAAGGAGCAGCCCTCACCCCAGGCGGAGGGCCGGAAGCTGAAGAAATTGCCGGATTACCTGCGCATCGACCTGGGGGCCATCAAGCCCTTCCACGAGACCCTCCGCTACGGGCACGCCGTGGGGAGGATAAGGGCCCAGGAGATGAGGCTGCTCATGCCCCATCACGTGGGGAGGCTCATCGAGGCCGACTTCCAGGAGGCCCTGCACATCCTGGACGAGGTGGAGATGGGGGACTACTTGGCCGGCGCCTCCACGGCCCGGGAGGTGGACGACGCTCTCATCGATTATCTCCACGACGTTTACGAGTTCTTGCGGGAAGCCCTGCCTAAGGACTCGGTGCTCTTCGAGTTCTTCCACTGCCGGTACGACTTCCACAACCTCAAGGTCCTGCTCAAGGCGCGGCTGGAGGGGACGGGGGAGGAAGCCCTCTTGCCTCGACTGGGGAGGATAGACGTAGAGGTACTGAGGCGGGGTGTGGAGAATCCTTTGGAGCTACCTTCCCCGTACAAGGAAGTGGTGGTGGAGGTGCTGGAGAAAGAGCCCTCCCCGCCGGAAGCGGAGACGGTCATCGACCGCCACTTCCTGCGCTATCGCCTGTATCTGGCGCGGCGGGAGGGGAGCGACTTCCTTTTGGAGTTCTCCCGTACGAGCATAGATTTCGCCAACCTCAAGGCGCTATTGCGGGCGCGGCAACTGGGCAAGGACCGGGAGGTCTTCCAGAGGTCCCTGGTGGAAGGGGGATACATCCCCGTCACCTATATCCTTGAGGTCTACGGCGACCCCGAAGAGGTGATGATGCGCAAGCTGGAACAGACCCGGTATTCCTCCCGCCTGCTGGAGATCCTGGGGGAAGGAGAGGAGAAACCCAGCCTGAGCGACTTCGACCGGAAAAGCGACGATTACATCATGGACATGCTCCGGGCTAGCCGCCGCATCTCCGTGGGGGCGGAGCCGGTGTTCGCCTTCGTGCGGGCTCGAGAGAACGAGGTGACCATGGTGCGCATGCTGCTCATGGCCAAGCTGCACAACCTGGCCCCGGAGGCCATAGAGAAGATGCTCCGCAAGCCCTACCTGGAGTAGCGGCGGCGAGCAGGCGCGTATACGCCGTGGAGGAGCGAGGATGATGCCTTAAGGGGAGGAGGATGACGCAGATGGCGGGCAAAAAGGTGGCCATGATCGGGGGCAGGACCTCCACCTTGGGTTTTCGAGCCCTGGGAGTGGAGACCTTCGTGGCCCCCCTCCCCGAGGACGGCCCGCGCATATGGCAGGGATTGGACCTGGACAGATACGCGGTGGTCATGGTCACCGAGCCGGTCTTCGAGGTGCTGGAGCGGGAGATACCCGGGTTCCCTCCCTTCGGCGGGCTGCCCGTGGTGCTGGTGATACCGGCGGTGACGGGGACCCGGGAGATGGCCGTGGCCCGGATGCGGGAGCGCATCGTGAAGGCGGTGGGTGCCGACTTGGAGAGATGATTTGGTTGGGATAATCTGGAAATATATCCGAGACCGTTGTGCGGTGGATCGAGGAACACGTGGAAAAGAGGGGAGAGCCAGATGGAAGCGGGAGTAGTGGTCAAGGTTTCCGGACCCCTGGTGGTGGCCAGAGACCTGCCCGATCCCAAGATGTATGACCTGGTCAAGGTGGGCAAGGACCGCCTCATGGGGGAGATCATCGAGCTGCGGGGAAACCTGGCCTCCATCCAGGTGTACGAGGAGACGGCGGGTCTTGGGCCGGGGGACGAGGTGATATCCACGGGTGAGCCTCTCAGCGTGGAGCTGGGGCCGGGACTTTTGACCTCCATATACGACGGTGTGCAGCGCCCACTGGACGTCATCCGGGCCAAGTACGGGAACTACGTGACCCGGGGAGTGGAGGAACCCGGCCTCAGCCGCGAGCGCCGGTGGGCCTTCACCCCCGCGGTGAAGGTTGGAGACCAAGTAGGGCCGGGGGACATCCTGGGCACCGTCCCCGAGACCAAGGTCATCACCCACCGCGTAATGGTCCCCGTGGGGGTGGAGGGGAAGGTTTCCGAGATCAAGGAAGGGGAGTTCACCGTGGAGGACGTGGTGGCCGTGGTGGAGACCCCCAAAGGGGAGGTTCCGGTTACCATGATGCAGCGCTGGCCGGTGCGCCGCCCCCGTCTTTATGCGGAGAAGATGACCCCCCAAGAGCCGCTGGTCACCGGGCAGCGCATAGTGGACACCTTCTTCCCCATCTCCAAGGGTGGTACGGCCTGCGTGCCCGGACCTTTCGGTTCGGGAAAGACCGTCCTGCAGCACGCCATCGCCAAGTGGGCCAATGCCCAGATCGTGGTCTTCGTGGGCTGCGGGGAGCGGGGGAACGAGATGACCGACGTGCTCCTCGAGTTCCCCGAACTAACCGACCCATACAGCGGGGAGCCCCTCATGCTGCGCACCGTGCTCATCGCCAACACCTCCAACATGCCGGTGGCCGCCCGCGAGGCATCGGTTTACACGGGCATCACCATCGCCGAATATTACCGGGACATGGGATACCACGTGGCCCTACAGGCTGATTCCACCTCACGCTGGGCGGAGGCCTTGCGGGAGATCTCGGGGAGGCTGGAGGAAATGCCCGGCGAGGAAGGCTATCCCGCCTACCTGGGCACCCGCCTGGCCGCCTTCTATGAACGGGCCGGGAGGGTGGTATGTCTGGGCAAGGACAGGCGGGAGGGTTCGGTGAGCGCCATAGGGTCCGTATCCCCTCCGGGCGGCGATCTATCCGAGCCGGTGACCCAGGCCACCTTGCGAGTGGTCAAGGTCTTCTGGGGGCTGGAGGACCGGCTGGCCTTCGCCCGCCATTTCCCGGCCATCAACTGGCTGAACAGCTATAGCCTCTACCTGGACAAGGTGGAGGATTACTGGAGGAGGGAGGTGGAGCCGGCCTACGCCGAGCTGCGCGAGGAGGCCATGGGCATCCTGCAGAGAGAGGCGGAGCTCCAGGAAGTGGTGCGCCTCATCGGCATCGAGGCCCTCTCCGACCAGGAGCGGCTGATCATGGAGACGGCCAAGTCCCTGCGGGAGGACTTCCTGCAGCAAAACGCCTTCGACGACGCGGACGCCTTCACCTCCTTGCGCAAGCAGTACCGACTGCTCAGACTGATCATGACCTACCACCGCCTAGCCGCCCGGGAGCTGGAAAAGGGGAGGCCCGTCGAGGAGCTCATCGACCTCCCGGTGCAGGAGGAGATCGCCCGGGCCAAGTTCATCCCCGAGGAGGAGCTGGAGAGGTTCGACCGCCTGGAGGAGAAGGTGGCCGAGCAGCTGGCCGGGCGGGCTTCGGAGGTGAGGGCTTGAGGCGTGGCAAGCCGGGCGGCGAACGGCCCGAACGGAAAATAGCCGTGAGGACGGAGAAAGGACCGTGATCCGCTGCGGAAAGGATAAAAAGCCGGGGGTGCCGGCGCGGCATGTAGATACGAGTGGGGAAGGAGTCGGAGAAGATGCTCAAGGAGTACCTGACGGTAAAGGAGATCGTGGGGCCTCTCATCCTTCTGGAGGGCGTGGAGGGAGCCAAGTACAACGAGTTGGTGGAGGTGGAGTTTCCGGACGGCTCCGTGGGTTTGGGGAACGTCCTGGAGGTGGAGGAGGACCTGGTCCTCCTGCAGTCCTTCGAGGCCACCAGCGGCCTGAACATAGCCCGGACCAAGGTGCGCTTCACTGGTCGCGGCTTGGAGCTCCCGGTATCCCGGGACATCCTGGGACGGGTCTTCGATGGCCTGGGCCGCCCCATCGACAACGGGCCGCGCATCATCCCGGACAAGAGGCTGGACATCAACGGAAACCCCATCAACCCCTACGCGCGGGACTTTCCCACCGACTTCATCCAGACCGGCATCTCGGCCATCGACGGCCTCAACCCCTTGGTGCGAGGACAGAAGCTCCCCATCTTCTCCGGTGCCGGATTGCCCCATTCTCGCCTCGCTGCCCAGATCGCCCGTCAGGCCGGCGTGCTGGGAGCGGAGGAGGAGTTCGCCGTGGTCTTCGCCGCCATGGGCATCACCTTCGAGGAGGCGGAGTTCTTCATCCAGGAGTTCCGCTCCACGGCGGCCATAGAACGGGCGGTCCTCTTCATCAACCTGGCCGACGACCCGGCCATCGAGCGCATCGCCACCCCGCGCATGGCCCTCACCGCCGCGGAGTATCTGGCCTTCGACCTGGACATGCATGTCCTGGTCATCCTCATCGACATGACCTATTACTGCGAGGCCCTGCGGGAGATCTCCGCGGCCCGCAAGGAAGTGCCCGGGCGGAGGGGATACCCCGGTTACCTATATACCGACTTGGCCACCATTTACGAGCGCGCGGGAAGGATAAAGGAGGCTCGGGGGTCCATCACCCAGATCCCGGTGCTCTCCATGCCCGACGACGACAAGACCCACCCCATCCCCGACCTTACCGGTTACATCACCGAGGGGCAGATCATACTCTCCCGGGACTTGCACCGGAGGGGCGTCTACCCGCCCATCGACGTCCTGCCCTCCCTCTCCCGCCTCAAGGAGAAGGGCATCGGCCCGGGCAAGACCCGCGAGGACCACTCGCCCCTATCCAACCAGCTCTTCTCGGCCTATGCTCGGGGCAAGGAGGCCAAGGAGCTGGCGGTAATCCTGGGGGAAGCGGCCCTCTCCGAGGAGGATAGGCTCTTCGTGCAGTTCAGCGAGGCCTTCGAGGACCGCTTCATCCGCCAGGGCGAGTACGAGGACCGCAGCATTGAGGAGACCCTGGCCATCGGCTGGGACCTTCTACGCATCCTGCCCCGTGCGGAGCTGAAGAGGGTCAAGGAGGAGCACATAAGGAAATATATGGATAATATGGGTTAAGAGGGCAAGGGCCAAGGTCCCCGTCCAGGAGGAGCGTAAGATGGCGCGCATCCAGGTGAACCCCAACCGCATGGAGCTGCTCAAGCTGCGCAAGCGCACAGCCATCGCGGAGCGGGGCCACAAGCTGCTCAAGGACAAGCTTGACGAGCTCATGAAACAGTTCATGGCCCTGGTCCAGGAAAGCCGGAATCTGCGCCGTGAGGTGGAGTCCCGCCTGGCCGATGCCCATCTCATCTTCGCCATAGCCCGCTCCGAGGTCATGACCGAGGAGGTGGAGGAATCCCTCTCCGTCCCCACCATGGACCTGGAGGTGGACGTGGATCAAGCCAGCATTATGGGCGTGCGCGTGCCCCGCTTCGAGGTGAGGATGGAGGGCGCGATAGACTGCTACAGCCTCCTCTCCACCCCCTTCTCACTGGACGCCGCCCTCCTCTACTACCGAGACCTCGTGCCCGAGCTGATCAAGCTCGCGGAGATGGAGAACAACGTGGGTCTTCTGGCCCAGGAGATAGAGCGCACCCGGCGCCGGGTGAACGCCCTGGAGCACGTGCTCATCCCCTCCCTGAAGGAGACCATCACCTACATCACCATGAAGCTGGACGAGATGGAGCGCTCCTATCGTACCCAGCTCATGAAGATAAAGAGCATGCAGGAGGAGCTGGCTGGCCGCGGATAATGGGCCGCGGCACGCTTTTTGACAGGGCTTTTCCCCCGCTCCTATACTTCTAATTGGGTTTTCTAATCGCTTGTTTCGACTCCAAGTCCCCTCACCGGAAGAAGAGGCGACAAAGAAGGTTGGGACGGGTCGTCTCACGGGTACCGAGAAGGCAGGGCGACCGGGGATAGGCTCGGCGCAGGTGAATTAGGGCGGATGTCGGCCGCACGGAATGGACGGGAGATCCCATGCTTAGGGAAATCGCCGGAAAACTCCCCTTGCGCCTCCCGGATCTGGTCCAGGAGATACACGAAGCCCTCGAGGAGAGCCTGCCCACATACGCCGCTCTTTCGGACGACACCAAGGAAGACCTCCGTCGCCGCATAGGCGATCTTATCCGCTACTCCTCCGATCTACTCACCGGACGCGGGGGAGACCGGGACGAGCTTTACGCCTTCGCCCGCCGGCTGGGAAGGAATCGTGCCCTGCAGAACATCCCCCTGGGCGATCTGGTGCGGGCGGTGTTCATGGCCGAGTCCGTCCTCTGGGAACGGGTTTTTCCGGCCTTGTCCGAGGGGGCTCTTACCCCTGAGGAATGGATGAGCTTTCTCAAGGCGCAGGGAGAGATCTATGCGGACATCATCGCCGCTCTATCCGCTTCCTACCTGGAGACCAAGGACGAGATGATCAGCCGCCAATTGCGGGAGCTGCACGGCCTCCTGGAAGTGGGGCGCACCATAACTTCCACCATGGACCTGGACCGGGTTTTTCTCCAGATTCTGGAAGTTGCCGCGGGGATCATGCGCTCCCCCATGGGAGCTGTCTATCTTCTGGATGAGGGAGGAAAGGAACTTGTGCTGGTCTCCCAGGTGGGGCTGGCTCCTCCCTGGGGCAAGGGCAGGAGGATCGACCTACGCCGCTCCCTCCTCGATCGCGCCATCGGAGAGGGTGCGCCGGTAAGCGGCGTGGACGACGGCCTCAGAGGCCTGGCTTTGCCCGTTCCTCTGAAGGGCGGAAGGGTCCGTTCCGCCCTTTCCTGCCCCATCCTTAAGGACCATGCGCCCATAGGGGGGATAGAACTTTACGACGTGGAACCCCGTACCTACCATCCCGTGGACATGGCCCTTTTGGCCGCATTTGCCCCTCAGGCCGGAGTGGCCATCCAGAACGCGCGCCTCTTCGAGCTGGAGAGGAAGCGGAGCCGCCAGATGGAGATGATGAAAGAGCTGGCCGAGGAGGCGGCGTCCGCCGTCAATTTCGATCAGGCGGCGGGGATCGTGGTCCGGAAGATGGCCGAGTTTGCCGGGGTAGAGAGATGCCTGCTCTTCTTGTACCATCCGGACGAGGAGGAGCTGGAGTTCGTCCGCGGACACGGCCTGACCGTGCCGGCGAACCGGAAGTTGCGTGGGGTCCGCTGGAAGTCCGCGGAACTGGACCACCTCACGAGAAAGGTGCTCCAGAGGGGGGAGATGGGAGCGGTCACGGATGCGGAGAAAGACCAGCGGGTCAACAGGGATCACATCCGCTCCTTCAAGCTGAGGTCCTGCCTGGCCGTCCCCCTTTTCTCCAAGGGAGAGATCATGGGGCTCATGATCCTGGGAGACGCGGGAAGGCCCCGCGTCTTCACCGAGGAGGAGGTGGAGACGGTCAGGGTGATGGCCGCCCAGGCGGCGGTAGCCGTCTCCCAGGCCGGCCTGCGCCAGCGCATCCAGGAACGAGAGAGGAGACTCCAGGAACTGGAGGCCAACGAGCGGATATATAGGGAGCGGGAGCGCAGCGAGGCCATAGTCTCGGCCAACCCCGACGCCATACTCCTGGTGGACCGCGGGAGGAACGTGATCCTCTTCAACCCCGCGGCGGGAGAGCTTTTCGGCTGGCGGGAGGAGGAGGCGCTGGGCCGGCACATACACGAGATACTTTACGGCGAGGAGAACCCGGAGCCGGGGTCCTGTTCCGTCCCCGACTGCCCGGTGGAGGCCGCCTTTCGGGGAGAGAAGTCGATCGCCTTGGAGATGGAGTACCGTCGCCGCGACGGGAACACTGTGTGGATCAGCGGGACCTTCTCCGTCATCCGCAATCGCAAGAGGCAGATAGAGAACGTCGTCTGTGCCTTCCGGGACGTGACCGAGCAGAAGAGGTTGCAACACCTGGCGCTGGTGGACAAGGAGCTGGACATAGCCGCCAGTATCCAGAACGCCCTGCTCCCGGAGGGCACGCTGGAGAACGACGTGGTGAGGGTGACCGCCCACATGGAACAGGCCCGCATAGTGGGAGGCGACTGGTACGATTACTGGGTGGAGGACGGTCGTCTTTTCATCGTGGTGGGAGACGCGGCGGGAAGCGGGATACCGGCGGCGCTCTTGGCCACCTTGGCCATGAGCGCCATAAGGGCCGAGGCCAAGTATCGCCGGGAGATACTGGATGTCCTGCTGAAGGCCAACCGGGCCATATTCCCGCACCGCCTCGAGGACCGCTTCATCACCGTGCTCTACGGTGAGCTGGATCTCCACACCCTCGACTTCCGTTACGTGAACGCCGGCCACAACGACCCCTACCTCATCCGCAAGGGAGGGGAGATCCTACCCCTGGAGTCTGGACCGCGGACCATCCTGGGGGCTTTCGAGGAACTCGAGCTGAGGGCGGAATCGGTAAAGTTGGAGCCGGGAGACCGACTCTTTTTCTACACCGACGGTGTGGTCGACTGCCGGGATTCCCGGCGCAGGCGTTTCGGGGAGAAGCGATTACGCCGCTATCTCAAGGGTTCCGGTTCCCGCAACGCGGAGGCGCTCATCCAGGATCTGGTAAACATCCTCAACGAATTCTGCGGGGCGCGCATGGAGGACGACTTCACCCTCCTTCTCTGCGACATCAAGCATTCCGCTTGAGTTCCGCGTCCTCTTCCCGCGCCGACCACGAGTCGCGAATCGGGCAGCCGGCGCCCTGCCGAGGTTCCCGCGGCGGCCGGTGAAGGAAAACCGCCTTTCCCGGCGGACCTAGGTGGGACATGGTTTATAATCGAGGCATGGCTGTGACCTAGAATCGCCGTTTTCTGGGAGGTCGTTTTCGCCGGGCAGAGGATTGATGGGCCATGAGGATGGGAGAGATCACCCCGGACAAGGTCCGGGAGTTCGTGGGCGCGTGGAAGATATACGCCCGCGACACGGAGAATCCCCTTTGGAAGAAACCGGAGGAACTGAGGGGCATCCAGGAAAGGAACCTCCGCCACCAGCTCGAGTTGGCCGCCCGTTTCAGCCCTTACTATCGGGAGGTCTTTCGTCGGGAGAAGGTGGATTACGAAAAGGTGCGCTCCCTGAGGGATCTGGTGCGTATTCCGGTGACCTCCAAGGAGGCCTACCTCCAGAACCCCTTGGCTTTCCTCCTGACCGTGGATCCCCCACAGGAGCTGGACGTGACCTACGAGATAACCTACACTTCCGGCACCACGACCGGAACACCGGCCCCCTTCTTCAACACCGCTTACGACATGTACAACATAAGCCTGGCTATGCGGCGCATGGCCGAGATCTGCTGGATGACGCCGCAGGATACCGTGTTGAACCTCTTCCCCTACGGGAACCTGCCCCACATCGGGTTCTACCGCACCATACATCTGGCCTCCTCGGTGGGCATGAAGCTGGTCAACTCCCTCGTGGGGAGGGACGTGCCCGGGTTCCCCCTCCATCGAACCCTGGAGGAGGCCCTGGAGCTGGCCGTGGAGCACCGGGCCACCATACTGGCGGGCATCGGCCGGCAGGAGAGGAGGTTCGTGCTGAGGGGAAAGCAGCTGGGAGCCGACCTCTCCGCGATCAGGATAATCCTCTCCCTGGGGGAGACAGTCACCGAGGGGATGCGCGAGGAGATGCGTGCCAACCTGCCGGGGGAGGCCTCACGGGCTTTCGTGATCAACGGGTACGGGTTCACCGAGTGCCAGGGCAGTTTCGTGGAATGCTGCGAGTTGGGCGGATGCCACAACCCGGCCCCCAACCTCTATTACCTGGAGATCCTGGACCCGGAGACCCTGAGGCCGCTTCCCGACGGGGAGTTGGGGCTACTTTCCATCACCCACCTGGACCGCAGGGGGACCGTTCTCCTGCGGTACGTGGTGGGAGACCTGGCCGCCGTGGAGAATGGGGTATGCCCCCACTGCGGGAGGAGTGGCCAGAGGCTGGTCATCCGCATGGGTTCCACCTATGCCGTGCGGGCGGAGAAGGTCATCCGGGTAGGGGGCAAACTAATCAACCCGGAAGCGGTAAAGAACCAGCTTTCCGGGGTCAAGGGGATCGTGGAGTACCAGCTCGTGGTGGAAAAGGAAGATCCTGGTAATCCTTTGAGCCAGGACGTTCTCACCCTGCGCCTCTCCGTGGCCGGTCGGCTGCGCCGGGATCTGGAGGAAGAAGTGCTGACCAGGATACGGGAGGGGGTGGGCATCACCCCGCGCATCCAGTACGTGCAGTCCCCGGAGATCTACGATCCCTCTCGGATCTTAAAGGCCACCCGCATCGTGGACAAGCGCTGAGAGCCGAGAGGGCTCACTTTCTACGGGAGAGATAATCCTCCAGGCGACGGACCCCCTCGCGCAGGCGGTCCAGGTGATTGGCGTAGCTGAAACGGATGTAACCCTCCGCCCCGCTACCGAAGTCTATGCCCGGGGTCACGGCCACATGGGTTTTCTCGAGCAGCTCCATGGCGAAGGAGTAGGAGTCCTCGGTGAAACGCCTGGCGTTGGCCAGGATGTAGAAGGCGCCGTGGGGCTCCACGGCGACACCGAAGCCCATCTCCCGCAGGCGGGGCAACAGGAAGCGCCTCCTCTGGTCGTAGGTGCGGACCATGGCCTCCACCTCTTCCCCGGCCTCGGTGAGGGCGGCTATCCCCGCCCACTGGACGAAGGCGTTGGCGGAGATGAACAGGTTCTGCATCATCTTCTGCACGGGGCGCACGAAACCCTCGGGGACCACGAGGTACCCCAGCCTCCATCCGGTCATGGCATAGAGCTTGGAGAATCCGTTGATGACGAAGGCGTGCTCCGTGAATTCCAGGATGGAATGCTCTTTCCGCTCGTAGACCAGGCCGTGATAGATCTCGTCGCTCACCAAGTACAGGTCCCCGCCAGCCATTCCGGCGATCTCCTCCATGACCTCCGGCTCGAGGAGGTTGCCGGTGGGGTTGGAGGGGGAGTTGATGATGATCGCTTTGGTCCTCGGCGTAAGCCGCCTGGCGATCTCCTCGGGGCGGTATTGGAAGCCGTCCTCCTCGAAGACGGGGACCTCCACGGGCCTTCCGTCCACGAATTCCACGATGTTGGGATAGCACGCGTAGCAGGGGTTGGAGAGGATGACCTCGTCGCCGGGGTCCAGGAGGGCGGCGAAGAGAAGCAGCATGGCCGGCGAACTTCCGCTGGTGACGACGATGCGGTCGGGATCCACGTCCACGTTGTACTTGGTCCGGTAATGCTCGGATATGGCCTCCCGCAGCTCGCGGATCCCTTGGCTGTGGGTGTAATGGGTCTTCCCCTCCAGCAATGCCCGATAGGCGGCCTCCTTCACGCAGCGGGGGGTGTCGAAGTCCGGCTCGCCCACCTCCATGTGCACCACGTCGCACCCCTCTCTTTCCATCTGTAGGGCCTTCTCCAGGACCTCCATGACGATGAAGGGTGGTATGCGCTCTCCCCGGGAAGCTGACATCGGCGACCTCCGCGAAAAGGAAACCTTATCCGGGAAATTTGGAAGATATTATATTACATGCGGCGAGAACTCCGGCCCCGAGCTTATCCAAGGAACGACCATGATGTATATTGGTCTCGTGCCCGGGGATTTCCGGAGGGCGAGGCGAAGGGAGAGGCCATGGATTGGGAGGCGCTGCGCGCGCGCATCAAGGCGGATTTCGACGCCAAAAACAACACCCGGGAGGAGGTCCTCAGGCTGTGCCGTTCCCTGGTGCAGACCTCGAGCTACGTGATCAGGGCCGTGCACCGGGGGGAGAAGGAGGAGGCGGCCGGGCTCCTGGAGCAAGCTGCTTCCCTCTCCGCCGGCATAGCCCATATGACCGCCGACCATCCGGAGGTGTATACGGCCGGATTCGTCCACGATGCCCAGAAGGAATACGCTGAGGCGAGGATCACCTACGCCCTCATCAACCAGGAGGATATACCCACCCCGGAGGAATTGGGGGTGGAATACCCCGCCTATCTCAACGGCCTGGGAGAGGCGGTGGGGGAGCTGCGGCGCGCTATCCTGGATCTCATCCGGGAGGGACACCTGGACCGCAGCGACGAGCTGCTCTCCTACATGGACGACATATACTACCTGCTGGTCTCCTTCGACTACCCTGACGCCATCACCGGTAACCTGCGCCGCACCACGGATATGGCCCGGGGGATAATCGAGCGTACCCGGGGAGATCTCACCACCGCCATCCGCCAGAGCAAGCTGCGCCAGGCCATCTCCGACCTGGAAGCTCGCCTGGAGGGGAATGCGGATCCCGCAGGAGGACGGTAGATGGCCACATCCCCATACGGATTCGGCCGGATTGTGCGGCCGGCTCCCGGAACGAGTAGCTGATTCGGCAAGGTCCGGGAGCGAAGGGGCGGCAACACGCGGTTCAGCCCAGTTTCTTAACGTGGATGGAGTTGGCCAGGTGCCAGCCCACCGTGCGGCGGTTCCTACCCACCACCGCCTGCAAGGGGCCTTTAAAGGGGTCCTTGGTCACCACTTTTATCTTGACCCCGGGCTTTATGCCCAGGGAGGCCATGAACTGGAGGAGCTCCGGCTCGTCGTCCTTGACGCTTATGACCTCCGCCGTCTCCCCCGGCTCCAGGGAATACAGGGTGGTCTCCTCGACCTTCACATCCTCCACCTTGGAGGGGATGGGATAACCGTGGGGACAGACCTTGGGCCGGTTGAGGGCCACGAAGAGGCGGCGCTCCACCTCCTCGGATATGTTGTTTTCGAAAAGAAGGGCTTCCTCGTGGGCCTCGTGCCATTCGAAACCCAGCATGTCGGTGAGGAAACGCTCCACTATACGGTGACGGCGGATGGCCTTCACCGCCATCCTCTCCCCCTCCTCGGTGAGGGTGATGCCGTGGTAGGGAGTGTAATTTATCAGCCCCTTTTGGGAGAGCTTCTTCAGGGTATCGGTCACCGTGGAGGGCGCCACCTTCAGCGATTCGGCCAGAGCCGTGGTGGAGACGGGACTGGTGGCCTGCTGAAGTCGGAATATGTGCTTCAGATAATCACCGTATTGGTCCCTGGCCGAAAGGTTGCGGGAAGATTTCATCCGGCCTCCCGAAAAATCCTTGAAATTTTGAGTATCCCAAATTATAATTTCGACATTCCGAATTTTCAACAGCGGACTTGTTGAAGGATCAACCGGCGGAGGCCTTCAGCGAGATGGATGCGGAGCACCGGATCATATCAGGTGCTCGAAGCGCGTTCGGGACAAGCGGTTTCGCGGGACGAATCGAGAGCGAGTGGGGAAAGCCCCTTTTCCATATACCGTGCAACCGGAGACCGGGTCGTAGAAAGGGAAGGAGTGAGATATGGAGTACTGGGCCTTAGCTACCGGCGGGGCCGCCCTGGTGGGCCTGGTCGTGGCCTTCCTCTACGCCAAGATGGTCACCAGGGAGGCGCCCGGCGACGAGAAGATGCAGTCCATAGCCGGGGCCATCCGGGAGGGGGCCATGGCCTTCATTCGGAGGGAATACCAGGTCTTGGCGGTGTTCGTGCTCATCGTCTTCGCCCTCATCGCCATCTTCATCTGGCACAAGCCGGTGGATGTCGTCGAGGGCAAGAGGATCATCGGGGAGAGCACCTACACCGGCATCTACACGGCCATCGCCTACGTCCTGGGCGCCATCTGCTCCATGACCGCCGGCTTCGTGGGCATGAACATCGCCACCAAGGCCAGCGTGAGGACCACCCACGGGGCGGAGGAGGGCGGCATAGGCAGGGCCCTGACCATAGCCTTCCGCGGCGGGGCGGTGATGGGCCTCACCGTGGCCGGGCTGGGGCTTTTGGGCCTCTCCGTGGTCTACCTTATCTTCGTTAAGTGGTGGCAGGTGGTGGCCACTCCCGCCGGCCAGGCCTCCATCATCACCGGCTTCAGCCTAGGGGCCAGCTCGGTGGCCCTTTTCGCCCGCGTGGGGGGCGGAATCTACACCAAGGCCGCCGACGTGGGCGCCGATCTCGTGGGCAAGGTGGAAGCGGGCATCCCCGAGGACGACCCCCGCAACCCGGCGGTCATCGCCGACAACGTGGGGGACAATGTGGGGGACGTGGCCGGCATGGGAGCCGACCTCTACGAGTCCTACGTAGGTTCCATCGTGGCCCCCATCGCCCTGGCGGCCACCGTCTTCGCCCTGTCCGGGTCGCCGGACGGGGTGACCCGGGGTATGCTCCTCCCCATGCTCATAGCCGGGGTGGGGATCGTGGCCTCGGTCATCGCCACCTTGTTCGTCCGGAGCAAGGAGGGTTCGCACCCCGCCCGAGCCCTCAATATGGGAAGCTACGGGGCGGCCCTCCTGACCACCATAGGGACCCTTTTCGTGGTCCTCTTCTGGCTGAGGGACGTAGAGGCCGTGAAACACCCCATAGGCTTCTGGATCTCCATCGTGGCCGGCCTGGCCGCCGGACTGGCCATCGGCTGGATCTCGGAGATCTACACCTCGGATCGCTTCCGTCCGGTCAAGGAGATCGCCCAGTCCTCCCAGACCGGGGCGGCCACCACCATCCTCTCCGGATTCTCCGAGGGCATGGAGAGCACGGCTGGGGCCATCATCCTCTTGGTGGGGGCCATCGCAGGAGCTTACTTGGCGGGCAACTGGGCCATGCCCGACGTGGCCAATAGCGGGATATACGGCATCGCCCTGGCGGCCATCGGTATGCTCTCCACCACGGGGATGACCGTATCCGTGGACGCCTACGGTCCCATAGCGGACAACGCCGGGGGCATCTCGGAGATGAGCGGCCGACCCCCGGAGGTGCGCCGCATAACCGACAGCCTGGACGCCCTGGGCAACACCACGGCGGCCATCGCCAAGGGTTTCGCCATCGCCTCGGCGGGGGTCACCGCCCTGGCTCTCTTCAAGGCCTACACCGCGGCGGTGGGCATCGACGTCATCGACCTGGCCCGCTGGCAGACGGTGGTGGGCCTCTTCCTGGGGGGCATGTTCCCCTTCCTCTTCTCCTCCATGGCCATCAAGGCGGTGGGTAGGGCCGCCTACAACATGATCGAGGAGGTGAGGCGCCAGTTCCGGGAGATACCGGGCCTCAGGGAAGGCAAGGAAGGAGCCCGCGCGGAGTACGCCCGCTGCGTGGACATCTCCACCCGGGCCGCCCTCAAGCGCATGATCCCGCCGGCCTCCATCGCCGTGGTCAGCCCCGTGGTCATCGGGCTCTGGGACGTGCAAGCCCTGGCCGGTTATTTGGCCGGGGCCCTGGTGGTGGGTTTCCTCATGGCCATCTTCATGGCCAACGCGGGGGGTGCCTGGGACAACGCCAAGAAGTACATCGAGGCCGGGAACCTGGGAGGCAAGGGAACGCCCACCCATGCCGCGGCCGTGGTGGGGGACACGGTTGGAGATCCCTTCAAGGACACCGCCGGGCCGTGCATGAACATCATGATCAAGGTCATGTCGGTCATCGCCCTGGTCTTCGCCCCCCTCTTCATAAGGTGAGGACGGAAGGGGAGGACGCCGCCTTCGGGCGGCGTCCTTTTTTCGCCATTATCATGGAAAATTAAGGAAAGAAAGCGGCGAACACCGCCGGGAAGGTTTTCTTGACGCACCGGTCTAAATATGGTACGGATATTTGCCGAATGTTTGCGGGAAAGTCGATGGCCCGGTGGCCGGTCGAACGGCATGCGAGCATAATGCCAGGAATTTCCATCAAGGGCTTGGGCCGGGGAGCGGACGCATGAAGCTCATAATAACGGAGAAGAACACGACGGCGCGGAGGATCTCCACCATCCTGTCCGGAGGAAAAGCGCGGGCCGTCGGGTCTCCCCGAAACCCGGTTTACGTGTTCCGCATGAACGGGGACGAGGTCCACTGCCTGGGTCTCAAGGGCCACATCCTCAAGGTGGATTTCCCTCCCGAATATCAACAATGGCAGGAAGTGGAGCCTCGACAGCTTATCCGCGCCGAGATCGTCAAGGTCCCTACCAACAAATCCCTGATCAGGATGGTGCAGAGCGAGGCCCGCAAGGCGGACGAGGTCATAATCGCCACCGACTTCGACCGGGAGGGGGAGCTCATCGGCGTGGACGCCATCAACCTCATCCGGGAAGTGCGTCCCGAGATAAAGGTGAAGCGGGCCCGCTTCTCCGCGCTCACCCCTTCGGAGATAAAGAGGGTCTTCGCTCGCCTGGAGGATCCGTACTACAACCTGGCCTCGGCGGGAGAGGCCAGGCAGGACATAGATCTGATATGGGGTGCCAGCCTCACCCGCTTCATAAGCCTGGCCTCCACGCGTCTTGGAAAGAACTTCCTTTCCGTGGGGAGGGTCCAGAGCCCGACCCTGGCCCTCATCGTGGATCGGGAGAAGGAGCGCAAGGAATTCGTCCCCACCCCTTTCTGGACTCTGAAGATCGAATGCCGCAAGGACGGGGAGATCTTCCAGGCCACCCACGCCCGCGAGCGCTTTCCCACTCGGGAGGAGGCGGAGCGGGCGCATGCCCGCCTGGAGAACACGGCTTCCGTGAAAGAGGTAAAGCTGAACGAGAAGACCGTCAAACCCCCGCCGCCCTTCAACACCACCGGTCTGCTCACCGCCGCCGCTTCCCTGGGCTTCTCCGCGGCCAAGGCCATGAGCTTGGCCGAGAACCTATACATGAACGGGTATATAAGCTATCCGCGAGTGGACAACACGGTGTACCCCCCTTCCCTGGACCTGAGGGGGATATTAAGGGAGTTGACCGGGAGCATCGAGCTGGGAGAGCTGAGCCAGGAGCTCTTGAAGAGGGAAAAATTGGTGCCTACGCGGGGAAAGAAGCAGTCCACGGATCACCCTCCCATACACCCCACGGCCTCCGCATCTTCCGGGGACCTTTCGCCTCAGGAATGGAAGATATACGAGCTCGTGGCCAGGAGGTTCATGGCCACTCTGGCGGGGGAGGCGCGGGTGATCAACGTGCGGGCCGACCTCTCATGCGGAGGAGAGCCCTTCGTGGCCCGGGGCTCGCACACCCTGGAGGAGGGATGGTACAGATATTATCCCTACGGGCGCAAACGCGAGACGGACCTGCCTCACCTGGAGCCGGGCGAGGTGGTTGAGGTCGTGGAGGCACCGCCCCCCAAGCGAGGGGAGACCCAGCCGCCGCCGCGCTACACCCAGGGAAAGCTCATCGAGAAGATGGAGGAGCTGGGGCTGGGGACCAAGTCCACCCGCCACGCCATCATCGAGAGCCTCTACCAGCGGGGCTACATATACGGGGACCCCATCGCTCCCACGGAGACGGGGATCGCCGTTACCGAAGCCCTTCGCAAGTTCGCCGGGGTCATCTCCTCTCCGGAGATGACCGCCGCCCTGGAGCGGGACATGGACGCCATCGCCGAGGGTGCGGAGACCCGCCTGGAGGTGGTGGACAAGTCTCGGGAGATGCTGGAGGAGGTGATGCGCCTCCTGGAGGACAGCAAGTCGGAGGTGGCCGCCGAGATCCGCAACGGCATAAAGGAGGACCGCATACTGGGGAGCTGCCCGCGCTGCGGGTCTCAGCTTCGGGTGGTTAGGGCCAAAAAGAGCAAGAAGAGGTTCGTGGGCTGCAGCAATTATCCGGAATGCACGGTCACCTATCCCCTTCCCCAGAACGGTAACCTGGTCCCCACGGACGAGGTCTGTCCCCAGTGCGGATCGCCCCGGGTTAGGATGGTGAGTAAGGGGAGGAAACCTTGGACCTTCTGTCTGGATCCCGAATGCCCCACCAAGCGGGGCGAGGCGGGAGAGGAAAATGGATAGGTACCCCACGGACGAGGTCTGTCCCCAGTGCGGATCGCCCCGGGTTAGGATGGTGAGTAAGGGGAGGAAACCTTGGACCTTCTGTCTGGATCCCGAATGCCCCACCAAGCGGGGCGAGGCGGGAGAGGAA
>JACVJF010000018.1 GCA_015711855.1 Candidatus Solincola quzhuomuensis | reverse complement strand
AAGAGTCTCCGTCTCATGAGGAAACCCACGTTTGGAAGGGTTTCGTCGGGCGACCCAACTTTTGGCTCCGAGGGGTTTGAGGGGCCACGACCGCTATTTTGGGACATGGTATATTTTACCGTTGGCAACCTGGCCCCAATCGCCTCACCTTTCGGATGAAAAAGAAAACCCTTCGCCCGGAAGGGTTTTCCGTGATCTTGGTGGAGGCGGGGGGAGTCGAACCCCCGTCCAGAAATCCGACCGCGTGGGCTCTACGAGCGTATTCGCCGTTTCGCTTTCGCCCCCGGTTCGCCCGGCGAACGGCTAACCGGGAGCTATCCCGTCGGGTTGTCCCTCGGCCCTTACGGGAGTCGGGCCTCGGCAAGCCCGCTGAATGACGTCCCTTCCCCGGTCACGGGCCACCCGGGGAGGAACGGGCCGCATCTCTTATGCGGCCAGTGCCAACTCGCTGTCGGCGTTTATTTGTTTTCCCGCTTGTTGACGGGGCGCGGGACCCCGGCTCGCTCCCACCGCGGCCGCCGATCCCTGTCGAAGCCGTTTCGCCCCCTCTGTTTTCAAGGATCAGATCCGGTCAGCTTTCGTTACCATTTATATTTTACTACCGGGAACGGCAAATGCATACGGTTGGGGGTAGCATGTTCGCGCATGCGGCCCGGGCAAGCCCACGGTCATTCCCGGGAGATGGACCCTCGGCTCTCCTTGAGGGCCCTCTCAAGGTCCCTCCTGCTCTCCCGCTCCATGATCTCTCGACGCCGGTCCGCCTTGGCCTTACCCCTCGCCAGTCCCAGCTCCACCTTTATCTTCCCCCTATCGTTGAGGTAAAGGCTCAAGGGGACGAGGGTGTAACCTTTCTCGGCCACCTTACCCTCCAGCCTGCGTATCTCCTCCCTACGTAGCAGCAGTTTCCTCTCCCGGAGGGGAGGATGGTTGAAGGAACCGCCGTGGCTGTAGGGAGCGATGTGCACGTTCTCCAAAAAAACCTCTCCCCCCTTCACCCTGGCGAAGCCGTCCCGCAGGGAAGCCTTTCCCTCCCGGATGGACTTTACTTCCGAGCCGAGTAGGGAGATGCCCGCTTCCAGCTTCTCCTCGATATGAAAGTCGTGCCTCGCCTTTCGGTTCTCGGCCAGGGTTCGTACCCGCCCAGAGGTCTCTCTTTTCTTGGCCATAGGAAAATCATAACCCACACGGGCCAGCGGGTACACGCCTTCGGATGGCGCCAGGAGGGCCACCCGGGCTCGGATTTGCTTTCCTTGCTGGCCCCGGGGTCCGGTCCGAGCCTATAATTCGCTCATGTGCTCCGCGGCGCCGTTGGATGGGGGGCGCCCTCCACGGGAGCGGCGATGCAGCCGTTTTTCCTGGAGGGAGGGCGAGGAGCGTACGGAGCGGGAGAAGCGGTGGATGAGATAGACGCGGCCAGGAGGGCCACCCGGGCTCGGATTTGCTTTCCTTGCTGGCCCCGGGGTCCGGTCCGAGCCTATAATTCGCTCTTGTGCTCCGCGGCGCCGTTGGATGGGGGGCGCCCTCCACGGGAGCGGCGATGCAGCCGTTTTTCCTGGAGGGAGGGCGAGGAGCGTACGGAGCGGGAGTAGCGGTCGATGAGATAGAATATGCGCATGGAATAACAGAAGAGGTGAAGACGCGCGGGTCGTGACGAAGATGGTGGTAAACCTGACGCGAGACATCTACCAAATAACCAATTCCTTCGGTTCCAACATATACCTGCTGATCGGCAATGGGCTTACTCTAGTGGATGCCGGTTTTCCGGTGGACCTGCCGGCCATCCACCTGGGGCTGCGGCGCATGGGGGCCTCCTTCCGGAACCTGCAGCTGGTGGTGGCCACCCATTATCACGGGGACCACGTGGGCACCATATCCGGGATGAAACGGAGACACGGCGTGCGCACGGCCATTCATGAAAAGGACGCCCCCTTCGCCCAGGGCGAGATTCCCTACGAACGTTTTGAGGTGGAGACCTCGCGGTTGATCTTTTACACCGCCCTATGGCCTTTCTTCCGTTACCGCCCCTTTAAGGTGGACCATCCCCTGAGGGAAGGAGATCATCTCGACCTGGCGGGGGGGCTGGAGGTCATCCATACCCCGGGACATACGGCGGGGAGCATATGCCTCTATCAGCGAAAGAGGCGAATTCTCTTCAGCGGCGATCTGTTGCGCAACGAGAACGGCGTCCTGGAGGGTCCACCCCCTCAGTTCACGCCCGACCCCGAGGCCGCTCGCTCATCCCTGCTCAAGTTGAAAGAGCTCGATTTCGAGGTCCTCCTACCCGGCCACGGAAGACCCATCCTGGGGGGAGCGGGAGACCTCTTCCAGTCTCTTTTGGAACAAGGAAGAATTTGGCCCCTGGGCGAAAGTAAGCGCCACTGAGGGCCTCGCCGGCGGGATGGACGGTCTACCCCGCTGCGGCTGCTGCGGTAGATTTATCCCCTCCGATCCCGGAAAAACGGAGCCTTTTTAGAACTTACCCCCAGTCCCTTCTCCGCCGGACGTCTGCCGGCCTTTCCCGCGGACGTCGAAGACTGTAGGCGTTCGTCTATGAAGCCGGCCGTCCGCAGGGCTAAAGCCATGATGGTCAGTTGGGGGTTGACCCCCAGGGAGGTGGGAAGCACGCTGGCGTCGCAGATGTAAAGATTTTCCACTTCCCACGTTTCTCCCGTGCTCTTCACCACCGACCATTCCGGGTCGCTTCCCATGCGGCAGGTTCCCATGGGGTGGTAAGCGCTCAGTCCGTATATCTCCCCCCGTTTCAGGCGGTGGAAGGACAGTCGTTCCAGGTCGCGGGGGGAATTGATCTCCCGGAACCCCTCAATGGGGGTGAACACCCGCCTGGCGCCGGCGGCGAACCAGATCTCGGCCATGAGGAGGAAGGAACGCTTCAGGCGTTCCAGGTCCCCGGACCCGAAACGGTAGAAGACGAGGGGTTGGCGCGCCGAAGGACCGGCGACCACCCTCCCCACCGAGTCGTGCTCGCTGATCATGGAGCCGAAGGTGCCGCAGTAAGGGTAAAGGCGCATGGCCTCGGCGTGCCTCCTCCCTCCCCAGGGCAGGGTAGAGGCCATGACGGGCGGGGGCAGGGTGACGCCCTCCAGCATGATCCCGTCGGGGGCAAACTCGTCCACGTAGGTGCTCTGCGGGATGCCTCGGGGATTGCCCGTTTCCTCTTCCAGGAGAGCTATGGTCCCCCCACAAGGGTGGATGGAGAGGTTCCTGCCTACCTGTCCCGAGCCCAGAGCGATGCGGTTGTGCATGAGCAGGGAAGGGGTCTGTAGAGCTCCCCCGGCCAGGACCACCACCCGCGCTTCCACCTCCAGGCGGTGGCCCTTGGCCCTCTCCCCGGGGCGGTAGAAACGGCCTCTCACCCCCACCACCCGCCCGGAGCGCACCATTATGCGCTCGGCCCGGCAGCGCGTGTACAAGTCGGCCCCCGCTTTGAGGGCGTCGGGTATCCAGGAGACGTTGGCGCTCTGTTTGGCTCCTGAGGGGCATCCGTAGGGGCACATTCCGTACCCCTCGCAGTCCTTGGCGTTGCGGGGTATAAATCCGGCGGAATAGCCCAGTTTCCTGGCCCCCTCCAGGAAGAGGAGAGCGTTCTTCCCCGCCACCTCCGGGTCGGCCCTCTTCACGAAGAGGTATTCCTCCAGCGCGGCGTAGAGCAGATTGAGCTCCTCCTCGGTGATGTCCCGAAGGCCGTATTCCAGATGCCAGCGTTTTAAGACATGGCGGGGTAGGCGCAGGCAGGTCCCGGAGTTGACGGTGGTCGTCCCCCCCACGGTCATCCCCTGGAGGAGGAGGACGAAGGGTAGCCCCAAGGTCACCGACTGCCCGGCGTCACGATAAAAGCGCGTCAAGGCGCGGGAGGCGTGGAAATCGAAGTCTTGACGCTTAAAATATTCTCCCTCCTCGATGACCACCACCCGGTAGCCCGCCTCGGCCAGCTCCTTGGCCACTGGCGCTCCACCCGCTCCGGAGCCGATGACCACCACGTCGGCCTCGCGCCTCACGTCCCCGGAGATGTCCGAGGGGCGAATGATCATCGAGTCACCTCCCTCTTCGCGGCCTCCTCTTGGAGGGCGCTCACCGGGAAGCCCAGAGCCTCCTGCACGTCCTCCCTGCCGTAATGGGCCAGGTAGAACGGTGCGCTCAAGAGGAGGGGAACGGCCTTCAGCAAGCTCGTGCGGCTGGAGTAGATGGATTCCAGGAAGTCCCGGGCTTGCTCGAGGGCGAGGGACTGGAGGGGACGCCGGAGTCTCAACATGCACAGTCCCTCCAGGACCAGGATCAGGGTGAAGTAGAGGAGGCGAAAGGCGGGGGTGCCCGAGGAAAGGAACTCCCGGCTGAAGGCGGAAACCTGTTCTAGGTCGACTTCCGGCTGGCCGTAGCTGGTGCAGAGGAGAACCGGGATCAGCTTTTCCACCCTACGCTGGAGGTATTCTCTCCATCTCATGGCTCCCCCCGAGGTACACGCAAACCATTCCCTACCTCGAATCATACATTCTTTCCCGTTTTCGTGCATCTTTGGGAGATCCGGATCGGGGCGACGTCAGTTGTCCGTCCGGAGAGGTAAAGCCCGCCCTCTCGTAAGTGAGTGCAGGAGGACGGGTCCGCACGCCGGTCGGGGATCGCGGAAGACGGGACGCCGCCGTAAGGCGTCGAGGCGGGAGGGAGGGTGGGAAATATGTGCTAAAATTTAGGGAAATTTGCGGGATCCCGCTCGCAAAACCGAACGTATCGTGGTGGTCCGGGGGTAGATCTTGAACGAGGCGCCCATAGGCATGTTCGACTCCGGGGTGGGAGGGCTGACCGTCATGAGGGCGGTCATGCGCCGTCTGCCCGCGGAGTCCATCGTCTATTTCGGGGACAACGCACGCGGCCCGTACGGCCCTCGGGAGATACCAGAGATAAGGCGCTTCGCCCTGGAAATCGCCACCTTTCTGGAATCCCTGGGGGTGAAGATAATCGTGGTGGCCTGCAATTCGGCCACCTCGGCGGGGCTTCTGGATATCCAGAAGCAGTGCAGTATCCCCGTTTTGGGAGTGGTGGAGCCGGGAGCTAGGGGCGCCGTGCAGGCCACCCGCAACCGACAGATCGGGGTCATCGGCACGATGGCCACCGTCCGCAGTCGGGCATATCAGAAGGCCATACACGCCCTGGATGCGGGGGCCCGCGTCCATTCCCGGGCCTGCCCCACCCTGGTGGATTTTGTGGAGCGGGGCGAGGTTAGCGGGCCGAGGGTGGAGGCCGAGGTGCGCCGCTACCTGACCCCCCTGATAAGGCGCGGCGTGGATACCCTGGTGTTGGGATGCACGCATTACCCGCTGTTGCGGCCGGTCATATCCGAGGTCATGGGTAGGAACGTCCGGTTGATCAGCTCCGATGAGGAGGTGGCCAGGGAGGTGGAGGAGAACCTGGCCCGGCGGGGCTATTTGCGCGAGTCCTCTTCACCACCCGTATACCGCTTCATGTGCTCTGGGGACGTGGAGCAGGCGGTCTCGCTGGGACGGATCTTTTTGGGACCGGAAGTGGAGAGGGTGGAGAGGGTGGAGCTCCCGCTGGGGAGGGAGGGAAAATGATGCTCACCGTCCTGGGGGCTTCCGGCACCTATCCCCGCCCGGGCGGGGCATGCAACGGTTATTTGGTCCAAGAGGGAGAGACAAACCTGGTAATCGACCTAGGTAACGGATGCCTATCCCGTTTGCGGATGGCGGTGGAGTTCACCGAATTGAGCGCCGTGCTCATCACCCACATGCACATAGACCACTTCGCCGATCTCTATCCCCTCTACTACGCGCTGCGCTTCCACCCCGGGAAGCCCTGGGGACTGAGGCTCCTCCTCCCCGAGGGGGGGCTTTCCCTCGTGGGACGCATCCTGGGAGAGGACGCCAGGGCACACCTCCCTCGGGTCTTCCGAGAAGAAGCATTGTGTTCTGGTAATATTTACCAGATAGGCGACGTGTATGTGAGCGCTTTTCCCACCTCCCATCCCGTGGAGGGATATGCCGTGCGCGTGGAAGGAAAGGGATGGAGCCTGGCTTATTCCTCTGACACCGGCCCCACGCCGCACCTGGTGGAAGCGGCTCGGGGGGTGGACCTCTTCATCTGCGAGGCCACCCTACCCGCCTCTTACCAGGAAGAGGCTTCCCACGGACACATGACCTCCCACCAGGCGGGAGAGGCGGCGGAAGCCGCCGGAGCCCGTCGCCTACTTCTCACCCACATATGGCCCACCTTCGAACCCGTGGAGATACTGGCCGAGGCGAGAGAGGTCTATCATGGAGAAGTGGAGGTTGCCCGGGAGGGTATGGTCCTCCGGCTGGGAGGTGCGGACGTTGCTTAGGAGGGACGGCAGAAGGCCGGATCAGATGCGCCCCCTGCGCCTGGTGCGTGGTTACATGGAACACGCCGAGGGTTCCTGCCTGGTGGAGCTGGGGCGGACTAGGGTAGTGTGCACGGCCACCCTAGAGTATAAGGTACCCCAGTTCTTGCGGGGTTCCGGGCGAGGGTGGGTTACGGCCGAGTACGGTATGCTCCCCCGCTCCACTCGGGAGAGGATGAGCCGCGAGTCGGTGGCGGGTAGACAAGGGGGAAGGACGCTGGAGATACAGCGGCTGATCGGCAGGTCGCTGCGGGCGGTCACGGACATGGAGGCCCTAAACGAGTACACCTTATGGGTGGATTGCGACGTGATCCAAGCCGACGGCGGGACGCGCACGGCGGCCATCAATGGAGCCTACGTGGCTCTCTACGAGGCCTTCCGCCGCATGGTCGACGAGGGTAAACTCCAGGAGGTTCCCCTTACCGACGCTGTGGCCGCGGTCAGCGTGGGAATCGTTGACGGAGTGCCCATGCTGGACCTCGATTTCGAGGAGGATACCGCGGCCGAGGTGGACATGAACGTGGTCATGACCGGAGATGGGCGGCTGGTGGAGGTGCAGGGCACGGCAGAGAGAAGGCCCTTTTCTCTCGAGGAGCTCGAGGAGCTTCTGGAACTGGCCCGGCAAGGAGTCGAAAACGTAATCCGCCTACAGCGCATGGTCCTGCTCTCCGACAGCGGAGAGGCGGTGTTGTAGGATTGAGGAAAGCCCGGCTGGTCCTGGCCACGCGCAACCCCGGCAAGATAGAGGAGATAACTCATCTGCTCGAGGATCTTCCCGTGCAGGTCTTCACCTGGAAGGATTTTCCGGACTGGCCTCCGGTGGAGGAGGTGGGAGATACCTTCGAGGAGAACGCCCGGCATAAGGCGGAGTCCCTGGCCCGCTGGGCGGATCTGCCGGCTCTAGCGGACGATTCCGGGTTGGAGGTGGAGGCCCTGGGGGGAGCGCCGGGCGTCGTCAGCGCCCATTACGCCGGAAAACACGGCGACGACGCGGGCAACGTTGCCCGCCTGCTGCGGGAGCTGGAGGGGGTTCCTCGGGAGGGGAGAGGGGCCCGCTTCGTCTGCGTGCTGGTCTTGGCCGGCCCCCGAGGAGAGCGTCTCCTGGTGCGCGAGACCTGCGAGGGAAGGATAGCCGAGGAACCGCGGGGAGAGGGAGGTTTCGGCTACGACCCGGTCTTCGTGCCGAACGGTGAGGTGCGTACCATGGCCGAGCTATCCCTGGAGGAGAAGAACGCCCTCAGCCACCGGGGTAAAGCTCTGCGGCGTCTCCGCGCGCTGCTGGAGAAAGGGGAGCCGGAATGGCTTTACGGCGGTCCTGGCTAGGCCCAGGTTCTTCAATCGTTTTCGGGGCGCTTTTCGCTTTTCCCGGCCATCTCCCGATCTAAAACGGCCCAGAGCCCCGTGCGGATGCGCCGACCGTCCTCGCCTCCCGAGATGTCCGGGAGGGCCGAAAAGACGTGCGGTCGGGGGGAGGGAAGCGCGGGCGGCGGAGAAGGATGGGTCCCGGAAGGACCGTGGGCGGCGGTCCGTTTAGCGGGACCGGGCACGGAAGGCGAGAGATGGGCATAGGCTGAGGTTTGAGGATAAAATGGAGCGGGAGACGGGCCTCGAACCCGCGACCTAGAGCTTGGAAGGCTCTCGCTCTTCCAACTGAGCTACTCCCGCTCGCCTTCCGGGATCTCCCCGGCGAGATAATTTTAACACATCGGCGATGGCCGGAAAGGGGCCAAAAAGACGCTCTTATCCGGTTCCTTTAAGCGCTGCTATAATCTACCCGTCGGGGTGTGGCGCAGCTTGGTCAGCGCGCATGCTTTGGGAGCATGAGGTCGGCGGTTCAAATCCGCCCACCCCGACCAGATTTTACCGCGGGGAGGTCTTGCTTTTGCGGTATGGGACGCCCTCCGCCGGGGCAGATAATTAGGGAGAGCTAAAGATGATCGTGGAGAAGGGCTGGTTCATCCCCACCCTTCAGTTCGGACCTGATGACGTCTTCCTGGTCGAGGACTGGGAGGAGACTCCGGCGGGTCCTTACCGCGCCGTATTTCACTTCACGCCGGAGGATTATCGTACGCTCTACGTGGACGGCAAGGAGGGAGGGGAACTGGTCTCCTCCCTCCACCGATTTGACCGGAGGGTGGTGACCTCCATAAACTCCCGCCGCCGGGACGGCAAGTGGATCCTGGAAGTGGATACCGGGGAGAGGGGAATCCTGCGCCTGGAGGTCGCATACGGTGAGGATAAAGTCCTGCGCCTGGCCAACCGCCTGACCCCTCACCTCCCGGAAGCGGTAGCCGCGAACCGCATCTTCTGCCGCTTGCTGCCCCGCCTGGCGGCGCCTCTTCTGGGTACCGATCCTGGCCAGAGGATCGTGGGGGTGACCGAGTTGGGAAGGCACGTACGTTTTCGTCTGGAAAAGATATACACGGTGACCGATGCCCGCTGCAGTTGGGCCGGTCGAGACCTCGGCCCGCTCTGCGAATGCCGGTATTCCCACGATATGGGCGATTTCCGGCCCGTTTCGCGGGCCGTGGTCAGCCGCCTTTCCCTCCTGGCGGATTGACCCTTAAAGCGGACGGCACAGTCGAGCGGGAAGTGCGGCACCTTCTAGACCGACTTGCGGCCTAACCAATAGGGGGAGCCGGCGTGAAGATCAGCACATACCGCGAGGACCTGGAGAACATCCTCCACAACGTGGGGTTGGTCCTCATCGCCCTGGGATTGTGCATGGCCGTGCCCCTGGTCATCTCCCTGGTGGCCGGGGAATGGGCGAGCGCCCTGGATCTCTTCATATCCCTGTGCCTGACCGTGGCCGCGGGGGACCTCCTCTATTTTTTCCTGCGCCCCCGGGGGAGGGTGACCTGGAACCAGGGTCTGGTCATCGTGGCCCTTTCCTGGCTGGCAGCCATGCTCTTCTCGGCGTTTCCCCTCTACCTGAACGGTCATTACGCTTCCTACCTCGACGCCTGTTTCGAATCCATGTCCGGTCTGGCCACCACGGGTCTAACCCTGGTCCATGACCTGGACCACATGGCCTATGGGATGAACTTCTGGCGTCATTTCATAATGTTTCTGGGTGGCCAAGGGATCGTCGTCCTGGTGGTCTCCTATTTCATGGCCGGTTCCAGCGCCGCCGCCCAGCTCTATGTGAGCGAGGGGCGGGAGAGCATACTCCCTAACGTGGTGGAGAGTTCCCGGTTCATATGGCGGGTAAGCGTGGCCTACCTGGCAGCGGGTACCGTATCTCTGGGCCTGTGCCTCATATTGGAGGGGATGACCCCGGTACGCTCCTTCTTCCATGCCGCATGCCTTTTCATGGCCGGGTTCGACACGGGGGGCTTCACCCCCCAGTCCATGAGCGTGCTCTATTATCACAGCCTGCCCGTGGAGCTCATCACCATTGCTTTCATGGTCTTGGGCATGCTCAACTTCGCCGTGCAGTACGAGGTGTGGAGGGGAAGGCCCCGCGAGCTGGTCAAGAACATCGAGAACCGCACATTGGCCTTCACCTTGCTCCTCACCCTGGCCATGGTACTGGCCGGCCTGACCCTCGCCGGGACCTTCGGGGGATTCGCCGCCGACCTGCGCCGCGGGGCCTACCAACTGGTCTCGGGTCATAGCGGTACCGGGTTCATGACCGTATACGGTCCGCAGATGGGAGCGAGGTGGGGAGACCTGGCTCTCTTCGCCCTCACCATAGCCATGGCCTTGGGAGGATGTTCCTGCTCCACATCGGGGGCCATCAAGGCCATAAGGGTGGGGATTATGGGCAAGGAGCTGAAGTTGAGGGCCAAAAGGGCTCTCTCCCCCGCTTCGGCGGTGGTGGTGGAGCGCTTCCACCATATCCGCGATTACGTGCTGACCCAGGAGTTGACCGCCACCGCCTTCCTGGTGACCCTCCTCTACCTGGGACTTTATCTCTTGGGTACCTTGGTGGGTCTTTTCTATGGGTACGGGCTCACCGCTTCCGCCTTCGAATCGGTATCCGCGGCGGGCAACGTGGGGCTCACCACCGGCGTGACCTCCTTCGCCATGCCCACGCTTCTCAAGGTGGTGTACATTTTCGAGATGTGGGCAGGAAGACTGGAGGTGCTGGCGGTGGTGGCCATGTTCGCCTTTCTCTTCCGGTGGACGAGGAGGGGGAGATGAAAACCGCGCTCGCGTTGGCCATGGTCATCGCGGCGGTCTGCCTCTGCTTCCCGGCAGTGACGGCGGCGGAGGGAATGGAGGTGGACAGCGGGCTCCTCCTTCAAGAATGGGAGAAGTACGACGGGAAAGAGGTGATCTTCAAGGGCGAGGCCGTGGGCGACGTCCTTTGGAGGGGGGATTTCGCCTGGGTAGCGGTCAATGACGATCCCTACAGCCTAAGAGCTCTGCACGAGGCGGGGGAACTGCATGGCGGAAACAGCGGCATAGGGGTATGGATGCCGGCCTCCGAGGCGGAGAGAATAAAACGGCTGGGAAGGCACGGGTCACGAGGAGATTACCTGGAGATTACGGGGGTGTTCCACGCCGACTGCGGGGAGCACGGGGGCGATTTCGACATCCACGCCCTGGAGGTGAGGGTGCTGGAGCCCGGTCGGGAAGTGGACGTCTCGCCGGAGCCGTGGAAGTGGTGGGCTTCCTTGGGTGCATCGGCTTTCCTTCTCTTGTCGGCGGTGCCCATCTTCCGGAGGAGGAGGGAGGAAAGACGGAGCACGCAAGGCCTGGAGCGGGAACTCCCTTGAAAGGGCCTTTCTCCAAAAAAATGGGGTGAGGGACGGGACTCGAACCCGCGACCTCTGGGGCCACAACCCAGTGCTCTGCCGATTGAGCTACCCCCACCGCGTTTTTTTGGCACGCCTGGGAGGACTCGAACCTCCAACCCACGGATTAGAAGTCCGTTGCTCTATCCTTTGAGCTACAGGCGCTCGCCTCAAAGTGCAGCACCTATTATATAACAACCCGCCCGGGTTTTGTTGCCATGCCCGGGTGCCTGTAGTAGCATATTTATCGCTCCCCAGACCGGGCGAGAGTGGCGGAATCGGCAGACGCGCTGGACTTAGGATCCAGTGGTTCATACCGTGGGGGTTCGAGTCCCCCCTCTCGCACCACCCGTTCCTGCCCCCGTGAGGGGAGTGGGATTTTTTTCGACCGGCGAGGGGAAAATCGTATATTGAAGAGGACCGGAAGTATATGGAAGGAGCGTAGAAGGTGACCGTAAGAGCCGAGATGGAGGAAGTGGAGAGGAACAAGGTGCGCATCACGGTGGAGGTGCCCGCCGAGGAGGTGAGCAGGGCCGTCGACCGCGCCTTTCGCCATATAGCCCGCGAGGTCTTCGTGCCCGGTTTCCGCAAGGGGAGAGTACCCCGCCGGGTCCTTCAAGCCAGGCTGGGCCTGGAGACCATATACGAGGAGGTCAAGCAGTCCAATCTGCCCGAGTATTACCGAGAAGCCCTGGAACAGCTGGACATAGAGCCCGTAGCCGAGCCGGAGATCGACCTGGACGAGATACGGATAGAGGAGGGTAAACCCCTCAACTTCCAGGCCACGGTGGAGATAAAGCCCCGCGTGGAGCTCGCGGGATATAAGGGCGTGGTGGTGGAGCGGCCGGACGAGGAGGTCACCGAGGAGGAGGTGCAGCGGGCGCTGGACAACCTGCGGGAGAAGTTCGCCCAGCTGGAGGTGGCCTCGGGCAAGACGCTGGCCGACGGAGATTTCGCGCTGATCGACTTCGAGGGCACGGTGAACAACAAGCCTTTCGAGGGAGGTTCGGCCAAGGACTTTATGCTGGAGATAGGATCGGAGGACATCTGGCCGGAGTTTAACCAGGAGCTGCGCGGCAAGCGTAAGGGGGACATCCTGGACATCAAGGTGAGGATGCCCGAGCAGTTCCCCGACCCGGAGATGGCCGGGAAGATAGCCTCCTTCAAGGTGATCGTGAAGGAGGTCAAGGTGAAGAAACTGCCCGAGGCCGACGACGATTTCGCCAAGGAGGCCAGCAAGTTCGACACCATACAGGAGCTAAGGGACGACATAAGGCGTCGTCTCCAGGAGATGAAGGCGGAAAGGGCCAAGGAATCCGTGCGCCTGCAGGCGCTGCGCAAATTGGCCGAGAGCCTCGACGTGGAGATCCCGCGCAGGATGATCGAGGATTACACCCGACGACGCCGCCGGGACCTGGAAGCCCGCTTGGCCACCCGAGGCATATCCCTGGAGAGCTATCTCAAGGCGGTCAACTACACGGAAAAGCGCATGGAGGAGGAGTTCGGAGAGGAAGCGGAGCGTCTCATCCGCAACGAACTGGTCCTGGACGCCGTCATCCGCGCCGAGGGGCTCGAGGTGAACGACGAGGAGCTGGACCGGGAGATCGAGCGGCGGGCGGACATGTTCGGCATCAAGCCGGAGACCCTGCGCAGAGCCATCGAGGAGCGGGAGGGCCTGGAGGAGCTCAGGTGGGATCTCCTCCGGGAGAAGGCCCTCCGATTCCTGGGCGATCATGCCGTTTTCGCGGACGAGGAGGGGAAGACGCCCTCGGGCGGAGCGGAAGGGAGCGATGCGGGTGAGCATCCTCAGGGGACCGAGGACGAGGCGTAAAGGCAAAGAGGCGACGACGCCGATTCGATCGCGAGCTCTGCAGGCGGATATCCCGAGAGGGAAGAGGGCGGAAGAGGATTTCGCCTTGGGTTGCGGACCTCTCCCGACCGCATGGGATCCGGTTCAAGCCCAACCGGAGGCGACCCGTTGGTCGGGTATAATAAGCTTGAGATAGTGAATCGCGGAAAGGAAAGGTCGAGGTGAGATGGCAACCAGCCTGATACCCATAGTCATCGAGCAGACCAGTCGGGGAGAGCGGTCCTTCGATATCTATTCCCGCCTGCTCAAGGACCGCATCATCTTCCTGGGCACGGAGATCGACGACCACGTGGCCAACGTGGTCATGGCCCAGCTTCTGCACCTGGAATCGGAGGATCCGGAGAAGGACATCCATCTGTACATAAACAGCCCGGGGGGGATCGTCACCTCCACTTTGGCCATCTACGACACCATGCAGTACGTCAAGGCCGACGTGTCCACCATCTGCATCGGACAGGCCGCTTCCGGGGCGGCCCTGCTCCTGGCGGCGGGGGCCAAGGGCAAGCGTTTCGCCCTTCCCCATTCGCGGGTCCTACTGCACCAGCCGGCGGGCGGGGCCAGCGGCCAGGCGGTGGACATCGACATCCACGCCCGGGAGATACTCCGACTGCGGGATCTCCTGGACAACATACTGGCCAAGCATACCGGGCAGCCCCTGGAGAAGATCAGAGCGGATACCGACCGTGACTTCATAATGACCGCCCACGAGGCCAAGGAGTACGGGATCATCGACGAGGTCATCGAGCGCAAGGAGGAGGAGGGCAGGTCCCGATAGAGCCCGTGCCGGTCCGAAAATTAGTTAAAGGAAACCCCGCGAACGGGGCGATATATCCAGTGTGACCGGATGGAGAACGCTTTGATTCGGAGGTAAAGATCACATGGCCAAGTTCGGAGAGGGCGGCGACCTTCTGAAGTGCTCCTTCTGCGGGAAGAGCCAGAGGCAAGTGAAAAAGCTCATCGCCGGCCCCGGCGTTTACATCTGCGACGAGTGCATCGACCTGTGCAACGAGATCATCGAGGAGGAGCTGGCGGAGACCCCCGAGCTGCGCCTGGAAGAGCTTCCCAAACCGGCGGAGATCTACGCTTTTCTCAACGACTACGTCATAGGGCAGGAAAAGGCCAAGAAGATCCTCTCCGTGGCCGTGTACAACCACTACAAGCGCATCCAAGTGGGCGCTTATTCCGGAGACGACGTCGAACTCCAGAAGAGCAACATCATCCTCATTGGACCTACCGGCTGCGGGAAGACTCTCCTGGCCCAGACCCTGGCCCGGGTGCTCAACGTGCCCTTCTGCATCGCCGACGCCACCACCCTGACCGAGGCGGGGTACGTGGGCGAGGACGTGGAGAACATCCTCCTCAAGCTCATCCAGGCCGCCGACTACGACGTCAAGAGGGCCGAGACGGGCATCATCTACATCGACGAGATAGACAAGATCGCTCGGAAGTCGGAGAACCCCTCCATAACGAGGGACGTCTCCGGAGAGGGCGTACAGCAGGCCCTGCTCAAGATCCTGGAGGGGACGGTGGCCAGCGTGCCGCCCCAGGGAGGACGCAAACACCCCCACCAGGAATTCATCCAGATCGACACCACCAACATACTCTTCATCTGCGGGGGCGCCTTCGCCGGCCTGGAGAAGATAGTGGAGAACCGCATCGGCAAGAAAGGCATCGGGTTCGGCGCCGACCTGCGCAAGCGGGAGGAGAAGGATATCGGGGAGATCCTGGAGCAGGTCATGCCCGAGGACCTCCTCAAGTTCGGCCTCATCCCCGAGTTCGTGGGGCGCCTGCCGGTGATCGCCGCCTTCCACGGGCTCTCCGAGGACGATCTCATCCGCATCCTCACCGAGCCCAAGAACGCCCTGGTCAAACAGTATAAGAAGTTCTTCGAGTTCGACGGCGTGGAGCTGCGCTTCACCGAGGGAGCCCTGAGGGCGGTCGCGCGCAAGGCCATGCAGCGCAACACCGGGGCTCGAGGCCTGCGGGCCATCCTGGAGGAGTGTCTCCTGGACGTGATGTACGAGCTCCCCTCGCGCAACGACATCATCCGCTGCGTGGTGACCAAGGACACCATCGAGAGGGGGACCGAGCCCACCCTGGTGACCTCCGCCGGGGAGTACAAGGACGAGGAGAGCGCCTGAGGCCCCTGCCGATCCAGCCCTCCGAACCCTGCCGCAAGACGCTGGCCACGTATTACCAACTCCTGCCACCATCCGGTTCGGACCGCAAAGACGATGCGGAGAATGAGCGCCGGGATCCCTCGGCGCAAGCCCGGTTGCCTCAACTGCGGCGGCGCCTACCAAGGAAGCGGGCGGCGCGCATGAGTGGACTGGAAAGAATTTCCTCCAGGGCGTCCTGTATGTCCTCGACCGACCCGCGGATCTCCTCGCCGGCCGAGGCAAGGCGGGTGAGCTTCTCCTCCATGCCTCGAGCGGCTTCCTCCCATCGCGACACATAACGGGTAAGGACGTCGAACCAGACCCGGAAATCGGCATAAGCGGAGAGCAGGGAACGGTAGACGAGGAGGCCGAAGCGCACCACGAGCACGAGGCAGAACACGCCCGCTCCCAGTGAGGCCAGAAATACGTATAGCGCCGCCCTGCCCATAACCGATTCCTTTACGTCGACCGGTTCGTCGGCTCGAGATACCGGTCCGCGTCTCCCGCCGCACCTGAAGGGCTCGAAACTCCGGTCGGTAGTGACTGTACGCTGTTCTCCCCGTGACCGTCCATTCGGATCTGGATATATAATAACTGGTATTATCGCATCTGGTATCATCTCATCTGTGCGCCGGTTTTCGGCGGGTAGAAAGGATAGATACAGAGGAGATAACGGGGCGAGGAAGGGATTGGATACGACTTGGAGGTGGGTGAAGGGTTGTCGGATCGCAGCCTGACGGAGTCCAACCGGGACATCCCCAAGGCCTACGAGCCTTCGCAGGTGGAGGGGAAATGGTATTCCTTCTGGGAGGAGCGTCGGTACTTCCACGCCGAGCCCAACCCGGACCGGGAGCCCTTCACCATCGTCATCCCGCCCCCCAACGTAACCGGCTCCCTTCATCTGGGGCACGCCCTGAACAACTCCCTGCAGGACTTCATTATCCGGCGCAAGCGCATGCAGGGATACGAGACCCTCTGGCTCCCGGGTACGGACCACGCGGGCATCGCCACCCACGCCGTGGTGGAGCGGCTCCTGGCCGAGGAGGGGAAAACGCGCTGGGAGATAGGGCGCGAGGCCTTCCTGGAACGGGTCTGGCAGTGGGTGGAGAAATACGGGGGGACCATCATCCAACAGCTCAAGAGCCTGGGGTGCTCCTGCGACTGGGAGAGGACGCGCTTCACCATGGACGAGGGCTGTTCCCGGGCCGTCCGTGAGGTCTTCGTGCGCCTCTACGAGGAGGGCCTCATCTACCAAGGGTACTACATCGTCAACTGGTGCCCCCGCTGCCTGACGGCCATCTCGGACATCGAGGTGGAGCACGAGGAAGTGGAAGGGAAGCTCTGGTACATCCGCTACGACCTCAAGGACTCCGACGAATACTTCTACGTGGCCACCACTCGGCCGGAGACCATGCTGGGGGATACCGGGGTGGCGGTGAACCCCCGCGACCACCGCTACCGGCATCTGGTGGGGAAGACGGCAATCCTGCCGCTCCTGGGGCGGGAGCTCCCCATCATCGCCGACGACTACGTGGACCCGGAGTTTGGCACCGGCGTCGTCAAGGTGACCCCGGCGCACGACCCCAACGACTTCGAGATGGGGAAACGCCATGGCCTACCGGAGATCAACATCTTCACCCCCGAGGCGCGGGTCAACGAGAACGGTGGACCCTATTGCGGGCTGGACCGCTATGAAGCTCGCCATGCCGTGGTGCGGGACCTGGAGAGCATGCACTACGTCCAGAAGGTGGAGCCCCACGTGCACGCCGTGGGTCACTGCTACCGTTGCCACACGGTCATCGAGCCCTACCTCTCCAAACAGTGGTTCGTGAGCATGAAGACCCTGGCCGAGCCGGCCATAAAGGCGGTGGAGGAAGGAAGGACGCGTTTTGTCCCCGCACGGTGGGAGAAGATCTATTTCGACTGGATGTACAACATACGGGATTGGTGCATCTCCCGCCAGTTGTGGTGGGGGCACCGCATACCCGCCTGGTACTGCCGGGAGTGCGGGCAGGTAATCGTGGCCCGGGAGGATCCTGACCGCTGCCCCTGTGGAGGGGAGCTGGAGCAGGACCCGGACGTCCTGGACACTTGGTTCTCCTCCGGACTCTGGCCTTTCTCCACCCTGGGCTGGCCGGAGGACAACCCGGATCTGCGCTATTTTTACCCCACGTCGGTCTTGGTCACCGCCTTCGACATCATCTTCTTTTGGGTGGCGCGCATGATGATGTCGGGGTTGCATTTCATGGGAGACGTCCCCTTCCGGGAGGTCTTCGTCACCGCCCTCATCCGGGACGAGTCGGGGAAGAAGATGAGCAAGTCCTCGGGAAACGTCATAGATCCCCTGGACATCATCGAGCGGTACGGCGCGGACGCCCTGCGCTTCACCCTAGGACATATAGCCGTCCCGGGAAGGGACGTCTTCCTCTCCGAGGAGCGCATAGCCGGGAGCCGACACTTCTGCAACAAGATATGGAACGCCTCCCGCTTCGTGCTCATGAACTTGGGGGATTTCCGACCCGAGGAGGTGAGCGAGGACGATCTGGAGCTGACCCTCGCCGACCGCTGGATACTCTCCCGCCTGTCCGGGCTCATCGAGGCGCTGGACGGATATTTCGATGGCTACAACTTCAGCGAAGCCTGCCGGGCCCTCTACGAGTTCTTCTGGAGCGACTTCTGCGACTGGTACGTGGAGCTCTCCAAGCTCAGGCTCTACGGCGAGGACGAGGGGGGAAAGCGCACCGCTCGCTACGTGCTGTGGACGACCTTGGAGCAGGCCCTCCGACTGCTGCATCCCTTCATGCCCTTCATCACCGAGGAGATCTGGCAAAGGCTTCCCCACGAGGGGGAGTCCATCGTGGTGGCTCCCTGGCCGGTTTCTCGGAGGGATTATCTGGACCGGGCGGCGGAGGAGCAGATGGCCGTGCTGCAGGAGGTCATCACCTGTTTGCGACGCCTCCGCTCGGAGATGGGGGTACGGCCCAATGCGCAGGTGGAGGCCTTCCTGGTCCCCATCGCGGAGGGCAGGGAAAAACTCCTCCTGGAGCACGAGGAGTACGTGGCGTCCCAGGCCCGGCTCTCGGTCATGCGGGTGGTGGAATCCGTGGAGGACCCCGCCTCCTACGCGCGGGGACTGGCCGCCGGGGTGGAGGCCTTTATCCCCTTGAGAGGGGAGGCCTTCCGGGAGGAGGCGGAGCGGATACGGAGGGAGATCGCCCGCCTGGAGGAGGAAGCGAGACGCCACCAGGCCAAGCTGTCCAACGACCAGTTCCTGGCCAAGGCCCCGCCCGAGGTGGTGCAAAAGGAGAGGCGCAGGCTGGCCGACGCCCGCCTGAAGGTGGAGAAGCTCCGCGAGCAACTCCGCCTGATAGAGTAAAAGGGGTCAGGTCTTGAATTTTGATACCCCCTTAGGTATATGCATGCATGGACTGCGTCTTTCGGCTGTGATTTGCAGACTCTGGTCTAATCATCTCTTGTGGGCTCATTGCGGGCTGGGATTGAAATATAGAGGACGGCCAATTCGTGAGTCGCAAGGGTTGGTTTTATATTTTATAATCTGAGATTTGTAAGGTGTATGGAATCTAGGTGAGAATATCTAACCCGCGTCGATCAAGAGCGATTGTAAGATCGCCCCTGTTGAAGATAGGTTGAGATTTCCTTGTAGGATTGGGATACCCGTTAGGGTATCAAAATTCAAGACCTGACCCCTTATGGATTTTAGGGAAGCCGAGGAGTACTTGAACAGGCGGGCGAGGTTCGGCATAAAACCGGGCCTGGAACGCATCCGGCTTCTCCTCTCCAAGCTGGATGACCCGCAGACCGCCTATCCTTCCATCCACATCACGGGGACCAACGGGAAGACTTCCACGGCGCGCATGATCGCTTCCATCTTGGGGGTCGGCGGAAGAAGGGTGGCCCGTTACACCTCGCCCCATCTGCAGAGCGTCACCGAGCGCATTTGCGTGGACGGACGCCTGGTGTCGGAGGCGGAGTTCGCCTCCCTCCTGGAAAAGATCATCCCCTCCGTGGAGGAGACCGACGCCGAAACCGGCGACCCCCTGACCTATTTCGAGGTGACCACGGCCATGGCTTTCCTTTACTTCGCCCGCCGGAAGGCAGACCTGGGAGTCATCGAAGTGGGTCTGGGAGGGAGGTGGGACGCGACCAATCTGGTGAGGTCCCCGGTGCAGGTGATCACCGGCGTGGCCTTCGACCACATGGCGGAGCTGGGGGACACCCTGGAAAGGATTGCCTACGAGAAGGCGGGGATCGTCAAGGAAGGGAGCACGGTGATCTCCGCGGTATCCCATCCGGGCAGCATGGAGGTGGTGGCGGCCGCTTGCGCGGAAAAGGAATGCGCCCTAAAGCTCTATGGGAAGGATTTCCAGCTAATATACCAGATCTCCTACGGGGTGGACACGGGCAAGATCGGTCAGGCCATAGGCATACGCGGCCTTTTCCGGGAATACGGCGATCTCTTCCTGCCCCTCCTGGGGGAGCACCAGGCAGTGAACGCCGCCTGCGCCGTGGCTGCCTGCGAGGCCTTCGCGGGCTCGGCCTTAAACCTCTCCCCAACGGAAGTGGAAACGGGGCTTTCCCGGGTGACCTCCCCGGGGAGGCTGGAGGTGGTCTCCCTGCATCCCCTGGTCCTTCTGGACGGTGCTCACAACCCCGACGGGGCGGCCAAGCTGGCGCAGGTCATCCGCAACGACCTGGACTACGACAGGCTTGTCTTGGTCATAGGCATGCTGGAGGACAAGGACGTGCGCAATGTGCTCCGGAAGTTGCTCCCCCTGGCGGATACGGTAGTGGTCACTCAGAGCCACGAGGAGAGGGCCATGCCGGCGAGGAGGCTCGCGGCTGCGGTCAGGAGCATGGGTTACGATTGCGTGGTGGTGGAGGACATCGGCGAGGCGGTAAGGTTCGGGCGAACCCTGGCGGCGGTAACGGACATGGTCTGCGTCACGGGTTCCCTCTACACCGTGGGAGAGGCGCGGACGGCTATGGGACTGCGACCGGGGTAGGGATACGGTACCGTGCCCGGCCTGGGGTCCTGGGGTCGGTACCGGCATCCTAATCCTATAACATGGATGAAAGGATATCCGTGCCGTGGAGAGAACGGCCCGGGTGGCGCGTGCAACCGGTGAGACGGCGAAACCAACTTAGGTCGACGGGAAAGGAATACGGAGGAAGATGGTGATCATGGTAGCGGAGAGAACCCTGGTCCTGGTGAAACCAGACGGAGTGGAAAGGGGACTGGTGGGGGAGATAATCTCCCGCTTTGAGAGGTTAGGCTTGCGCATCGTGGCTATGCGCATGCTCGACGTGGACGAGGAGCTGGCGTCGCGCCACTACGCCGAGCACGCGGACAAGCCCTTCTATCCGGAGCTGTTGGACTTCATCACCTCCGGGAAGGTGGTGGCCATGGTCCTGGAAGGGGAGAAGGCCATCACCCTGGTGCGCAAGGTCATGGGCCCCACCAATCCCCTAGAGGCGCCGCCGGGCACAATCCGGGGCGATTACGGAGTGGAGATAACCCGAAATCTCGTGCACGGCTCGGACGGTCCGGAGAGCGCCGCTCGGGAGGTCGGTCTCTTCTTCCCGGAGCTTGCCGGGGAGGGGACGTGAACCTTTCGGGAAACCCTCAAGGTGGGCCCAACGCCTGCCATTTAGCGGCTCGATGGGGAGCAGCAAAAGGCCTTGGGCCGGGTGAGGTGGATGGATGGAAAGTGGACTTTCCGGTTCATGTGCTAAAATTACTTTTGATGTAGTTGCGAACAAATAGCGGCCTTCGGGCCGTTAAAAATATGGCGGAAAGGTGAGAAGCATGCTCTCGTCGTGGGAAATGCTGGGAAGGGACATGGCCATAGACCTGGGTACGGCCAACACTCTGGTCTACGTGCGGGGAAAAGGCATCGTGCTCAACGAACCCTCGGTGGTGGCCATCAACACCTCCAATGGAGCCATCCTGGCGGTGGGGGCGGAAGCCAAGAGGATGATCGGTCGCACCCCTGGTCACATCGTGGCCGTGCGGCCGCTGAAGGACGGAGTGATCGCCGACTTCGACGTCACGGAGAAGATGCTCCGTTACTTCATCCAGAAGGTCCACAAGAGGCGACTTTTCGCCCGGCCCCGGGTGGTGGTCTGTGTGCCCTCGGGGACCACGGGAGTAGAGCAACGAGCCGTGGAGGAGGCCTGTATCCAGGCGGGGGCCCGCGCCGCCTACATAATCGAGGAGCCCATGGCGGCGGCCATCGGGGCCGGATTGCCCATCCACGAGCCAACGGGCAACATGGTCGTGGACATCGGAGGAGGAACAACCGAGGTGGCGGTCATATCCTTGGGAGGCATCGTCACCAGCGAATCCATCCGCATCGGCGGGGACGAGATGGACGAGGCCGTCGTCAACTACATAAAGAAGGAGTACAACCTGATGATCGGGGAACGGACCGCCGAGGAGCTGAAGATCCAGATCGGGTCCGCCTTCCCCATGGACGACGAGGTTAACGCCGAGATAAGGGGACGAGATCTGGTCACCGGGCTGCCCAAGACCATAGTGGTGCTGGCCGAGGAGATCCGAGAAGCCATCGAGGAACCCGTTTCCGCCATCGTGGAAGCGGTGAAGACCACTCTGGACAAGACGCCGCCGGAACTGGCTTCGGATATCATGGACAGGGGAATAGTCCTCACCGGTGGAGGAGCCCTCCTCACCGGCCTGGTGGAGAGGATTCGGCACGAGACGGCCATGCCGGTCACGGTGACCGCTTCGCCCCTCTCCGACGTGGCCATCGGGTCGGGAAAGTGTCTCGAGGAATTCGAGATCATGAAAAAGGTGTTGATCTCCTCGTCCCGGCACTGACCCGGGGATGAGAAGTCATGCTGGAAAGACGCAATCGAAGACAACGCTACCTGATGGTCACGCTGGTCATCGTCTGCGTCCTTTTGGTCACCGTCTACTCCCGCGAGAGCGACAACGGCCTTTTTCACCGGATGCAGAGGTTCTTCATGGATGTCATCTCCCCTCTCCAGAAAGGGGTGAGCAAGGTCCTCAGCCCGGTGCGCAACGGCGTAGGGTTTCTGGTCGATTTGGGCAGGGCCAGAGGAGAGAGGGACCGGCTCCGAGAGGAAGTGAAGAACCTGGAGGAACGCATCCACGAACTGGAGGAGATCCGGCGCGAGAACGATGCGCTCCGGCGGATGATCGCCGTGAAGGAGGAGTACCCCGAGCTTGAATTCCTGGTGGTGGACGTCATTGGGACCAACCCCGACGTATGGGAACAGACCATCATCATCGACGCCGGCTACTCGGACGGGCTTCGGGAGTATATGGCCGTTTTAAGCGAGGACGGCTCCCTGGTGGGTAGGATCATCCTCTGCACTTCCCAATCCTCGGTGGTCCAGCTCATCACCGACGACAGCAGTGCGGTGGGGGCCAAACTGCAGCGGAACGCGGAGATAGGCGTGCTTCGGGGAGAGGGGGGAGGCAAGGTGCATCTCGAGCTCCTCAACCTGGACGCTGACGTGAAAACGGGGGACGTGGTGGTCACCTCGGGGATGGGGGGAACCTGCCCCGCGGGCATCCCCATCGGAGTGATCACGGAGATAGGGGAGAAGCAGGCGGACCTCTCGGTGGGAATCATCATCGAACCTCGAGCTAACCTAACCCGCCTGGATAAGGTCATGGTGGTGGTCTCGCCGCCTCCGACCACCGTTCCCGGGGTGGCTGAAGGAGGGAAAAACCTGTGAGCATAGCCCGCCGCCGACTGGTCTTCGCCGTCATAGTCCTCGTGGTCCTGCTCCTGCAGGTAGGGGTGGCGGGGGAGATGAGCATAGGAAGCGTGAAGCCGGACATCATGCTGGTGGCCGCCATATGCTGGGCCCTTTTCGAGGGGCCCAGTCGGGGAACGCTGTTCGGGTTCTGGGGAGGGCTCCTGGAGGACGTCTTCACCACCACCGTGCTGGGGGTGGGAGCATTTGCCAAGACGGTCATCGGCTATTTCGCGGGAGAGCTCAAGGAGCGTATTGTCTCCAAGTCCGTTTTCTGGCCCATGTTGACCGTCTTTTTAGGCACCGTCCTCCACGAGCTCATCAAGTTCGCCGCCTGGACCGTGGTGGGCCTGGAGAACAGGCCGCCTTTCAGCTTCGGGATCATCGCCGGCCTAGCCCTCTACAACGCCGTGCTCACCCTGGTGGTCTACCCCGTCCTGGGAAGGTTCGCCGGGGTGGAGGAGAGGGTCATGATGTTCTGAAGGGGTGGATAAACCGTGCCCGTCAACCCACAGCAGAAGGGAGCGATGGTCCACCGCTACACCCTTTTCGTGATGATCGTCGCCGTGATGGTGGCGGTTCTGGTGGTGAGACTGTGGTTCTTGCAGGTGGTTCAAGGGGACCGCTACCGAGCCCTGGCGGAGGGCAACCGCATCCGGGAGATCCCTCTGGAAGCCTCCCGGGGAAAGATATTGGACAGGAATTACCAGATGCTGGTGGGAAACCGCTGGGCCCTTTCCATCTACGTCCTGCCCACGGAGTTCGAGAAACTGGAGAAAAAAGAAGAGGAAGCCGCTCGCCTGGGAGCCATGCTGGGGATGACCGCCGAGGAGATCATGGGCAAGCTGCAGGGGAAGGACGTGCAACCCCACAAACCCGTCCTCATAAGGAAGGACGTGGATCCACAGGTCTATTTCTTCATATCCGAGAGGCAAAGGGACTATCCTTGGGTATTGGCGGAGAAGATGCCGGTTCGCGAATACCCCGAAGGCGACGAGACCCTGGCGGCGCACGTTCTGGGTTACCTCGGGGAGATCTCCGAGGAACAGCTGGAGGTGCTCAGGGACAAGGGCTATAAGGCGGGGGACATCGTGGGCACGTCCGGCGTGGAGGCCTATTACGAGGACATCTTGAGGGGCGTGGACGGTAAGGTGATCATGGAGGTGGACGCCAGGGGCATGCCCCTCCGGGAAGTGGGCCGCGAGGAACGGAATCCGGGAAAGACCCTGGTTCTTACCCTGGACAAGGATTTGCAGAGGGCGGTGGAGCGCCACCTCCGCGAGGGAATGGCCAGGGCCCGCACTTATTTCGACAGAGAGAGAGGCAAGAATTACGTGGCCCCGGCGGGAGCGGCGGTGGTCCTCGACCCCCGCACGGGAGAGATACTGGCCATGGCCAGCGAGCCCACGTTCAACCTGGAAGATTTCGTGGGGGGCATCGACGAAAGAGAATGGGCCGAGCTCAACGACCCGCGCAACAACTATCCCCTCAACAACCGGGCCATCGTGGGTCAGTACCCGCCGGGCTCCACCTTCAAGGTGGTTACCGCCATGGCCGCCCTGCAGGAAGGGCTGGTCGCCGCTTCCTCCACTTTCCTTTGCCGGCACGTTTTCAACCGGGGCGAGTTCCAGCAGTTTCCCAAGACCTGTTGGGGGACGCACGGATCCATCAACTTCATCGGAGCCATCATCCAGTCCTGCGACGTCGTCTTCTATGAATTGGGTTACGCGTTTTACGAGAACAGGAACCGGGAGGGGTGGGTTACCCGCCTGCAGGATTATGCCCGCCTGTCGGGCCTGGGAAGAACCACGGGAGTGGACCTCCCCCACGAATTCGAGGGTAGGGTCCCCACGCCGCAGTGGAAATGGGAGTTCAACCAGGGGAACCCGGATTATCAGAGGTGGTATCCGGGAGACACGGTCAACCTGGCGGTGGGACAGGGCGACATACTGGTCACGCCACTTCAGCTGGCCACTTTATATGCGGCCATCGCCAACCGCGGTCCTTATTACCGCCCCCACGTGGGGAAGGAGATCATCACCTATTTGGGGGAACAGGTGAGCACCATACAGCCCCAGCAGCTGGGGGACATAACCGTTCGGGACAACGAGCTGGGAATATACGTGGACAAGGGCAAGCTGGATGTCATCCGCAGCGCGCTGACCGGGGTAGTTTCCAGGGGAGGTACGGCGGCCGGCGCCTTCGCCGGCTTCCCCGTCCAGCAGATACCCGTGGCGGGGAAGACGGGGACGGCGGAGGTGCAGGGAAAACAGCCCTGCGCCTGGTTCGCCTGTTACGCCCCGGCCAACGACCCGCAGTTCGTGGTGGTGGTGATGGTGGAGGAAGGGGGGCATGGAGGCCTGGTAGCCGCCCCCATCGCCCGCCACATCCTGGAGCATATCTTCGGACTGCCCGCGGGGCAGCCGGAAGCCACGGTAACCGAGTAGAAGGAGGTAAGGCAACGTGCCCACCCGTCTGGGGAGGGTCCTGGCTCCCAAGGTCACCGAGAGGAGAAGGTCCGACGAGATGGCCCGCCGGCTGAGCGGGTTGCCCGTACGCCACGCGGACTGGTCGCTCCTGGCCATCACCTTTTTCTTGATAGCCTTCGGGATGCTCGTGCAATACAGCGCCACCAGGGCGGATCATCCGCAAAACCCAACCTATTACGTGGTCCGGACCGCTGTGAACCTTCTTTTGGGCCTGATGGTGATGGGAGCCGTGCTGAGCTTCGATTACCGACGCTTGAAGGTGGCCACGCCTTTCATCTACGGGTTCTTTCTCCTCGCCTTGCTGGTGGTCTTCCTTACCGAGGAGGCCATGGGGGCCCAGAGATGGATAACCCTGGGGCCCTTGAGTTTTCAGCCTTCCGAGTACTGCAAGCTCGTGCTCATCCTGGCCCTGGCCAACTACTTCTCCGACAACAAGGCCGATCCCGCTTCCTTCCGGAGCTTTCTGATACCCGTGTTGTGGGCCTTTCCCTTCCTTTTCTTTATCTTCCTGCAGCCGGACCTGGGGACCACCCTCGTCCTGACCGCCATCCTCCTGGGGATGCTCTATCTGGTAGGCTGCCGCATGCGTTACTGGCTGAGTTTTTTGGGGCTGGGAATACTGGGTTTCTCCCTGGGCTTCGTCTTCCATCTCTTTCACGACTATCAGGTGGAGCGCTTTACCGCCTTTCTCAAGCAGGGGGAGAGCATCCAGGGCGCCGGATACCAGCTCATGCAGTCCAAGATAGCCATCGGGTCGGGACAGCTGGTGGGAAAGGGCCTGCTTAAAGGCACCCAGACCAACCTCAAGTTCATTCCCGCCCACCACACCGACTTCGTCTTTTCCGTGGTTGGGGAGGAGTTGGGGCTTTTGGGGGCGATGGTCCTCATCGGTGCCTTCTGTTATCTCCTTTGGAGGGGCATGCGCATCGCCAACAACGCGCGCGATTTCTACGGGACCATGATCGCCCTGGGAATAGTGACCATGTTGGCATTCCAGATCATCGTGAACATAGGCATGACGATGGGGATCATGCCCATAACTGGCATCCCGCTCCCCTTCATTTCCTATGGAGGCTCCAGCCTCATCGTCAATTTGGCGGCCGTTGGTCTACTTACCAACATCCACATGAGGAGATTCTCGCAAATATGATGGTAATTTATTCCATCTAACTGAAAAGCGCCCTTGCGGGAAGGTTCGCGATTCGATATGGGGGTAGCTGGTCTTCCCGAAAAGGGCACCTTTGGGGATCGTCGAAACGGGGACGGCAGAGGTGACGGGAGGAGGTAAATGGAAGAGGGTGCGAACACGGAAAGCCCTTATCGTTCCGGCTTCGTGGGGATAATAGGACGGCCGAACGTGGGGAAAAGCACGCTACTCAACAACCTCATGCACCGAAAGGTGGCCATCATATCCGAAAAACCCCAGACGACCAGGAACAAGATAAGATGCATACTCACAAGAGAAGACGCCCAGATAATCTTCGTGGACACGCCGGGATTTCACAAGCCGCGCAACGCCCTCGGAGAACGGCTGAACAAGGCGGTGCGGGAAACTCTTTCCGAGGTGGACGTGGTGGTCTTCATGCTGGACGGGACCCAGGTCATCGGGAGGGGTGACCTCTTCATCGCCGGGGAACTGGCCGACTTGGAAACTCCCGTGGTGGCGGTCTTGAACAAGATCGACCGCTTGACCCCCGAGCAGGTGGAGGCCCAGACGGCCGTGGTGGAGAAGCTGGGCGAGTTCAAAGACATCATCCCCGTCTCGGCCAAGACGGGAGAGAACGTGCACGCCCTCATCGAGCGCATCGTGGACCTGCTGCCTGAGGGTCCGAAATATTATCCGGAGGACATGATCACGGACCAACCCGTATCTTTCATCGTAGCCGAGCTTATCCGGGAGAAGGTTCTCCACCTCACCCGGGAGGAAGTGCCCCACAGCGTGGCCGTGGTGGTGGAGGAGATGGGGAAAAGGGAGGACGCGGACATAGTGGACATCGAGGCCACCATATACGTGGAAAGGGAATCCCAGAAGGGCATCATCATCGGGAGGGGCGGCCGGATGCTCAAAGAGATCGGCACGCGCGCCCGTCAGGAGATAGAGCCTCTGCTGGGGGAGAAGGTCTATTTGCGCCTGCAGGTCAAAGTGGAGAAGGACTGGTCCAAACGCCCCCAGTTGGTGCGGAGGATGGGATATTAAGGGAATTCGGGAGGGTTCAAAGAGGTCGAAGCCCGCATGGAGGAGAGAAACCGGATTCTGGGCGAGACGGTTAGCGATCTTCTTTCGCAGGGGAAGATGCAGGCCGTCCTGGCCTTGCTGGACGGGCTGCAGCCGGCCGACGCCGCGGAGGTCCTGGAGAGCATCCCCTACGAGGAGAGGTTGCGCATCTTTCGAGTCTGGGACGCGGAGGAGTCCTCGGACGCGCTCCTGGAGATGTCCGAGGACGGCCAGGTGGAGGTGATGAAGGGGCTGGCCAGGAACGTGGCGGTGAGGATAATCGCCGAGATGCCCCCGGACGACGCCGTGGACCTCTTGGCCGATCTGCCGCCCAAGGTGACGGAGCCCATACTCTCCGGGCTGGATCCCTCACGGGCGGCGGAGCTCCAGGGTCTTTTACGACACGGCGAGCGGACCGCCGGAGGGCTTATGACCCCGGAGGCCATGGTCCTCAGCCACACCTTGACCGTGGGAGAGGTCCTGGAAAGGCTGCGCGAGGTCCCGGAGCAGGTAGAGATGATCTATTACGTATATTTCCAGGACGAGGAGGGTCGCCTGGTGGGGGTGAGCTCGCTTCGTGAACTTATTGTGGCCCGGCCGGAACAGCCGGTGTCGGAGATCATGCATCGGGAGCTCATCACCGTCCGTCCGGATGAGGACCAGGAGAGGGTCGCCGCGCTCATCGACCGCTACGACCTCCTAGCCGTCCCTGTGGTGGACGAGGCGGGAAAGCTCTTGGGGATCGTGACCGTGGACGACGTCATGGACGTGATCGAGGAGGAGGCCAAGGAGGACATCTACAGTTTGGTGGGAAGTTGGGAAGCGGAGGAAGAGCTGGAGAAACGTCCCCTCTTGGGAGCTTTCCTGGGTAGACTGCCCTGGGTTCTGATCGGGTTGGTCCTCGAGTTGCTGGCGGCGGGCGGCATCCTCAGATCCCTATCGGAAGTCCTGAGAAAACATTTGGCGATCATCTTTTTCATACCCGCCATACTGTCCATGGGAGGGATCGTTTCCCTCCAGAGCGCCACGCGCCTGTCCGTGGACATCCTGCAGGGAGAGGGGAGGCGTCGTTTCCTCCGTACCGTGGCCGGAGAGTTGGCCATCGGCATGGTCGTCGCCGCCCTGGCCGGGGGTTTCATATCCTCCGTGGCCTGGTCCATGCGGGAAAACGTCAGGCTCGGCCTAGTGGTGGGATTGGCCATGGGCTGCACGGTGATCTTCGCCGCCCTGGTGGGTGCCTCCCTTCCCCTCTTGCTGAAGGCGTTGAAGAGGGATCCCTCCAAGGCTTCCGAGCCCTTTCTGGCCATTCTGATGGACGTGCTCGGCCTGGCCGTTTACCTGCTGGTGGCTACGGCGCTCATCTGACGGTCTACACGTGAGGAAGCCCATGGAAAGAGAGCAAATCCTGGAGATGTTCCCCAGCGTGGGGCACCTAACCTACCTGTTGGACGCCACCCTCCTGAGGCCCGAGGCCGACGAGCGCGAGTACCTCGACTTCCTTAGAGAAGCGGCGGACGCCCGGTTCCGCTCCGTCTTCGTCCCCCTCTACTACCTGCCCATGGCCCGCATGGAGCTGAAGGGGACCGGGGTGGCCCTGGGTGCTCCCGTCGGATTCCCTTTCGGCTATCAGTCCACCGACGCCAAAAAGGCGGAGGCGGTGTTCGCCCTCCAACAGGGGGCCGGGGAACTGGACATGGTCATAAACATATCCGCCCTTCGTTCGGGGAGGTGGGAGCGGGTGAAGGAGGACATCGCCTCGGTGGTGGGTCTGGCGCGACGCTACGACGCGGGAAAGGGCGAGGGGCACGTGGTGGTGAAGGTCATCCTGGAGACCTGTTACCTGAGCCGGCAGGAGATGAGGCGGGGAGCGGAGTTGGCCATGGAGGCGGGCGCCGATTTCGTGAAGACCTCCACCGGGTTCGGACCGAGGGGAGCAACCGCGGAGGACGTCCGCTTCCTGCGGGAAGTGGTCGGGCCGGGTTTCGGCGTGAAGGCCAGCGGGGGAATCCGTACCCTGGCGGATGTGGTGGAGATGGTGAGGGCGGGGGCCAACCGCATCGGGACCAGTGCCGCCTCTGGCATACTACGCGAATACCTGCATATCCTACCTTGGAACAAATGAGCCCGGGATTTATGCCTCAGGACTGGCCGCCGGGCAGCGACTTCGCTCCGCGTGCCGGGCTGCTGTCGACCCGTTCGTCCAAGGCCTAAGGTGATTTAACGCGACCGGAAATCGGGTAGCCGTTCATGAGAATAAAAAGGAGTGACCCCGAGTAACCTTTGGTCCATCCCTACGAGTTACCCTTCCGGCTTCCCCTTCCGGCTTGCGCCTTCCGGTTCTTCCTTCCGGATCCCCCGTCTGGACTTCCCTCCAGCTTCTCGGGGTCATCTAAAACATAACACCAAAGTATTAATCGGTCAATACCCTTTTTACTGGGATTTTAGAAAAACTTGCAATTTCTCTGCCCCATCAGTCTAATTCCCGGGTATTAGTGGTGGCATGAGGGCTTTCACCCGGTCCGGCTTCCCCCTTCCTCTCCAGGTGTCCCAAAACGACGGACCGGGACTTCAAGCGGCGCTCCAGCACGCTTTCCGCGAAAAGAAAGGAGGCCCGGATGACCTCATTTACGAGGCGGTTTTCTTCTTCCCGCCGAGCCGCACCCGCCATCTTCTCCCCAAGCAGACTGCGCATCAACCTTAGGGCCTCCGGATTGAGCGGCATCCCCGTGGGGACCTGTCCCTTACAAGCCGAGCAAACCACTCCTCCTCCTCCGGGGTCCAGGAAGCAACGCTCCGCGCCCATCTCCCTCCCACAGAGGATGCAGTCCTCCAGACGTGGACGGTAACCCACCAGCGCGCAGGTCTTTAAAAGAAAGGCAGAGAGCAGTAATGCCGGTTCCCTTACCTCCCCCTCCAGTATCCCCAGGGTGACCTCGAGGATCTCAAAAAGTCTTGGAATGGTCTGGTTTTCCTGCAAGGACTTCTCTATAAGCTCCAGCATGGCCTCCCCGAAAAGGAATTTCTCGAAATCCTCGCGCACCGCCGCGTGGGAGCGCACGATTTCCGCCTGGGTCACGGTGTCCAGGTTTCTGCCCTCGTGAAGGACCACGCGAAGGTGGGTGAAGGGTTCCAGACGGGCTCCGAACCGGCTGCTGGTGCGCTTGACCCCCTTGGCCACCGCCCGGCGCAGGCCCCGGCCTGCGGTGATCATGGATACGATGCGGTCGGCCTCGCCCAGGTCGTGCGCGTGTAGGATGATGGCTTCGTCCTTGTAGACGACCAAGGGGGACTACTCCTCGCGGATGGCGCCGAAGCGCCTTTCCCTCCTCTGGTAATCGCGGATGGCTTCCGCCAGGTGACGCCTGTCGAAGTCCGGCCAAAGGACGTCGGTCACGTATATCTCCGTGTAGGCCAGCTCCCAGATCATGAAGTTGCTTATGCGCATCTCTCCCGCCGTGCGTATGAGCAGGTCGGGGTCGGGCACGTCGGGGAGATAGAGGTAGGAGCGGAAGACATCCTCGTCCACGTCCTCGGGATCGACCTTTCCGGCGGCCACGTCGGCGCACAGGGAGCGGATGGCGTCCACTATCTCCGCCCTTCCTCCGTAGTTGAAGGCGATGTTCAGGGACATCCCGGTGTTGTGCCTCGTCAGCTCCACGGCGTTGTCTATGGCCTGCAGGGTGGAGGGAGGAATGCGATCCCTCCGGCCCAGGTGTCTGATGCGGATGTTGCGCTCGTGGAACTCCTGGACCCGCTTGTTCAGGAGATTACGGTTGAAGCTCATGAGGAACTTCACCTCGTTCTCCGGGCGGTTCCAGTTCTCCGTGGAAAAGGCGAAGAGGGTAAGTGCGCCGATGCCCCACTCGGAAGCGGCACGGATGACGTCGGTTATGGATCTCTCGCCCGCCTTGTGCCCGGCGATGCGGGGCAGGTCGCGTTTCTTAGCCCAGCGCCCATTTCCGTCCATGATGATGGCCACGTGGAAGGGAAGCTCTCCTTCCGGCCTCAGGACCTCTTCTTTCTCCATGAACACCTCCCGTGGGGTAACGGTCCCCTTGCCGGCTCCGATTGGTCGTCCCGCCCCATCGGGTCGGCGGTCCTCCGAGCGGCGATGAACGTTGGCGACCGTCGCCCCGTTTCCTCGAGTGCGTGTGCGCCGTGCTGCCGATCTTGGGGATAATTATCCGCCATGTGCGGAGCGGGGTAAAGATACGGCCGCAAAGGGGAGGCGCGGACCGATGTCTCCCCGGGAATCATGCGGGAGGCCCACCCGCCTTTTCGTCCGGGCCTGGCTTTTTCCCGCCCCCCTCGGCCTGTTGTTTGAAGACGATTCTCTGCAGGGCATATACACCGAGGATGGACAGGGCACAGGATTTCTGGGGAGGCATCTTGGAGGTGGGGATGTATAGAGCACACTCGTCGTTGCACGGCGAAAGCGTTCCGGTTATGGCCGAAACGCGAAAGGGACAATAAGCTCCGGGGACGTTACCCATCCCGACCTCCTTGTCCTAACCTGGAGCGCGTCCAGGTTCTGACCTTCCGTTGAGGTTGGGCGCAATTTTTCCGCCCGGCGACATAAAACCCTTTTTACCTGCCTAAGATGCTATCATAAATCCGATGATGGGCGCGAAACTCGAAGGTTCCGGATGCGGAAATCGGCAAGCGTAAGGCTCGTACGCGTAACCCGACTCGATCCGCAAGTGTTTATAATCAATGGATTCCGGAACGGAGCTTCGCGTAGATGCGAGGAGGACGACGCCTTATGAGCCGGGAGGGCAACCGAGGCCTATGTCACGAAGACGGGATCCTGGTGCGCCGGGCGCAGGAGAAAAAGGAAGCCTTTGAGGTACTTTATACCAAGTATCTCAGGAAGGTATACACCTATGTATATTACCGCGTGGGCAACAGGGAGGATGCCGAGGATATAACGGAGAGCGTGTTCCTGCACGCCCTGCTTCACCTGGACAGTTACGAGGATCGGGGGATTCCCTTCTCCGCCTGGTTGCTGCGCATAGCCCACAACTTGGTCGCCAACTGGCATCGCAGTGCCGGTCGCCAGCGGACGGTGGACCTGGAGGCGGCGGGTGATTTGAGGGACGTACGTCCTGCGCCCGAGGAGGCACTGGAAAGGGAGGACGAGATCCGCCGCCTTCGGGAAGCGTTGGCTTCCCTTCCTGAAGAGCGCCAGCAAGTGCTCATCCTCCGTTATGCGGAGGGGATGAGGCATAAAGAGATCGGAGAGGTCATGGGTAAGAGCGCGGGGGCGGTGAAGGTGCTCGTACACCGCTCGCTGATCAGCCTTCACCGACGCCTCTCCGAAAAGGAGGGAGAAACATGACCGCAAAGGGAAAACGCGGAAAGCGCGCGGAGAAGCGGGGTTACCGCTACACGGTGAACTTGCTCAAGAGCTACCTGCTTCCCTTGGACCCCGACCCTCGGTTTATTAGTCGCCTGGGGGACCTCTGCCGGTGCATGGGCGCCGACGATCTTATGGTGGCGGAGACGGATGCGGTCGGACCTCGGCACCGAAGAGGGATAGTGATCGGGGGAGCCATATTCTCCGCCCTTCCCTTTCTGGGAGTGGCCGCGTATGCTGTTGGCAAGCATCTGAGGCGGCGGGCGGTTACCGTAGGGGTTTAGGAAGGAAGGAGATGAACCGGAAAGAGGTTCTCGCCAAAGTGCGCGCAGCCCTGGCGGAAGCCCTGGAGCTGCCCGAGGAGGACATCCAGGAGGAGTCGCGCTTCAAGGAGGACCTGGAGGCCGACTCCCTGGACCTGGTGGAACTCCTACTGGAGATGGAAAGGGTTTACGGATTCAAGGTCTCGGACGAGGAAGCGGCGGAGATCGAGACGGTGGGAGACGCCGTCGACCTTATCATGAGGAAGGTGGCGGTCTAGACCCTCGAGGCGGCGACCCGTGGCCGGCCGGCACGCCGCGCGTAACCTGCTCTCCCGAAGAGGTGGCGAAATACGGAGAAGGAAGCGGCCCGGATTTCTCGACGGGCGGAAACGGTGCCGATCCCGTTGAGGGGCGGATCATGAAAGTAGGCATTCCCGGAGGACTGCTCTATTATCGATACGGAAAGCTGTGGACCTCCTTTCTGGAAGCCCTGGGGGCGGAGGTGGTGGAATCGGGGGAGACCACCCGTTCCATCCTTTCCTCCGGGGTGAGTAAGGCGGAAAACGAGAGCTGCCTGCCGGTAAAGGTGTTTTACGGGCACGTCCTGGCCCTGCGGGGCAAGGTGGACGCCATCTTCGTCCCCCGTCTGGTCAGCGTCAAAAGAGGAACCCATACCTGCCCTAAGATGCTGGGCCTCCCCGATCTGGCCCGGGCGGCGGTGGAAGACGAGATACCCGTGATCGCTCCTACCATTAATTTCCAGGAAGGGATGTGGGCCAACTACCGTGCCGTTTATTCTTTAGGGCGCCTTTTCGCCCGCAATCCGTTCCGCATCCTCCGGGCCGGGATGGAGGCCTGGCGCGAACACCGCCTTTACCTGGAACGCCTTACCTTGGGTCTGGACCACCGGAGCGCCCTAAAAGGGGAGGCGGTAGACCTTCTCTGTGAGGGCCGGGAGTTGAGGATCGGGGTCATCGGCCACCATTACAACGTCTACGACACCTTCACCACCATGTCCCTCCTGGACCGCTTGGGGTACATGGGGGTAGACGTGGTGACCGCGGACATGGTGCCGGAAAAGCTCAAGGAGCGTGAGCTCAAACGGTTGCCCAAGGAGATCTATTGGAGTTACGAGCGGGAGGTAGCGGGGGCCATACTTGCTTGCTCCCGCTACCGGCTGGTGGACGGGATAATCTTCATGATCTCCTTCCCCTGCGGACCGGACTCCATCATCCGCGTGCTCTGCGAACAGGAGAACCGGCGCTTGGGAGGGGTCCCTATGCTCAGTTTGGTCATCGACGAGCACACGGGCGAGGGCGGTTTCCTCACCCGCATCGAGGCCTTCGTGGACATGCTCCGGCGGCGCAAGGACCCCGCCTTACGGGCAAGGGAGGCGGTGGCGGTATGAGGATTAGCTGGCCCCACATGGGCAGCTTGGAGTTCGTGCTCGGCAGCGTGTTCGAGGAGCTGGGACTGGATTACGTGCTCCCACCCCCCAATTCCCAGCGAACTCTGGAGCTGGGCACGCGCTATGGTCCGGAGTTCGCCTGCTTCCCGCTAAAGACCACCCTGGGCAACTTCATCGAGGCCCTCGAGGAGGGAGCGGATACCCTGATCATGGTGTCCGGCAAGGGGCCCTGCCGCTTCGGGTTCTATGCCGAGACGCAGAGGCGTATCCTGGAGGACGCCGGCTATGATTTCCGCATGGTGATGTTGGAATTCGAGCCCAACAGGATACCGGCCACCGTCAGGAAGCTGAAGGAGCTGAAACAGGGGCGGCCCTGGAGGTCCGTTATCGGTGCCATCAAGTTCGCCCTCAGCAAGGCCTACCTCATCGATCGCCTGGAACAGCAGGCCCTACACCAGCGCTGCCTGGACCGGGAAAGGGGAGCCACCACCAAGGCGCTGGAGAGGTGCTACCGCATGGTTTGGGAGGCGGATTCCTATGCCGCCCTGCGGAGGGTGGAACGGGAAGCCTTCGAGCTTCTGCAAAGCGTCCCTAGGGAGGAAAGGGAGGCGGTGAAGATAGGGATAGTGGGGGAGTTCTATCTAGTGCTGGAGCCCTTCTTCAACCTGGGGGTGGAGGAGAAACTGGGCAACTTGGGTGCTTTCGTCGAACGTAGCGTCTACCTTACCGACTGGTTGCGGCCCTCGGGAAACAATCCCGTGGCCGGCCACCACGACCGGGAGGTGGAGGAGGCGGCGAGGCCCTATCTGACCCACTTCGTGGGGGGAGAGGGGTTGAGGTCGGTGGGGGCTACGGTTCTCTATCACCGGTTGGGATACGACGGTGTGGTGCACGTCATGCCCTTTACCTGCATGCCGGAGACCATCGCCAAGAGCATCCTGCCCAGGGTCTCGCGCGACCTGGGTATTCCCGTCCTCTCCATAGTCATAGACGAGATGACCGGGAAGGCCGGCTTGGCCACCCGGTTGGAAGCCTTCGTGGACCTGGCCCGCTTTCGGAAAAGAGCCGGGGACGCCGGCCTGGATTACTCACTGCAGCCCGCCTTTTAAAGCCGGATTTCTATTTACGGTTAGACTTTACCGGAAAGGCAGGCCTATGACTTGAAGCTCGTCAGAAAACGATTCCAGCATTCGGGATCGACACGGTCCCGAGCACCTGGTGTTGATATCGTCTTTAAAGGCTCGATGCGCCTGGTGCGGATGTCCCTCCCAGAATATCCTTAG
>JACVJF010000017.1 GCA_015711855.1 Candidatus Solincola quzhuomuensis | reverse complement strand
GAGGGTCTTTTTTTGGAATATATTGGTAACACACCACAGAAACTCCCCGGCGCTGACCAAGTGGTAGGGGACCACGGTGAGAAGCATGGAAAGGGCGGCCATGCCCTGCAGGACTACCCGCTCCTCGGTGATGCGGTGCAGGAACTCCTGAAGGCTGATCTCGTCCAGTTCCGCGAGATAGGAGGGGTTTAGGCGAGCGATCTTCGCTGCCACCCGGAAGGATTCCAGGAAGGTGCTCCTCTTGGAAATGCGATAGACCTCGTTCTGCAGGGCGGTGACGCCGGGGCCCACGCCTTTCCGGCACAACGACCTGTCCCGGAGCATCTTGATCTGAGAAGCGGCGTTGCTCCAGGCCATGCGGGGGTCGAAGGGGCTTTGATAGAGGTTGATGCGGTATTTGCCGCCGATGAGGAGGTGTTCGCTGGGTTGGGCGGTCAACCATTCCAGGTCGCCGCGCAACCGACGGTTTATGTCCCCGTGCTGTCCGGAAGCCCCCATGGAGAACATGTGCACTCCGGAGTCCACCAGGAAACCGTCCTTTTCGAAAGACCAACATTTTCCGCCGTAAAAGCCGTTCCTCTCCAGCAGTGTCACTCGGTGCCCCCTGGCCTGTAGGAGGGCGGCCACACCCGCTCCTCCCACGCCCGAACCTATGACCACCACCCTTTTGGAAACGGGATCCATCCTCTCACCTCCGTCTTCCATGTACCGTGGCCTCATCCCAGAGAAGGGGAGTAGCGCTCGAATCAAGGAAACAGATTCCTATACCCCGGCATATGCTCCACCAGGATCTTTTGCGCCAACCTTTTCCTCTCGAAACGATGAAATACGGACCGATAGCCGATTAAGGTCAAGGAACCCGGGATGAACTCCTTTAGGCGCGCCGCGAAGTATGCCGCATAGTACGGGCTCACGCACCTGCGGAACTCCCTCCAGGCCCGCTCTTTGTCCTCCACGGCCATGGCCGCTATTTTCCCCGATACCAAGCCGCCGTGCAGACCGAAAAAAGCGAAGGGGTCCATTGCCCCGGCCAAGGTCCCTGCAAGGATCTTGTTGGAGGCGAACAGACGGGGAGTGCGGACGGAAGCGGCGGGCAGGGGAAAGGAGAATCGGTTCCAGCGCGGGATGTCTATACCCTCGAAGTGCGCCACTTGTTCGGCGAACCGGTTACCGTTCTCCTGCGAGATCGGCCTGCGGCGGTTGAAGAGGTGGACGTAGAGGATGCCCCGGAAGGCGGCCACGTAACCGTAGTCGGAAGTATAGGTGTCGTGGTACATGTGCACGAAGTTGAGGTCGGGATCGCAGGTGGCCTTGTAGGTGAGGTGGTGCGAGGTGAGATAAGGGATCCCCAGGGCATCGAATCCCTCGAAGTGCAAGCCTGTGGCCACGATGCTGCCCGCGGGCAACCCGGCCATGTCCTCCATGGAGATTACCGGCTGATTAAAACGGAATTCCACGCCCGCTTCCCTCGCCAACTTGAAGAGGTGGCTGTCCAAGCTGGTTGGCCGCGGACCGCGCTCGAAGAAAAAGGCGTGGATCAGTCCGGGGTCCAAAGTCATGACCCTCCCGCCCGCGATTTCCCTCATCTCCCGGATGGGTTCGATTCCCGGGGAGATGTCAATTCCCAGGTAGTTAAGCATCGCTTTCAACCGCAGCGGGCTGCCCTGGCAAGAAGGATGATAGAGGGGGGAACCTCCCACCCTTTCCTCTCGTTCCAGCACCACCACCCTATATCCCCTGCGGGCCAAGAGTATGGAGGCGGTCAGTCCGGAGAGCCCCGCCCCCACTATGGTGATCTCCTTCATCCGGCACCTCCCCCACCATCTTTCCCACCTATCCGCGGTAGGGATCTTCCATACCCCGATCTCGCTCCCGCCGCCTAAGCGAGTATTAGGTACCTTGGCGATTCGACACGGTATCCTAATATGGACCTCTTCTTGTTCCGTGCCTTTTCCGCATGATTACAGGATCTCCGATGTCGTGTCCGCTTGACATCGCGTCGGATTCGGTCCTATAATCTTATCAAATGTGACTGACCAGTCGTTCACGATTATATATAATACAACTGCTCGATGTATGCAATTGTGGTCGCCGGGAAACCGGGACGGAGAGCGTTGTTGTGGGGGCTGAAAAATCGTCAATCAGTGACGCGGCTTGGATTCCACGAGGTTCGAGTTTCCGTGTCGGGGTAGGTTCGGCATGCTTTGAGGCGGCGAGGAACTACTGAGCGAAACCGGGTCGATTCGGAGGGAGGTCGGGAGATGGTCAGGGCGGCGGTGGCCGACGAGATCGCCGAGGTAGTGGGCGGTGAAAACCTGGGAAAGGGCCCGTCGGATTTGAGGGATTACTTCCTGGATCCGGTCGGGGAGAGTGGATTGACCCTGGTGAGACCCGGGGACGAATACGAGTTGAGCTCGGTGGTGGGAATCGCTTACCGGGAGAAGATACCGATCTTTTCGGTCCGCAGGGAGAAGATGGAAAACGAGCTTGCGTCCCGAAGCGGTCTCCTCATCGACCTCTCCCGGCTGGACGCCATCAAAGAAGTGGACCGGCGTAATCTCATGGGACATATCTACGCTGGAGTCACTTACGAACGTCTGCAGGAGGAATGCCGGAAAAAGGACTGCAAGCTGCTCCTACCGGCGGCGGCGGAATCGCGATCCGTGCTTCGATCTTACCTTGACCGCGACGTCCTCAACGGGAACGCGGTCTATCGTTTTCCCAACCTCTCCATTTTCCACGCCGTTCTCTCCGACGGGCGGTTCTGGGTTTCCGGATCCCAGCAGCTGACCTCGGAGGGTATCGCCGATTTCCGCGAGGACCAAGGCCCTCAGTTCTCGCTCTTCTTCGGGGCCAGCGAGGACGTCTTCGGCATCCCCTTTTACGGCATCGTTTACCTTTATCCGCTGCGCGAGGAACGCCGGGTGCTGGCCTTCGGTTTCCGAGAATTGGGGCCGGCGCTGGAATTCGCCTACAAGGTCAACCGCGAGGAACACTGCTTCGAGTGCTTGGTGGCCAACTCCCGCTATCTTTCCGCTCTCCTGTCCCGCGACGCGGATGAGGCGGAGGACCTGCGCAGGCAGCTGCCGCCCTGGGCCACCGTCCTCAGCCTGGAACACCACGTTGAGCTGGTCGACCTCTGGGAACAATATGTGCGGCGTGACGCGGAGGCTATGGGAGCCAGCGATGCCGGAGAGGAACTCGCCAGGCGAATGGACGAGCACTTCCAGAAGCCGTGGTACGTTTTCGACCGCGATTATCTCCGTGGCCGGACCGCCCTGATACGGCACTACGACTTCAAGAGGCGGATCCCCGGCCTGCTCGCCAAGGTTTGCGACCTGGCTGCGGAGAGAGGATATCCGGCGGAAGAGGTGGGACAGGCCATGATCCCCGTCTATTTCGGGGGGTCTTTCTACTGTGAGAGCGATCTCTATTACGACCCGGCCGACGAGAAGGAGAGCTCGCGGGTTAAGGGGATAACCCGGGAGGCCTACCGGGTCCTTTTGGACGAGGGCACTTTCGTGGACCGTCCGCGGGGCGAGGTCGCCAAGATGGTCTACGAGAGGGCGCACCCCGGCTTCGTCAAGGTAATGAGGATCTTCAAAAACATCGTGGACCCGGCGGGGATCATGAACCCCGATCAGCTCCTGGAGGGGGTGTAGAGGATGAAGAAGCGCATCACCGCTCCGAGGGAGGTCCTGCACGAGCTGCAACAGGATTACTTCATCTGCACCAAATGCAAGATTTGCCAAGCGGTGCACGTTCAGTTCTGCGCGGATTCCCGATTCTGGAGGAACTGCCCATCCGGGACCCGCTTCCGCTGGGATGCCTACTACGCATCGGGCAAGATGGAGATCGCCCGTGGCCTGCACATCCACGAGATAGAGCCCAGCGACTCCCTCCGGCATGTCCTCTACACCTGCATGCTCTGCTCTTCCTGCCAAGAACAGTGCTACGAGGTGAAGCAGCTGCATCCCACCCGGGTCTTCGAGCTCATGCGGGAGAAGGCGGTTCGCGAGGGCTGGGGGCCAATGCCCGAGCATGAACCTCTGCGGGAGAGCATGGAGAAGAACGACAACCCCTTCGGCGTGGAAGCCGCTAAGCGCGGCGATTGGGCGGAAGGATTGGGGCTGAAACGCTTTCCCGAGGAAAAGGCGGAGGTCCTCTTCTTCGCCGGCGATGCCTACTCCACGGACCCCGACCTGTTCCCCGCCGTGCGCGCCGCTGCCCAGGTGCTTCTGGAGGCGGGTTTGGATGTGGGCATCCTGGGCGCCGCGGAGAAGAGCGACGGCGCCCTCATGCTACTTTTGGGCGACCGGGATTTCTTCGAGACCTATGCCTTTGAGAACATCGAGACCTTCAACTCCCTGGGCGTCAAGACCATCGTCACCCCCGACGCCCATGCCGCCTGGGTCTTCAAGGAGGAATACACGCGGGAGCTCGACCCGAGCATCAGGGTGAGGCACGTGAGCGAGGTCTTCGACCGCCTTATACGCAAGGACAAGATCAAGCCGGTGAAAGAGGTGCCCCTCCGAGCCGTGTATCACGACCCATGCAAGCTGGGCAGGCGTTTCGATATCTACGACCCGCCGCGCAACGTGCTCCGGGCCGTACCCGGTCTCGAGCTCCTGGAATTCCCCCGGGCCGCTTTCAACTCCCTTTGCTGCGGCGGGGGCGGTGGGGTACCCTACGCTTTCCCCGACTACGCGCTGTGGACGGCCAAGGAACGCTTGTACGAGGCGGAGTGGGTGGGAGCGGAAGCGGTGGTGACCAGCTGTCCTTACTGCCTGCAGATGTTCCGCAAGGCGGTGGAGGCCGCTGGTAGTTCCGTGAAGGTCTACGACCTGGCCGAACCGCTGCTGGCCTCGCTGGGGAAGGAGGTGTAGGGAGATGTGGATAAGGGACATAGCCAAGGACATAAAGGAGAGGAGGATATCCGGGATAATCTTCCAGCACGAGGCCGAACCGCTCCACAATCGCCCCGAGGATCTGGCTAGGGCCAAGGAGATGCTCGAGGAAGCCCTGGGAGAGGAATGGGTCACCGACGACCCGGTGATCCTCATCGGATACTCGCGCGACCAGGCCCCCCTTCCCGCCCAATATCCCCACCTGGTGGTCATGCCCGAGACGACGGAGGAGGTGGCGGAGGTCTACCGTATCGCCAATGAGTGCCGGGTGGACGTCATACCCATGGGCACCGGCCTCACCACCATGGCCCTCCACATCCCCCTTTACGGGGGCATCATCATGGACCTCCGGCGCATGGACAAGATCCTGGAAGTGGACGGGGAGAACATGTACATGGTCATCCAGCCGGGGGTGAACTACTTGGCTGCTCAGGTGGAGGCCCAGAAGGTCAAGTGCCGCGTGCTCAACCCCTCCACGGCGGCCACCGCCGGGGTTATATCCAATCACGCCTTCTGCAATATCAATACCTTGGCCTCCAAGTATGGATTCGGCATCGACAACATCATCGACATGACCATGGTCCTGCCCGACGGTTCCATCTTGAAGACGGGTCCCGCCGCCTACGGAGCGGTCAAGGCCCACGTCCCCGGACCGGGACCGGACATGGCCTCTCTCTTCCGTTACGCCTTCGGAACCCTGGGTACGGTCACGGAGATGACCCTGCGGCTCTATCCGGAACCGGAACATATATACCAGATATTCCCAGCATATGAGAAGGACGATCTGAAGTGCGTCATCGACGTGTTGTACAAGGTGGCCAACGAGAACCTTACCCTCGAGCTCGCCCATATGCAGAACTCTTTCTTCGGGATATTCGTGGGCGCCACCAACGCCCAGGCCAGCGCCATCGCCGGTACCTTTCCCCGCAACAACCTCTTCACCATCTTCGCCGGCTCCACCCCGGAGGAGGCAAGGTTGAAGGCGGAGATCATCGAGAGGGAGATCCTAAAGATCGACCCGGATTGGGATTTCCTGCCCCCGGAAGCCGTGGAGGACCTCACCGCCGATCTGCGCAGCGTGAACCTGGACCGCTGGCAGAAATACTTCAACGTGACCGTCCGGGTGATGAGAGTCCGTGGCTCCTTCCTCATCGGGGCCCTTATCGGCCACCTGGACAACTTCCTGGAAGCGGAGCGCAGCATGCGGGTGGCCACCAGCGACCAAGCCGGCCACACCGACGACAATTTGCCGCCGGACGATGCTTCCACCTATCTCCAGCCCTACCATATGGGTCGTTCCGCCTATATGGAATACGATGTCTATACCAACCAGGGCGACAAAGACGACAACATGCGCATGTTCATGACCTACATGAGGGCCATGTTCACGGGGATCCTGGGCCATGGATTGGTGCTGGCCTGCGGGGCCATTCCCCTGATGAAGGGGATGCCCTTACCCTTACCGGAAGGCATGCCCAAACTGGACGACCTCATGCCGCTTCTGATGCCCAACAGCACCACCTTCACGGACACCTTCACGGCTTTCAAGATGGCCGTGGATCCCAACAACGTCTCCGCCAGGAGATGGGATTATCAAACCGGCTTGTGCAAGAAGTTGACCCTTTGACCTGTGTCCGTGCCGGAGTCAGCGTGAGGAGGGAGGTGATAGGGGAAAAGGAGAGGGCCGGAGGGAAGGGAAAAGGCGCGGCGGCGCGCGGACCCTCGTCTCGCCTGAGCTTCTTTCCGGCAGGCTGGAAGACGGCGATTCTGGGTTCTTTTGGTCGTCCGCCGGCAAGGGTCCGGCGGGCGACCTCTCCGCTCGACGGGCGTCTCCGGTGGAACTCGTGCCGAGCCGGGGAAAGTAAAGGTCCGGCGGGCGGCCTGGGGTGCCGTTCCGGATACCTCGAGGTGGATGGGGCCATGGCTGAGATCACCGTTGTGGGAGCGGGATTGGCCGGGTTGGTGGCCGCCATCAACCTGGTACGGGCCGGCCACAAGGTCACGGTGCTGGAAAAGAGGGACAGGGTTGGAGGGGATCCCCGCATACGTCCTGCGATAGACGTCACTCCCATGGACCCGGACCGGCTGGGGAGGTTCATAGGAGTGGAGCTCCCCTATCCGTACGTTGTTCCCACCAAGGAGTTCGTCATCTACGCGTACGGGAAGAGGCACGCTTTCCCCGGAAGGTACATGCAGCTGCATTCCGTGGAGCGAGGGAGCCGCTCCACCTCCCTGGACCATTACCTCTACCAGTTGGCTGTAGATGCCGGGGTGGATTTCCGATTCGGGATGGCTCTGGATTCCCAGGAGGATTTCGCCCGCCTTCCGGCCGGGAGCATCATCGCCACCGGCCTGGAAGCGGAGCCCTTTTTGGCTCTGAGGCGTCCTTTCCAGGAGGTCTTCGGGTTCGTGTGCAGGACCAGACACGAGGGACCGCCGCGCATAATCGGTTTTTTCGACCGTTTTACGCGCAATTATCATTACTGCGCGAACCTTCACGGGGTGTCCTTCGCGCTGGCCTTCGACACGCGGCCTCGGAGTTCAGCGGTATGCGAAGAGCTCTCTTCGCTTTTGCGCCGGGAGGGTATGGAGTTCGGGGAATGGGAGCCCCATTACGGAGTGGTGGCCACCAAGAGCATCGACGCCCCTTGCCTCTTCTCCGGCGACAAGATTTTGGCCGGGACGCTGGCCGGCCTGCAGGACCCCTTGTTCCTCTTCGGCGTGCAGGGGTCTCTGGCCTCGGGCAGGATAGCGGCAATGGCCGTGGAGGACAAGGAAAGGGCCTGGCGAATTTTTCGAAAGCTCACCGCCTTCTATCGCCGATCGTGGGTTCTCAAGAGGCTCTTCGTACACCAGCCGCACCTCGTGCGCAAGGCGGGGCTTAATTTGGCCCTTAGCGTATACGTGAGGGAGCCGAAAGTGCTGCAGCCCTTGGTGAACATGTCCCTCCGGGGCATACCCGGTTTCGGCGGGATATGAACCCGGCGGGCGCCCGGAGAGAGGCGGGGGGTGGGACCGGCGTGAATATACTCAGAGGCTGAGGTGAGGAAGGTGCCCGGAAAGAAAGTCACCATCGTGGGAGCCGGTCTGGCAGGACTCTGCGCGGCCATTACCGCGCGCAAGCTGGGGTACGATGTCCACTGCGTCGACCGGTACAACCGGGTGGGGGGAATGCCCAAGGCCCATCCCTTCGTGGATTCCACGCCCTTCCACCCCGATCTGATGTCCCGGTTCCTCGGGGTGCCCATAGGGGAACCGCAGGTGGGTCCGTGTGAGAACTTTCACGTCTATTCCTTCGGCAGACTGTTCAAACTCAACCCCGCGTTCTCCGCCCTGCACAACGTGGAGCGCGGGCCCCGCCGCACGGCGATCGACCGCTATCTTTACGAGGTGGCCCGGGAAATGGGAGTAACTTTCGAGTGGGGGAATCCCATAACCTGCCAGAAGGATCTGGCCCAATATCCTCCCGACACCATCGTGGCCACCGGACCGTACCGGGAAGCCTTCGATGCCCTCCGCATACCCTACGAGACGGCTTACGGCTACGTGATGAGTGGGATATATCGCCCGTGGGGACGGAGGTCGGAGGCGCGGCGTTGCGCGGTTTACTTTGATCATTACACGCGCGACTACTGTTACCTACCCTCCGCCAACGGCGTAGTGGCCGGTCTCTTCTTCGCCCGCAGGCCGGTGGGAGAGAGGGAACGCGAGAGGTGGGAGAGGCAGATAAGGGAGACGGAAGGTGTGGAGTTCAAGACCTGGCATATGGAGAGAGGTTATTTCGCCTCCCGCTATCCGAGCCAGCCGAGGCTTTTCGCCGGGGGCAAGATCCTGGCCGGGACGCTGGCGGGCGCCCAGGACCCGGGGACCTATTTCGGCTGCCACGGGGCCATGATCTCGGGAAAGATAGCCGCCATAGCCCTGGAGGACAAGGCGCTGGCCCAGGAGATGTTCGATCTCTGCAACCGCAGTTTCAACCCCATGTGGTTTTTCCGACGAGTGGCCATCAACTACATGCCCGAGCCGCTGCGTAGGGTCCTGGTCTCGACGGCGATGGGGTTCGTGTCCAGGTTTGAATTACTGGGTCGCCTACAGGGCGCGAGCATGCAGCGGATGATACCCGGCTATCTGCTTCTTTTCCATATGGATAGATATTCCAAATACATCGGCATCTGAAGCGGGACAAAGAACTGATCAGCGAGGGTTGGCGGATCGGGAGAAAGCGAGGTTGGTCATGGCTGGGAAGGAAGGACCCGTATACGTGGTGGGAGCGGGTCTGGCCGGACTCACGGCGGCCATCAATCTGGCAAGACGTGGTCGTGAGGTCATCGTGCTGGAGAAGGGCAAGCGGGTGGGGGGGTTAGCTATCTACAACCCGTCCCCGCACGGGACGCCCATGGACGCCGAGGCCATGTGCAGGTACACGGGCATCGACCTGATGCCGGGGATGGTTCCCCTGAAGGAAGGCACGATATCCGTCTGGGGAAAGCGTTATCGGATCAAATTCCCACCCAACGTCCAAGCCTGGATGATCGAGAGAGGTCCTCGCAGGACTTCCATGGATCACTACCTCTACCGCCTGGCGGTGGAGGAGGGGGTGCGCTTCGAGTTCGATCAACCAGTGATCGCCGATCGCCAGGTGAACCGGCTCCCCCGGAACTCCATAATGGCCACGGGACTGCACGTGGACGGCTTCGAAGCGGTAGGAGTCCCCTACCAGCTCCTGCACGGGTATTTCGCCAAGTGCCGGGTTCCTTGGATGGAACCCCGGGTGACCGTCTACTTCGACGATTACACGCCCGATTACGCCTTCACCTGCTCAGTCAACGGCATCGCTTTCGCCCTGATCTTCAACCGCTACCGGCCGGTGGCCAAGTGGGAGGTGGAAAAGTTCGCCGAGCAGGCCACTCTGGAGGACGGCTATCCCTTCAAGAGATTCCAGGTCCTGGAAGGCGGGGCGGCACCCGTGAGGCGTCTTACCAACCCCAGGCTGTTCCAGGGAGACATGATCCTGGCGGGAACGGTGTCCGGGATGATGGATCCCGTGTTGTTCTTCGGCATGCACGGAGCCTTTCTCTCCGGGAAGATCGCCGCCGATGCCGTGACCGATCCCGCCGCCGCTTACGACGAATTTCGACGCCTCAACCTCACCTTCTATCCGGTGCTTATCGCCAAGCGGATTATGGATCACAGCCCCCGGGAACTCGTCGTCAAGTACCCCGGAAGGCTGGCCATGCGCTTCATGCCCGTCTTCGGTCCGCTCCTCCTGCGCCAGGCCTTCAAGATTAACATAACCGGTTACGGGAGGATTTAAGTCCCCTTCAGTTTATTCACCACGTCCCGGGCGAATACGCGCGCTTTTTCCAGCCGTGAGTCGTCCGGCTGGCCCTTGGTCTGGGGACCGTATGCGGCGAATTCCCGGTACTTGGGGTTGTCGCTCTTGGCCAGGATGTCGATCACCGCCTGCGACAGCTCCCCCTGGCAGTCGAACATCCCCACCAGATCGGCGTGGGATACGGCCGCCTTGCATTTTTCCAGAAAGCCGGAGACGAGCTCGTGGTCCTCGGGGGCGGCGTGGGTGACGAAGAGGGCGACCTTCTTCCCCCTTCCCTTCTCTTCCAGAAAAGCTTTGGCCTCCGCCGCCGGGTTCGAGGCGTGAATGGGGAAACCGATGAAGGCCAGGTCGTAGCCCTCGAGGCTCTCCACCTCGGAGAGGGGCATGATCTCCTTTTCACCCTCCAGGACTTCGTAGATGGCTTCTGCCACCTTCCGGGTGTTTCCCGTCTGAGACAGGTAAGCTACGAGGAACCTCATGGCTGCACCTCCCTAGAAAAGTTGTTCCCGGATAATCCCGAGCCAGCCATACGAGGAAATATTACCAAAAAGAGTGCCCGGGATCGCAAGGAGCATTGATCTCGACCGCCTTGGGCGTTGTATGTTTTCGCCAAGACTTTTTAATGTGGTGTATAATATGAAACAATACATCTCATGCTATGGGAGGTGAAAAGAGGAGAAGATGGGCGTTGTGGTTGATTTCGGGGAAAACCTGGACTCCATGCTCGACGAACTTCAGGAGAAGTACGACGGGCGGATATTCTCGCCACAGGGGAAGACAATCCGGGTGCAGCCCTTTTCCAGGAAGTGGATAAACGGCAGAGGGAGATGGATCTTCAGGGCGGGAGTCTATGTGTCCACCCTGGACGAGGACAGGATCCTCCAATGCAGGCTGGACACGGGTAGGGTGGAGAGCGATAGCGAAAACGGAGCCCGCTGGGAACGGTTGTTAACCGATCTAGAGGATCTGACCCGACGGGCCAAGGACTGCGTCCGGGAACGCGGTTTCATCATCCGGGAGGGACGCTACCTTTTTCGGGGGGAGCAATAGTCGGACGACGGCGGTTCGTAGGGTAATCGCCCGCGCGGGACCTCCGGCACGGATGGCAAAGAAGTCTTTTCCTCCGCCTTGACGGACTTCCGTATTGCCCACGGTAGTGTCCCCGCGCATGCCATGCTCGACCTTACGTTTCCCAAAGACCGGTGCCTTTCCGAGGAAGCCGGGCCGTTCACCGTGGCCTCTTTCTTTTGAGATTGCTTAGGACCGGGGGATTCCGTTTCATCGGGTCGGACACACGGGATCCCGCCGACCGGAATGCTCGACGAGGGAGCAGGAAGTCTTGGGTCCGTCGATGGGCGTTTTAAGGAGGAAAAACCTTCAGGAATCCGAGACCGTCGCCGCGTTCCCGAAGGTGGGTCCTTTACCCCTGGCGGCGGAACGGCGGGATGGGGATGACGTCGGTCAAAGCACGGTTCCTTAAGAGCTTTTAGAATTGAACCGTTAGGGAACGGCGGCGCAACCCGGTTGGGGATCGGGCCGTTCGGTAGAAGACGGAAAGGTTTCCGCAAACACGGAGGGGATGGGAACCGGAAAACCGCGTGGACTGCGGAGAGGGAAGTTCATGAAGACGGTGGATAGAAGGTATTTTCTGGAAAAGATGGGAAGAGCCGCCCTGGGTCTGGGTGGTATCTACCTTGGCCTGACCTTGTCCGGTTGTGGAGGCAAGGAAACCGGGACTTGTCCCGTGGAGCAGGGGCCGGAGGCTTCGCCCGGCGAGCTCCCCGCCCCTCGTCATGGCGGAGAGGCCTTTCCCGGCCTGGTGGTGGTGCGAGGAGAAAAACCCGAAAACATGGTCCGCAGGGGACTGGAGGAATGGGGAGGCCTAGCAACCCTACGGCCCGAGGGGAAGAACGTCCTCATCAAAGTGAACGCCGCCTTTGCCCGACCCCCGGAACACGCCACCACCACCCATCCCGGCCTGGTGGCGGAGGTGGTGCGCCTTTTCCTGGAATCGGGGGCGAAGGAGGTCGTCGTCTTCGACCACATCCTGCAGGATCTCGTGGATCCTACGCTGGAGAAGAACGGTATAGGACCTGCCGCCAAGAACGCGGGGGCCGAATTGGCCGTCTATCCCGTAGGGAGACCGGGGGTATCCCGGATGGTGCGAGTGCCCGGAGGAAAAGCCCTGGGCGAGGTAGGCATCCTGGAGGAGATCTTCCGGGCGGAGATCGTGGTGAACATGCCCAAGGCCAAGCACCACAGCGGTGCCGGATTGAGCCTATCCATGAAGAACCTCATAGGGTGTACCCAGAATATGGGTAAGATGCACCAGATCGACCTGCATAGGGCCATCGCCGAGCTGAACACGGTCATCAGGCCCTCGCTGGTGATAATGGATGCCCTTAGCGTTCTTTTGGACCACGGGCCCGGCGGTCCGGGTACCGTGAGCCGGCCGGGGGAGATAATCATCGGCAAGGATCCGGTAGCCGTCGACGCTTACGCCTGCTCCTTTTTCGGGAGGTCGCCGAGGGATATAAGGTATTTGGTTCACGGTGAGGAATTGGGGGTGGGGACCACAGATTTCCGTTCCCTTGGGGTGAGGGAGGTTGAGGTCTGAGGGGGATGCAGAGACCGGCATACGCGTGTGACGTGGCATTCGTTTAAAGCGCGGCGTCTTCACAAAACCTGCCCCCCATGGAAAGATTCTGGAACAGTATGGAAAGAAAGCGAGGTAAGTCGAGAAGAAGCCGTCATCCCATCTCCTGGGTCAGGAGGGTGGTGCAGGCCCTTTTCCTGTCCCTGTTCGTGATACTGGTGTGGACGGCAGCCTATCCTCCGGGAGGGGTTAACGAGAACGTCTTTCTTCGCTTCGACCCCCTGGCGGCTTTCGTGGCCGTATCCTGGAGCGGCCTCTGGACCTATCTACTCCCTGCCTGGTTGCTGCTTTTGGCAACCGTTTTCAGCGGGCGGTTTTTCTGCGGTTGGATATGCCCCCTGGGGACAGTGCTGGAATGGACGCCCTCGGCGCGCAGAAGAGCTGTTGGGAAACCCTCCGATCTGAGGCCCGTGGGCTTGGCCGGGAGGACGATTGTGGCCGGGGAGCGGAGGATTAGGCCTAAATACGCTTTTCTGGCGCTTTTTTTGATCCTCTCTCTGGCGGGGATCAACCTGGCCTGGGTTTATGACCCTCTGGTGATCGCCAATCGGGCGGTGGTTTTCGTGCTCTCCGGAGGAATACCCTTTCTTCTCATCGGCCTCGTCGCCTTGGCCGTGGTGGCGGGACCGCGCTTCTGGTGCCGGGAGATGTGCCCCTTGGGAGCTTGTCTCTCCCTCTCGAGCATGGTCGGATCCCGCCTTCCGGCGGTCGCCAGTCCGATCTCCCTGGTGAAGAACGAGGAGAGCTGCATCCACTGCGGCAGGTGCTCCCTGGCTTGTCCCTTCGAGATCAACGAGGTGGCGGATTCCCGGCGAACCGGGCGTCTGGCCGTTGCCGATTGCGCCCTATGCGGTGAATGCGTGGCTTCTTGTCCTTGCGAGGGAGCCCTTTTCCTGCGCTCCTTCGGGGTGACCCTTGCGGCGTCCGGGAGGGAAAAGAGGAAGCCGGAAGGCGCGGGCAGGGGGGAGGTCGACCTGAGATGCGAAGGCTGAGGCTGGCTCGACGGGAATTTCTGGCCTGGGGTCTGGCCGGAGCGGCCACGGCACTCGCCTATGGGTTGTGGCCGCAGGAGTCGGATGCTTCGCCATTGCTCAGACCTCCGGGGGCGCAAGACGAGGTGAGCTTCGTCTCCCGTTGCCTGCGCTGCCAGGAATGCGTGCGCGCCTGCATGACCGGTTGCCTGGAAGCGGCTGGAAGGGAGTACGGGGCCGCGAAATTGTGGACGCCTAAGTTCAACCCCGCCCTAGCCAAATGCGAGTTCGAGCTGTGCGGCAGGGCCTGTGCACATGCCTGTCCGGTGGGTGCCATTCGCCGACCGGACGATGACGAGGTGCGCATAGGGACGGCGCGAGTGAACAGGGAGAAGTGTATCGCTTGGGCGGAAGGCAAGGACTGTCTGGTCTGCCAGGAGCGATGTTCCTACGGGGCCATCGAGCCGGACTCGCGGGGAAGGCCTCATGTTCTCGAGGAGAAATGCACCGGTTGCGGCGCCTGCCAGAACACCTGCGTCACCTGTCCCGATGCGGCCATAGTGGTATTTCCATCCGGCGAGGGCGCCGGCAGGGGAAAAAGGGGGAGGGGCCGTTCTTAGCGTCCAGGTTTTCCGGCGCCGCCTACGCCGTTGGGCATCGAATCCCTGGCCGGATCCTCGGGAGGTAGGCGGATGCCGTGGAGATCCCCGCCCGATGTTTCGAGCATTGTTGATAAAATGGATTAAGCGTTTGTGTCCTCCGCCGTCTTGAGGAAAGGAGCGCCATGGGAACACAGACCATGATAGACGAGTGTCTGGAGATCTGGCGTGATCCCTACAAGGAACTGTCGCGTCTGCGGGAGCAAGGAGAAAGGCCGGTTGCTTTCTTCTGTTCCTACACGCCGGAGGAGATACTCCATGCTGCGGGGCTCACGCCGGTACGCCTCATGGGTGCAGCGCGAACCATAGGTCATGCCGACGCCCACCTGCAGGCCTACTGCTGTTCCCTGGCCCGCACCGACCTGGATATGGCCCTTGCCGGCGAGCTTGAAAGCCTGGAAGGGGCGGTCTTCGTGCAGACCTGCGACACCATGATGCGTCTTTCGGACATCTGGCGGCGCAACACCGGGTTCCCTTTTCACGGGGACCTGGTGCTCCCCATACGCATGGGCGAGGAGATATCCCTCCCTTTCCTGGTGGAGGAGGTTCACCGGTTCCGGGAGCAGGTGGAGGCCTTCGTCCGACATGAGATTTCGGACGAGGCGCTTCGGGAGAGCATCCGAGTCTACAACCGCAACCGGCGCCTAGCGGACAGGCTATACCGACTGCGACGTGAGAAACCCCATGTGATAGACGGTCTTTCAGCCACGGCTTGCCTGGTAGTCGGGTTCTGGATGCCGCGCCAGGCGCATAACGAGATCCTTCAACGTATAGCCGAGAACTTGGAGTCCGTCGAGGCCGAGGAAGTCGATCGTCTTCCCCTCCTGGTCAGCGGTAGCATATGCACCACCCCGGACCTTTTCGAGCTCCTCCTGGAGCTGGGCGCCGACGTGGTGGACGACGACTTGTGTTGCGGACATCGCTATTTCGACGCTTTTGCGGACGAGACCGTAGCTCCCGAGGATGCTCTGGCCAAGCGCATGTGGGAAAGGGTGAACTGCCCCGCCAAACATCAGTGCCTGGAGGACCGAGCGGAACGACTGCTTTGGCAGGTGCAAGCTTGCGGCGCGCGCGGAGTCGTCTTTTACCTGCAGTCCTTCTGCGAGCCTCACCTCTTCGACATCCCCTACCTGAGGAAGCGGCTGCAGGAGGAACTGGGAGTACCCTCGCTGGTCCTGGAGAGCGAACTGCAGTCCTTCTCCCGCGGTCAGTTGAGGACCCGCCTTCAGGCTTTCATAGAGACCATCCGCGGCGTTTGACCCGGTACGAGGGGCGAAGGAGGTTTGAGTATGAGTACCGATGCGGATCTTTCCGGCAGGGAAAAGGAGGACAAGGAAAGACGGCGCATCAAGTCCGGCGGGGCCATGCGCGAACTGATGACCAAATATTACCTGGAGGCCAAGGCGGCGGAGGGAACGGACAGGCATATCGCCTGGATCACCAGCGGTGGGCCCGTGGAACCCCTCATCGCCTTCGACGTCATACCCGTGTACCCGGAAAACCACGGCGCCATGTGCGGGGCCGCTCACATGAACGTGGAACTCTGCGAAGTGGCCGAATCACGCGGTTTCTCACGCGACCTTTGTTCCTATGCCCGCGGGGACATAGGCAGCGCCGTCACTAAAGGTGGACCCATAGGCGGCCTACCGCGGCCCACCTTCCTCGTGTGCTGCAACAACATCTGCAACACGGTTTTCAAGTGGTACGAGGAACTCTCGCGCTTCTTCGAGGTGCCCCTTTTCATCTTCGACACCCCGTTCGTGCGAGGTGAGCTGTCTTTCCATCACAAAGATTATTCCGTCCGCCAGATGGAGGAGTACATATCCTTTTTGGAAAGAATTACCGGAAAAGAGTACGACGAGGCTCGTTTTGTGGACGTGGCCGCCAAGTCGCTCTACGCCTCGAGCCTTTGGGCCCAGGTGCTGGCCTGCAACGAGCACAAGCCGGCGCCCATGACCTGCTTCGACGCCTTCATCCTCATGGCCCCCATAGTCACCCTGCGCGGAACCCAGGAGGTGGTCGACTTCTACCAAGGACTCCTCAAGGAGATGAGAGAACGCATCGAACGGGGGATAGGCATCCTTCCCTCGGAGAGGTATCGCTTGTTGTGGGACAACATCCCGGTATGGTACGAGATGCGCAACCTGGGCAGGCTCTTCACCGAGCTGGAGGCCTGCTTGGTGGCCGACACCTACACCAGCGCCTGGACTTTCGAGGGAGTGGATGTGGAGGATCCCCTGGCCAGCATGGCCGCCATTTACACGGAGGTCTATCTCAACATAAATCTGGAACGTATGGCGGAAAAGATAGAGTCGCTGGCCCGACGTTTCGATGTGGACGGCATGATCATGCACTCCAACCGGAGTTGCAAGCCCTATTCCCTTGGGCAATACGACCTGGCCAAGGAGTTCACCCGCCGCACCGGAAAGCCGACCCTGATCATCGAGGCCGACCACACCGACTCGCGCTGGTACAACCGCTCCGAGGTGGAGACGCGCATCCGGGATTTCGTCGAGAACCTGCTGGGCGAAAGCGTCGGCGTCTGATTTTTCGTCGAGGGTAAGCAGGGGAACCACCCCGACGTCCGGAATGGACGGTAGGTACGCCTGTTTTCCCCATATACTTTCCCTCAGGGAGTATCATAATGGGAGTGTTCCGCTCGCCCGCCCGTCGGGATTCATGAGGCGGGCCTTGCCTGATGTGGATGAAAATGCACGTCCCTGATCCAACCGGCATCCCGCCAGGGCTTTCGGAAAGCGAGGCCGCCCGGCGCCTCAAGGAGGAGGGGCCCAACCTCATACCTTCCGCGGAGAGAAGGACTTCCCTGCATATCTTCCTGGACGTCATCCGGGAACCCATGTTCCTTTTGTTGATACTTTCGGGTGCCGTATACCTTTTCCTTGGCGATCTGCAGGAAGCCCTGATGCTCATGAGCTTCGTGGTCCTCGTGGTAAGCATTGCCTTTTTCCAGGAGAAAAGGACGGAGAGGGCGCTGGAGTCCCTGCGGGATCTTTCCAGTCCGCGAGCTCTGGTGGTAAGGGGAGGGAGGAAGCGGCGCATCGCTGGGCTGGAGGTAGTAAGCGGCGACATCTTGCTCCTTTCGGAGGGAGACCGAGTACCCGCAGACGGCGTGGTGCTCCAGTGCTCCAACCTGATGGTGGACGAGTCGCTTCTCACCGGCGAATCCGCGCCCGTGCGCAAGCTCGCCTGCAGTGAGCCGTTGGAAATGGGGCTTCCCGGAGGTGACGATCAGCCCTTCGTATTCGCTGGTACCCTGGTGGTCAAGGGACACGGGGTGGTGCGGGTCGAGGCTACCGGTATCCGCACCCAGATGGGAAAGATAGGAAAAGCCTTGCGGGAAATATCCCCGCAACCAACGCGAGTGCAGAAGGAGACGCGGTTCATGGTGGTGCGCCTGGCGGTCCTGGGGGCCGTAGCCTGCCTGGCTGTCTTCCTGGCCTACGGCACCACCCGCCAAGACTGGCTGAAGGGGCTGCTGGTGGGCATAACCCTGGCCATGGCCCTTCTTCCCGAGGAGTTCCCGGTGATACTCACCGTCTTCCTGACCCTCGGCGCCTGGCGTATGTCTCGCCAGCGCGTGCTCACGAGGCGTATTCCGGCTGTGGAGACCTTGGGTGCGACCACCGTGCTCTGCGTGGACAAGACGGGGACCATCACCCGTAACCTCATGACGGTGGTGAAATTGGTGTCCGACGGGAGGACCTGGGACTTGAGGCAAGAAAAGGAGGTCCCCCTTCCGGAAGAGGTCCACGAACTCCTCGAGTTCGGCGTCCTGGCCTCCCGAAAAGATCCCTTCGATCCCATGGAGGCGGCCATAACCGGCCTGGGAGGGCATGCGCTGGACGGCACGGAACACCTGCATTTCGACTGGACCCTGGAAAGAGAGTACCCCCTTTCCTCGCAGCTTCTGGCTCTTTCTCAGGTGTGGAGGTCGGCGGACGGGCGGAAATACGTGATCGCCGCGAAAGGGGCACCGGAGGCGGTGGCCGACCTGTGTCACCTGGAAGAGGAGAGGTTGCGGGATCTAAGGGCGAAGATCGACGAGCTGTCCAAGGAGGGCTTGCGACTGTTGGGGGTGGCTAAAGCCACCTTTTCTCGAGATGAACTTCCCGGCGACCAGCACGATTTCCCCTTCCAGTTCCTGGGACTCATTGGCCTCGAGGACCCGGTGAGACCCTCGGTGCCCGATTCCATCAGGGAGTGCCGGGAGGCGGGCATCCGGGTGGTCATGATCACGGGAGATCACCCCGGTACCGCAGTTCGGGTGGCGGAGAAGGCGGGCATCAAGCCCTATGGGGAATGTCTAACAGGCCCCGAGATCGAGAAGATGAAAGACGAGATTTTGCGGGAGAGAGTGAGGTCCGTCAACGTCTTCGCCCGTGTGGTCCCGGAACAGAAGTTGCGCCTGGTAAGGGCGCTACAGGCCGAAGGGGAAGTGGTGGCCATGACCGGAGACGGGGTTAACGACGCTCCCGCCCTCAAGGCGGCGGACATCGGAGTGGCCATGGGCGGGAGAGGCGCGGACGTGGCCCGGGAATCGGCCGACCTGGTCCTTTTGGACGACGACTTTTCCTCGCTGGTGGCGGCGGTGAGGTCGGGCAGGAGGATATTCGACAACCTGAAGAAGGCCATGGCTTACGTCATCGGCGTACACATGCCCATCGCCGGGATGACCATCATCCCCGTGTTCTTCCGGTTGCCCCTGGTCCTATCCCCGGTGCACATAGCCTTCCTGGAGATCCTCATCGATCCCGCTTGCTCCCTGGCCTTCGAGGCGGAGCCGGAGGAGGAGGACATCATGCGACGGCCGCCCCGGTCGCCGCATGACCGGCTCTTCGGCGAAAGGCTTCTCGGGATCAGTCTATTGCAGGGGATGACCGCCCTCCTGGCCGTGTTTTTGGTCTTCTTCGTGGCCTATCGCCGAGGAATGGACGAGCGGGAGGTGCGAGCCCTTACCTTCACCACCCTGGTGGTCTCCAACCTGGCCCTGATCCTGGCCAACCGTTCCTGGGAGAGGTCGATATGGGAAACGCGTCGCAGGAAGAACTACGTGCTCCTGTGGATACTCCTCGGCGCGGCGGCCCTCCTGGCCGGGGTTCTGTTCATACCTCCCTTGCGAGAACTCTTCGCCTTCAGCGCTCTCTCCCCGCTGGACCTGGCCATCTGCCTGGGGGCCGGCATGGTGAGCGTATTCTGGTTCGAGGGACTGAAGCTGATAAGGAGGAAAAGGGCCGCTCACGGTGTCGAGAAAGGACAATCGGCCTTCCCGTAAACGTCGACCAACTACCACGCCACTAAAAGAGTTCCTGCCAGGTGCCGCTGTCCTTCGTGCTGCCCCTCAGTCCAAGCCGGCCTCGTGCTCCGGGAGGATGAAGTACTTGACCTCCCGCGCGTAACGGCGCAGTTCGCCTCGGAAATCGGGATGGGCTACGCTGATCAGGGCGCGAGCGCGCTCTCGGAGGTTTTTGCCCTTCAGGTTCACGCAGCCGTACTCCGTGGCCACGTACATGACGTCGGTGCGGGTGAGGGTCACCACCGCTCCCGGCCGCAGCTGGGGCACGATCTTGGATACCGTCTCTCCGGTTTCCTTGTCGACGACGGTGGAGGGGGTGACGATGAAGGACTTACCCCCCCGGCTGAGCCAGGCCCCACGCGTGAAGTCAACTTGGCCACCGGTGGCCGTGTACTGGATGGGGCCGAAGGATTCCGAGGCGCACTGGCCGGTGATGTCTATCTCCAAGGTGGTGTTTATGGAGATGAGGTTGTCGTTCTTCCCGATGACGTAGGGGTCGTTGTTGTAACTGATGGGCGAGAGGTAGATCATGGGGTTGTCGTCCATCCATTCGTAGAGCTCCTGGGAGCCCAGCCCGAAGTAACAGAGCATCTGGTAGCGGTGGAAGTTCTTGTGGGTGTTGTCCAGGGCACCGGCCTGGAAGAGCTTCATGTAGGCGTCGCCCATCATCTCCGTGTGGCACCCCAGGTGTTTCTTTTCCAGCAGGAGTTCGCCGATGGCGTTGGTGGTCCCCCCTATACCCAGCTGCACGGTGGCGCCGTCCTCGATGAGGTCGACGATGTTCTCGGCGATGGCCCTGTCCACGTCGCTGACCGGCTCCGGCGGTAGGGCGAAGACGGGATGGTGATTCTCCACCACCTTGGTGACCTGGCTGATGTGCAGCCAGTTGGGACCGTGCACCACGGGCTGCTTCTCGTTGACCTCCACGTAGATCTCCTCCAGGCGGTCCACCACGTCCAGGTAGTTGGCAAAAAGTCCCAGATTGAGGTAGCCGTTCTTGTCCATGGGTCCCGTCTGGACCATGAGTTTGCGGTAACCTACCTCCTCGACCGCCAGGCGGGTTACTTGATGAAAATGGTATGGGGTATGGGTCATCAGACCCGAGGCCATGGCGGATCTGTCCAGCGGTGATGTGTAGTAGTTGTCGATGAGGATGTTCTTCTGGTACTCGGGCTTGAGCACGTCGAAGATGGGGGCCAGGATGATGAAGCTACCCATCTGCACGTTCTCGATCTCGCCGGCCATGGCCCTCTTCACCAGGGCTTCCAGGAGTGCTACCGGGGTGGAGGAGGCTCCACTGCAAAAGACCTTGTCCCCCGATTTTATGCCCCTTACCGCTTCCTCCGGGGTGGTCAGCTTTAAGCGATAAAGGTCCTTCCATTTGCTCATCTCTTACCTCCTCTTTGCCTGGGTTTGAAAAGGGCCGTAGTGAAGATGAATATCTCCGTACGGACTTCGCTTTTTCCTATTGGAAATACGGGTTTTCCGGAACCGTCCGGCCGCAATCGCTTTTCTTCTTCCGCCATCCGGATACGGGTTCCGCTCCTCCGTCGATCCACTTTTATTATTCCACCATGAGCGTGTTTTTCCTCGGGTTGTCGATAAGCGAGAAGAAAACGTCACTGCGGCTTCGAGCGGTGTTGAAGATGGGCCGTAATCTTCGGAAAATTTTCGGAAATAGGCGGCGGCGCCTCGAATTCCCTTGAATCTCACCACACCTTTTTCCGGAGGGGTCTCACCGGATTTACAATTAAAACGTCAGGGGTTCTTTTCGAGATAGGAGAAAGGCGGTGTTTATGGTGAACGAGGTACCCGAATTTGAGAGATATCCGGTGAGCGAGGAGGAGATGGGAAGGCGCTACCGCAATTGGACCGAGGTCCTAGCACGCCAGGTGGTGACGCTCTACCGTGTGGGTAAGGAAGTCGGTGGCGAGGCTTTCATGCGGAGGCTGAAGGAGGAATTCTACCGCCAGGGCAAGAAGGGCGCCGCCATGTGGATGGCGTTTTCCGGGACCCGCCCGGAAGACTTCGCGGACTGCACTGGTCTTCCGAGGTTACAGGACACCATAGACGACTCTTTTGCCAATTTCTGGGATGGCTATGTGGAGAATACGCCGCAAGCCTTTGAGAAGGAGCTTAAGACCTGTCCCGTCGCCCGCATCTGGTCGCGGGAACCCGAGCTCTGCGAGGTCATGATCGCCGCTTCCCTGGTCGGCATGCTCGAGGAACTCAACCCCAAGTTCAGGACCACGGGCTTCACCAAACTGCTGACCAAGGGGGATCCCGTATGCCGCTTCCGGATTGAACTGGAGGATTGAGAATTCAGCGGGTCAGGACCATGCCCGGCAGTGCCCCGGCGTCGTAGTCCCCCTTTCGGAGAACGACCTTCCCGTTGATGACCACGTACTCGATGCCCTCGGGATACCGTCGCGGGTCGTCGTAACTCGAATTGTCCCGGATGCTCTCGAAGTCGAAGACCACCAGGTCGGCGGCCGCCTCCTTCCTTATTACTCCCCGATCCTCCAGCCGGTAGCGCGAGGCGGCCAAGCCGGTGCAGCGATGGACCGCTTCCTCCAGGGAATAAAGCCCCAACTCCCTTACATAGTGCTGAAAGATGCGGGGGAAGGTCCCGTAGGCGGTCTGAGGAGGCGAACCCTTCTCGGGGAAGAGGACGTCCGCCCCTACCGAGAGCTGCGGGTGATCTTGCCCCTTGAGGAAGACCTTCTCCGACCAGGGACGCGGAGGTATGCCCATGAGGAAGACCACCGCCCCCTCTTCCTCCACGGTGAGATCGGCGAGGAAGTCGAAGGGTTCCTTTCCCGCCTCCTGGGCAAGCTCCACTATGCGCTTACCCTCCATGCGTCGGTTCTTCTCGCTGCCTACGGAAAGGATGGACAGCATCTTCCACCCCAGGCATTTTATGTAATTGGAAGCCCAGGAACCCGGTTCCCAGTGCGGCCATCTGGCTCGCACCCTTTCCACGTCCCTACGGATCCTCGCCCTCTGTTCCGGATCGCTAAGGCGCCGCAGGAGAGCCTCCGTCCCGCCCTCCAGGGCCCAGGGAGGGTAGAGTTGGGTGACCGTGGTGTTCCCTAAGACATAGGGGATGAAGTCCAGCCCCACGTCCACTCCCTCTTCCAAGGCTCGGTCCACGATCGTGTAGGCCTTCTGGAGGACCTTGTTGGGATAACCCGGTAGGGGCACCACGCTGTTGATCTTTTCCAGGACATTCACCGCCGCGTAGACCAAGTCGGCCAAGCGTCCCAGATAGGGAACGCACATGAAGTGGCTTATCTGTAGGGGAGCTCCGCTCCGTTTGGCTATCTCCACCGCCTCCTCGACGGCGCGGTCGAAAGTGTCGGTGAGCGAGCGCACGTGAGTCACGTAGCGTCCGCCGTATTCCCCACTCACCCGGGCCAACTCCACGATCTCGTCGGTATGAGCGTACATGCCGGGGAAGTAAGTTAATCCCGTGGAGAAGCCGCGGCAGCCCGCCTCCATGTCCCGGCGGACCATCTCCTTCATCCTCTCCAGCTCCTCGGGGGAGCAGAAGCGGGCTTCGGAGCCCATGACCTTTATGCGGATGGGGCCGTGAGCCGAGAGGGGGACGAAGTTTATGGGGAGGCCGCGTTTCTCAAGCCATTCCAGGAACTCTTCCTGTGTCTCCCATTCCGGCTGGAATCGATCGGAAACCCCCATGCTGTGGAGGGTGGAACGGAAGAGGTCCTCGTGCTCACTAGGCCAGGGGGCGAGGGACCATCCGCAGTTGGAGACCACACAGGTGGTGATGCCCTGCCTCGCATAGGATTCGAAGAGCTTCCGGTAGTCGTCTCGGATCACGTAAAGCTCGTTGTGGCTGTGGATGTCGATGAAGCCCGGAGCCACCACCTTCCCTTCCGCGCCTATGGTCAGCGCGGATTCCGCGCCGGGTAAATGTCCCACTTCGACGATCCTTCCGTCTTTAACGGCGACGTCCGCCTGACGGGAAGGACCGCCCGTCCCGTCTACCACCCGCCCCCCGCGGATCAAGATATCGAACATCTCCGACCTCCTTAGCTCCCCAACGGGACCGCGCTTATCCGGGACCACACTTGCCCCATCGATTTCATTTCCTCTTACAAGCCCCTTCCGCTTCCTCCACCGATCCGAAGAGCCGTACGGGGTCGTATCAGGTGCTTCGGATGAACCGGATGACCACCTCGGCCAGCTCTTCTCCTTTGTCCTCTTGGAGGAAGTGCCCGGCTCCGGTTATGGTGACATGAGGTTGCCCATGCGCTCCGGGGATCAGCGACTGGAAAATGGTCTCTCCTCCCCGGGTTATGGGGTCCCCGTCGCTGAAGGCGGTAAGAAAGGGTCTGTCGAACTCGCGAAGGCTTTCCCAGGCTCTGCGGTTGTCCTCGGCGGCCGGGTCATCCGGCGTCAAGGGCACCAGGGAGGGGAAGATACGCGCCCCCTCCTTGTAGCTCTCGTCCGGGAAAGGAGCCTCGTAGGCGGCGAGGACCTCGGGAGATAGAACGCTCAGGCATCCGGACTGGATAATCCTGCCGATAGGGAGTTCGGGCACCTCCTGGGAGAACTTGCGCCAGGCCATGAAGGCCTCTCCCAAGGGATAGTCCCCGGAGGGGAGACCGGTGTTGGCGGCCACCACCCGGGAGAAGAGCTCCGGCCGCTCGGCCACCAGCCGTAGGCCGATGAGCCCTCCCCAATCCTGGCAGACCAGGTTGATGTCCTTGAGTCCCAGGCGGAGCAACCACTCGCGCATCCATTCCACGTGGCGCCGGTAAGAGTAGTCTTTGCGGTCCGCCGGTTTGTCCGATCGCCCGAAACCGACCAGGTCAGGGACCACGGCCCGGAAGCCCGTCTCCACAAACAGGGGGATCATCTTGCGATAGAGATATGACCACGAGGGTTCGCCGTGGAGGAGAAGCACCGTTTCCCCCTCCGGATTCCCCTCGTCCAGGTAATGGATGCGGAGGAAACCCCCTTCGCCGTCGGGTACTTCGAGGTAATGCGGTTTGAAGGGATATTCCGGAAGGCCTTCAAATCTCTCGTCGGGAGTGCGCAGTTTTCTCATTTCCCCTCATCTCCCTTTGCCGTCGCCAAGATTCTTCCTTGCGCAACCAATTGCATCGTATCACACGCGGTCTCCTCCCGTGGCGGACGAACCGTCCTACGTCCGCTGATGCGGTTGGGAAGGGCCTTTCCAAGCCATTTCGTGGCGCCGGGTCCGCAGCTTGGGGATAGAGGGCGGCCTCTATGGATAGATGTTCGGTAAGGAGACGGGAAGACGGCTCGTGCATTCCCGGCGCAAAATACCGGATGCGCGGCGATAGACCTGGTACCCGAGTGTCAGTTACGCTTTGAGCGCAACCGGGGTTCGCTACCGCGAATGATCCATACGTCGGACCGCTGGAGCGCGAAGTTGTCGGAAAAATCGAAGCGGAGGTGCTAACATACCCCCACGCCTGGAGAGTCGCATAAAAGGGGATGGATCGGGTACAGCGGAGGTGGTGGAGATGGCTTACACCTACGGGACCAAGGAGTGGGAAGAGGCCTTTGACGCCCTGGTTCGAGATCTCATGGAGGTCGAAAGACCGCCGTACATCATGGGAACTCCGGCCTGGATAGGGACTTACCAAAAGCTCATCCGGGGGGACGAGACCTATCGCAACCTGGCCAAAGGATGGGAGGGGTCGGTGGTCATCCATATACTGCCCGAGCCGGCGGTGGGGTTGGAGGACGACATGTACCTCATGCTCGACCTTTGGAACGGGGAATGCCGCTCGGTGAGGCTGGTCCCGAGGTCGATCGGCGAAGAGGGCGATTATGTCCTTACCGCTGACTACCACCGCTGGAAGCAGGTTATGACCGGAGAACTGGACGCCACCAAGGGGATGATCCAGGGCAAGATAAAGCTCAAGGGAAACCTTCCCACCATAGTCCGCTACGCCAAGGCGGCTACCCGGCTCACGGAGCTGGTGGGCATGGTGGACACCGTCTTTTTGGACGAGATGTCCCCCGAGGAGGTGGAGTCCTTCAAGCCCTGGGTGAGTTTTATAAAGGAGGAGTTTTCCTTATAAAGTCCGCTTCCCCGGCGGGCGTGCGGAGACCCTCGTCCGGGCTACGCGAAACTCGGTCTTCCAGGCGTTGCGCTTAGGAGACCGTTCATGGCTTATTCCCTGCCTCTGGCCTGCGGGGATATGGCCGCAGCCTTCGAGATGCTCTTCGGCTGCGAGCTTGGAGTGAGACATAGGCAGTTCTATACCGGGTTCTTCGAGGTCACCTGCTAAGTTTCCAGCCATCCCAGTGAGCTGAAGGGAGGATTCGCTTCCGGCAATTCCTCATCGTGGAAGGGGACATCGAGCCGGAAAGATGTTTGAGCTGCTTCGGCCCCAAGGCACTCTCCGATTACCGGTGATACCCGGAACGCATTATGATATTGAGTCTCCCCGGCGGTGAGAGGATGATCCTGACCGGCATGGATTAAGATCCCCGTCCTGCGGAGACCCAACCCTTTTCCCACGACCTCCTCGAGGGCGGCTTTCTGCCGCTCCGTTCCTTGCTCGAAACCTATGCGCTCAACGGTCCGTTTGGCGGGTAAGCCGAACTGTTGTAGAATCGGGACAAAAGCGAGGGAATGCCGGCAAGGGAGGGGGTGAGGGGGATGTGCACCCTTTTGAAGTGCGGCTCCGGGAACGGGAAGAGAGCGATCGTCTATCGCCGGAAGTCACCCTTGGTCTTTTTGTTGGCTTTCAGCTTGCTTACCGTCCTGCTGCCCGCCCCGGCATCCGAGGCGTCGTCCCCAGCGCCGGAGTTCAACTTGGCGGGCTCTCTTCCAGAAATAGCCAAGAGGATAAACCAGCTCATCTACCCGACCTTCGGGTACCCTTCCATCCGGCCCCGCGGGTCGGAACTGGTCATAGAGTGGGACTGGCGGAGGAGCGATCCCTCGGCACCCAGGCCCCCCCTCGGGGAGATAGACAGGCCGGAGGACTGGGAGGTCTGGATAACCACCTCCGTTGCGGCCAACGTCCAGAACTACGAGGGTTCCGTGCCGGGGACCGCGGAAGACCCGCCAGCCGCGTGGTATCGCTACGGCGGTCCTTCCTATGGGACCTACGCCCACCCGGTGCATACCGTGTCTAACACCCGCACGCTTGCGGTCAAGGAGGTCACCCGGGGGCCCAGCCGGCGTTGGCCGGAGACGTTCGGATTGCAAGGCTTCGAGGTGGACCACATTAAGGTGGAGATACCCGGCAACGTGCCCCTCGACCTCTACGACTTGCACCTGCGCTGCGTTTCCGAGCGGGTCTCTCCCCAGTTTCGCCTGTATGACCACCAGCCCCACGCCCTTCAGGTCATCGAATCCTACGAGGACGATCTGGAGATCGTGCAGATAACCGATACCCACGTATACGGTCCTGAGATCCGCAACGGCCTGAACTTCGACTACAACTCCTTCGAGCTCCGCGAACCGCGTCCGGGCACGCCCGACCGATTCGACCTCTCCGTGTTCGGGTATCCTGGATTTCCCATGGATTTGGACGGCGACGGCAAGGCCAACGAGGGCGCCATCTACCTCCAGGAAGTGCTTCAGGCCGTGAACCTCATCGACCCCGATTTCGTGGTCTTCACCGGCGATTGCGTTTTCGCCCAGAAGAACTTCAACACCTATCCCAAGGACACCGCGCTGTGGGGCGACGTGAACGGGGATCCGGGCACGGAATACAGGTTCGAGTACACCTGGTGGTACGACGAGCTTTTGGCTCTGAACGTCCCGGTCTTCTGCGTCCCCGGCAACCATGACAGTTACTGTTGGGACGGCCATGTTTTACCCCATGACGACGGCCAGGAGATATGGCAGGACCTCTTCGGGCCCCTCTATTACTCCTGGGATTACGGGGATATGACCTTTCTTGCCGTCAACAGCATGGACTGGGATAAGGCGGACCTTGACGGGCCGGAGCCTTTTCGCCCCGAGCGCACCAACCCTTTGATCTGGGCGCTGGCTACCTCCTTGTTCCCAGAGATGGCCTTGGATTACGACGACCGCAACGGCTTTTTGGCCGATCTTACCAACATCTTCCTGCCCATGAAGATAATAATTCCCCACAAGTGGCACGGTCAGCTTAAGGGCGGGGGTGACTCGTGGGAGTGGGAGCCGTGGCCTTGGGGTCCGGATCCGGAGGGAGACGGGTTCTCCGGTCAGCTGGCCTGGGTGGAGAGAGAGTTGCAAAGGGCGGAACAGGAAGGCAGGAAACTTAAGGGGATCTTCATGCACCACGATCCGCTGCGACCCGCTGGACATCCGCCGGAATCCTTCGACAACGCCGCACAGTTTGGCTTGCTGGAGCTCGCCGCGGGCGAAGGGGAGGGGTCCCAAGCCTTCCTCTACTTGCTCCGCCGCTACGAGGTGTCCTTCGTGGCCTCCGGTCACACCCACAACGACGCCGTGAACAGGGTGGACTGGTCGCCTTACGGTCGATCCCCCGGTCAGTTGATATCCATCAACACCACCGCGGTGGAACCGCCGGTGGACGGAAAGGCGCTTTTCGTGGACCGTACCTCGGAATCCTACGGCGGATTCCGCATCATTACCATCCGGGATGGCCACCTCGCCGAGTGGGGATTCGCCGGAGCTGAGGGCGATCCCGATCGCAAGTGGTCGGTACCCGGCTGGTCCGGTTTGGTGGTCGGCGGAGGCCCCGTCAACGCTTACGATATATACCGCGCCAACCGCCCGGTAATCCAGTGGATGGAACAGGACTTTTCCGCTAGCCCCTCGTACCCGAGGCCCCCCATCTGCGACGGCGAGGGTGCCTTCAACCGGCCTCTCCCCTTGAACGTGGAAGGTCCATTTACCGACGTGACCTGTAAGGTGAAGAACACCCTCAAGCAGCCCGGGGCGGTCTTGGACCTTCACGAGTGTCGCATCGAGTTTCCCATGAAATACCTTTCCCGGGGAGGTTACTACGCGGTTCTGAACGGGAGGATACTGGAGCAGTACGACACGGATTCCGGCGAGCGCATGGTGGTGGTGATGACCGACGTACCCGGCGGAAGCGTGGTCCCGGTGAGGGTCTACAGGGCGGGAAAGGACAGGGTGCGTCCGGTCGTGGACGAAGCCCGCATAGAAGCGGGAGTGCGACCGGGTAGTCTGGAGGTAACCGTTGTCCTCAGAGCTCACGACGAGGGAGCGGGCCTTATGGATTTCCGATTGTCCAACCGCGCGGATTTCGCGGGCGCCGTATGGATGCCTTGCCGGGACGGGGAACGGATGGCCGTGCCGTGGAAGCTGGAGGAGGGCGACCCGGGATGGCGCAATGTATACGTTCAGTTCCGCGACGCCGCCATGCCGGGAAACGTACGCACCGTGAAGCTGGTCTTATACTGTCCCTAAGGGAGTCCCTGAGACACTGCATGAATGGTGGAATCCGGACCGGCCACGCCGCCGGAAGCGATCCGTGGTCGCAAAACCTTCCGGCATTCGAGGTTCGGGGGCTTCGAGGACGAAGCCCGGGGACGAGGCAGAAAGCAGCATATTCGGAGGTACGATCATGCACCCGTTGGAACAGATCATGAACCCCCGTTCCATAGCTTTTTACGGCGCTTCCAGCAATCCCCTGAAGATGGGCTCCATCCAGCTGGCCAACGTCCTCGAGGGAGGTTACCGGGGCGAGGTCTTTCCAATTCATCCCAGCGAAAAGGAGATCATGGGGGTTCGGGCCTACCGGAGCATTGCCCAAGTTGGAAAGCCGGTGGACCTGGTGCAGCTGGTCCTTCCCACCGGGGTGGTCCCGGAAATACTGGAGGAATGCGGAAAAGCTGGGATCAAGCGGGCCATCGTCATCTCCGGGGGTTTCGGGGAGACCCAGAGGGAAGAGGGAGCCCGCCTGGAGCGACGGATGAAAGAGATAGCCCGGCGCTACGGCATCCGTTTCCTGGGACCCAACTGCGTGGGAGTGCAGAACGGTACGTGCCGCTTAAACACCACCACCATCGCCGGACCTCCCTTTGGGGGAAGGATCGCCCTGGTCTCCCAGTCCGGCGCCTACACGGCCATGCTCAACCCCTATCTTCGCTCGTCGGGGATAAGGATATCCGCGACCGTCAGCGTGGGAAACGAAGCGGATATCGACCTCGTGGACTGCCTGGAATATTTTCGGGAAAAAGAAGAGGTACGGGCCGTCGGGCTCTATGTGGAGGCCGTGAGAAGGCCCCGCGAGTTCATATCTGCGGCCCGGCTTACGGCGGCGGAGAAACCCGTGGTCGCCGTCTATGTGGGAGGCAACGAGGCGGGTTCCCGCTCCTCGCTCTCCCATACGGCGGCGGTTTCCGGACCCGATGAGCTCTACGACGGCCTGCTCCGACAGGCCGGAGTGATCCGGGCCGAGGACATGGACCAGATGATCGATTTCCTGTGGGCCCTTTCGGCGCAGCCCGTACCTTCCGGAGATCGCATGGCGGTCATAACGAACTCGGGAGGTCCGGGGACCTCTCTGGCCTATCATCTGGAAAAAAAGGGATTGCGCGTGCCGGTCTTCTCCTCAGGACTGCGGTCGCGTCTGAAGGAGATGACCGGACCCCTCACCTCGGTGGTGAACCCCATAGACATGACCTTTGAGACGAACATATATCTGTACAAACAGCTGACGGAGGCGGTCTTCGAATCGGGCGAGGTGGACGGGGCCCTCATATACGGACTGTTCGGCGCCTCGGACATAGCCGTAAACTTGAAGAAGCGCCTGCCGGACATGGCCTCCCTGGAGAAGTCCTGGGACGAGGGCATAAGGGATTTCATCGGCGAGTTGGGTCGGGTTCCGGCCAGGACGGGGAAGCCCCTGCTGGTGATGTCCTTCCTCGGCACGGGAAGCATGACCGTACGCTCATTGGTGGAGGCCGACGTGCCGGTGTACCCTTCCGCCTCCCGGGCGGTCGCCGCCATGAGAGCCCTGCTTGAATACGGGACGATCAGGAAAAAGCTGGAGACCGCGATATAGGGCAAAGTCCGACCGGGAACTTTGGGGATGAAGGATCCTTATTACGGGATGGGGAAATCCCGGAAGACCTTTTCCTTGGCTTTGTTTACCTCCGTTTCCGTCTCGGTTAAGGATATCTTCCAGGAACCCCCCTCCTGGTGGAGGATCATATCGAAACCGAGATCCGCGTCCACGGTCGTGAGCCTGATGGAGACCGGTACCCTGGCCTGAGTCCCCGAAAGGTGCGGAGAACCTATCCGGTAGTCCTCGATGATCCTTCGGAACCCCTCAACCACCCGGCCCAGGTCCTCGACCTCGCGCCTGCTCGATTCGGTGATCAGCAGTTCGGCGGTCTCCGCATCCCCCGCCATGCAGGCCCGAAGGAACCTTTCCACCGTTCCTTCTGGCCCGCCGGGGATTCCGGTTTCCTCGCCGCAACCCGCGGCGACCGCGGCCAGAAAGACCACCATGATGATTCGAACCGCAAACCAGGCGCAGCGAAACCTCAAACCATCTCTCCCAAGTCGAGGATCGTTAAGGTCGCACATCAATATAGGTCGGCGCCCTTCCGGTTTCAAGCCTCCGGACCAGGCGTCTTGCGGCCGGTGACCACGCGCACGGTAACCAGGGGTTGATCCATGGGGACGATCACCTTTCCTTCGGACACGGTCAAGGGACGAAGGTCCGTCTCGCGGGCATCGCAGAGGAAAGCTCCGATTATGGCGACGTCATGCCGGGACAAGGCGATCGTGCTTCCCCGGAGGAGTGGGGAGTAAATGCGAATGATGTGACCCTCACCCCGTAAAGCCCTCTTGGCCGCCAGCAGCCGGACCGGCCCTCCCTCCAGTTTCCAGCCTCCGTGGCGAAAGACCTGTTCGTTCTCTTCCTCGAGTAGGAGCGAGGATAGCGGGAACGGGTTAAGGAGTTGGCCCCACCTGATCACTTCGCTTTCTTCAAGGCGTGGCGTCATCAAAAGGGCGTAATCCAGTACTTGCGGGTTCCGGTCGGGCCCCCGGGCGGGAAAGGACATCAGGGGGAGCACGCCAAATGCCCTTTCCCGGGGAGCGTTTCGTGCCACCACCAGTTCCAGCCTTCCTTCCCGGCTACAGGTAACGCTGGAGGTTCCTTCCAGGAGGATCACGGGCGCGACGTCGGGTTGTCCTTCCGGGTAAAGGAAATCCTCCGCAGCCCAGAAGGTGGGACGGTAGAGCTTGACGAGGGGGCGGTGGGCCGCTCCTCCTTTGACGCCCATGAAGAGCCGTAAGGGCCGGAAAGCGAGGGGGAAGCGCACGGTCACCGTGCGGCGGTCACCGGCGCGCCCCTCGGTTCGCATGGAGATTCGGGGAGAGTCGTTCTGACACCATAGCTTGCGCATGAACCTCATGCCGTCCAGGGGCGCCTCGACGGTCACCTCCAAGCCGTCGCTCGCCTCCCTGATCATCACAGCCGCTCGGGCTTGGGAAGACCGGCCTTTCTCTTTGAAGATGCCGCCCTTGAACTCCTGTCCCATACGCCAGAGACCACCGCTGTCCTCATAGGAAATAAGGTCGTTACCGGGCTCGGCCAGGATTTCCCGGCCGGTCCTCAGGTCCACAAGGCCGGTCAGGCACCCTCCCAGGCTCGCGTCCAGCTCCAGGCGGTAATGAGGGGTTTCGATTATCACCAGGTCTCCTTTGCGTTCCCATCGCGGCAGATTGGTGACGGAGCCGGAAGGCCCGCTCGATAGCTTTTGGTGTGGCAATCGCGTGACGGAGAAGGGGGAAAGCGCACGACGAAAGGTTGCATCCCGCAGGTTGTGTGCTTCTTTCGCCTCTCCGTGGGCCATCTCCTCCAGCACCCTTTCCGATTCCCTCTGCCATTTCAAGAGGAGCGGCTTCTGTTCCCTTTCCCATACTCGGGCGGCGGCGGTACCGGTCACGAAATCGTGATGGTTGGCCATAAGCGCCTCGTCCCAGAGCCCTCTTATCCTCTTCCACAGGCCTTCCGTGTCGACTTTTAAGGGGGAGAGATCGATCTCGGTGAGAAGGGATTCGGCCGCGGTCAAGTTGGCGACGATCTCCTTCCACCTGCGCTTGACTTCCGGGCGGGAAACGTAGAACCCGGTGAAATAAGGGTTGGGGTCGATGTCGAGGATGGGCAATCTTTGGCGGTGGTAGGAGACCAAATGAAGGTAATCCTCAAGGGAGGCGTTGAGCGCGAAAACGCCCGTCTCGGGATAGAGGGTCCGGTTGTATTCCCGGAGGACGGCAGCCAGGTGGGGCAGGGGTTCATTGAAGTCGAATCCTATAGGGCAGAAGAGGTAAGGAGTGGGCGATAGGGGGAGCAGCTGCTCCAAGATGCGCGCGATCCTCTTCATGCTCCGCGGGTATCTCGCGGTCTGGGGAAGAAAACCGGTCCTGATGCCCATCCACCTTAGGAACCCGCCGTGCACCAGGGTGTCTCCCTGTCCGTAGGTATGGGGATTTAGGTGGCAGACCACTTCCGAGCCGTTGACGTCCTTCCAGACGAAGTCGGCGCTGCGCTCTCTCTTCAGGAGAAGCTCGGCGCTGGAACCTTCCCGGGGGTATTCCTTTCGGGGGCGGTAATCCGACCCGGGGAAGTAGATGCCGTCGATGCGGCTGACGGCGGTGTAGGTGAAGCCCAGGGCGTTGAGGACGGTGGGGAGGGCGGGCGTGTTCCCGAAGTTGTCGGGCAGATAGGCCAGCTTGGGACGCTGGTCCATCCCGTTCTCCGCCAGCCATTGCTGTCCGTGAAGGTAATCGCGCAGGATGGCCTCCAGGGGAGGAAGGATGGTGTCCGGTGTGGTGATGCCTCCTCCGCTGAGTCGCACGCGCCCTTCATTGACCAGGCGCCTCAGAACTCCTCTCGCCCCCGGGTTTCGGTCCCAGTACATGCGCAGGAAAAATATGCACTCGACGGAGTAAACGCGTTCGGGTTCGCGCTGCAGCCAATAGATCGCCGCGTCCAGTATCTTCTTCACGCGCCGACGATAATATTCCTCGGAGGTTAGGAGCCAATCGGGATCCCAATGGCTGCTCTCCGCGAATATGAGCACCCTTTCCGCGTCGTCGGGAATGCCCAGTTTCTTCCGGAAATCCAGTTCCTCCTCCACGGCGCTCCTTCCCGCTTTCGTCTCGAGGGGGCGGCTCCTCGTATTTTAATTTAAAATTACGAGCCGAGGCAGGACTGGGTAATCCCGAGAGAGGCCCGCTTTTCCGATTTGCCATAGGAGTTTTCTTGCGAATATATTGTTGTCGAGACAAGAGGGCTGTTAACGGTTCGGCCGTCGCTTGGTCCTTGTGCTGGAAGGAGGGATGGTGCGATGTTAAAGGATGGTTGGCCCCGGGAGGGAGTAATAGACGAGTGGTTCGAGGGCGCTCTGGAGACGGCTTACGCCAAGAGATATCCCAACCTCGTGGCCATCTTCAAGGAGGGACTTTCCAGGTTTCCCGACGAGGAGATCTTCATATTTCCCATCCTCGGCCAGAGGTATACCCGCCGCCAGCTGGACGAAGCGGTCAGGAAAGTGGCGGCTTCCCTTAAGGACGACTACGGCATCCGCAAGGGAGACCGAGTGGCCATGATCCTGCTCAACAACCCCGAGTTCTGCATAAGCTACCTGGCGATCGCGGCCGTGGGCGGTATCTCCGTGGTCATTAACGCCCGTTTGGAGACAGAAGAGCTAGCCTTCCAGCTTCGCGATTCCGGTTCCAAGGTGGTCATCGTCGAGGAAGAGCTGTACGACAGGATAAGACCCGCAAGGGACAAACTGGAGAACCTGGAGGCCGTAATCATCACCGGGGATGAGGGCGTGGATGGTGCCACACCCTTTAGCGCCCTCCTGGCCCGGGAGGCCCCCCCTTACATAGACGTGGAGGTCACCGAGAAGGACATCTGCAGTATCTGTTATACCTCGGGGACCACCGGTCGTCCCAAGGGGAGCATCATCACCCACCGCAACGTGTCCGCCAACGCCATGTCCCTCCTAAGCTGCATGCCCTACCTGATTCCCGAGAAATACACCATGGATGACATATACCTTATCAAGCAGATGATCAGCGTCCCCCTCTTCCACGTCACCGCCCTGCACACCCTCTTCAATCTTTGCCTCCTGGGCGCCAGCGCCGTGGTCCTTCCCGTCTTCCAGGCCGACCAGGTTATAGAGTACATGATCCAGGAGAAGGTGAACTTTTTCGTGGGCGTGACGGCCATGTTCTGGCTGCTGCGCATGCAGCCCAATTATCGGAAACTGGTGGAAGCGGGACACTTGGAGGTGATGTTCCAGGGAGGTTCGCCCATGCCTCCGGAGTTGGGCGAGCTGATGCTCAAGGACTTTCCCCATGCCAAGATAGGCAACGGTTTCGGGATGACCGAGACGACCTCCATCGGAGCGGGATCGCTACTTCCCCCGGAGCAGGTGATAAAGAGAGGTTCTTCCATCGGGTGGCCCACCCCTTCCACCCTTTTCAAGGTGGTTGACGACAGGCTGCAGGAGGTGCCGGTCGGGGAGCCCGGAGAGCTGCTCATCAGTGGGTCTGGCGTGTGCCGGGGCTATTGGAATCTTCCCGACAAGACCAACGAGAGCTTCGTCATCGACGCCGAGGGGAGAAGGTGGCACCGCTCTGGGGACGTGGTGGTGAAGGACGAGGAGGGGTTCTACACCATCGTGGACCGCAAGAAGGACATGATCCTTCGCGGCGGGGAGAACGTCTACTGCGTGGAGGTGGAGAACCTCATCCTCACCAATCCCAAAGTCCTCCAGGTGGCGGTTCTCGGCGTGCCCGATCCCGTGTTGGGAGAGAAGATAAAGGCGGTGGTCTTCCCCATGCCCGGCCATACCATCACCCCGGAGGAGGTGGTGGAGTTCTGCCGGGGGAAGATCGCCGATTACAAGATCCCCGACTTCGTGGTGGTCTCCGAAACGCCCCTTCCCATGAACCCCGGCGGTAAGATCATGAAAGACAGGCTGCGTGACGTGTGAGCCGGTTTTTTTACGGGTTTTCTTTCCCCCTAACCTGCCGGGTTTCCGGTGAGTGAGGCGGGTGCGCTTCTATAAGTGGAAATCCGCATCGCGCCTTTTTCCTCTCGTGGGCCTTGTATGCTTTCCCCGGCTGCGGTCAAGTGGGAGAGAGGAACGGAGAAGCCTTGAGAATGTAGGGGGGTCGGCCCGTGGTGACGGCCGGCCAATGCCTTGGGGGGTGAAAGAAGGCCGGACGGGACGGATGCCGACCCCCCGCTCCGGTTCACGGCATGAGATTGACCAAGGACAGGGCGAAGGACATGTCGCCATCCAGTTTCACTTTGCCCTGCATGAAAGCCATGGGACCGCTCAGTTCCCCGGTGGCCATCTTGGCGAAATCCTGGGAGGAAGCGGATATGGTCACGCTGGGAGAATCGGCCCCGTTGAACTTCGCGGTGACCGGAAGGGTCCAGTTCCCCGGCATGCCCATCTCCAGCCTCACCGTTCCCTTGGCCTCTCTAACCGCGTCGTACTGCTTGCGACCGGTGAAGGAGGAGATTATCTCCACCAAGGGACGTATGACGTCATCCGGGATTATCACCTCCAGCATGGGATTCTCCACGCCCCCTGCATGGACAATGATCTCCCGGGCATCCTTGATGGTTATGCCGTAAACCAGGTTCTTTTCACCTTCGATGACCAGCTGGAAGGTGAAGAGCGTCCCCTCCATGTCCGGGACGGGTTTTTCCTGAAGGTACTTGCCGA
>JACVJF010000016.1 GCA_015711855.1 Candidatus Solincola quzhuomuensis | reverse complement strand
GGCATAAGCGAGCAGCGTACGGAAGGACTTGGTGAACTCCTCCCCATATCCGGAGGACAGATAGAATCGTAAGAGCTCCCCGAGCAACCCTACCATGGATTTTTTGACCAAGGGATCGGGCTCCCCGGCCAGGGCTCCCAGGAACCGGTCCAAGTCCTCCACCACGGACAGGTCGCCCCCCCGCATACGGACCTCGCGACAGGCTTCCTGCAGGAAACGGCAAGCCCGAAAGCGGAACTCGGGGCGCATACCGTACAAGTTGCGGGCGGCAGCGTCGAGGATACGCCGCGCCATCGCCATCTTGCCCTGCTCCAGAAACCTGGTCAACACCCGTATGGCTTCGGCGTCTGAAAGGCCTTCCAGGACTCGCAGGGAACCCACGGTCTCCAACTGCCGGCAAGCCTTCTCGACCCTGTTATCTGAGTTCATGTCCACCTCGCTCAACGGCTCCGGGGAGCCAAGGCAAGGATGAGCGTGGCCAGTAGGGCCAGGAGGGCTCCGGAAAGGAAAGCGTATTTCGCCCCGAGGCTGCTCCAGAGAAACCCCATGAGCAGAGAGGCCGGAAGGATGGTGACGCTGATCGTGAAGTTGTATATGCCGTAAGCGCTCCCCCGGAGTTCGGAAGGCACCACGTCGGCCACGAAGGCCTTGAGCACCCCCTCCGTGAGGTAGTAGAACCCGTAGAACACGAAGAGAAGCCAGGTAAGGGCATAGCCGCGGAAGAAAGCGAATCCGGTATAAGCCAAAAAGTATATGCCCCATCCCAGAAAGACCACCCTCCGGCGCCCTATTCGGTCGGAAAGAACGCCGCCGGGGATGGAAACGCCCGCCTTGACCACGTGCAGTACCCCCCAGAGGGCGGGCAGCAGGGCCAGGGGAAAACCGCTCACCTGGCGAGCGCGCAGGAGAAGGAACGCATCGCTTGAATTTCCCAGGGTGAAGATGAAGACGGCGGCCAGCAGCCACTTGAAGCGCCGGTCGAAGGGGCGCAAGTTAAGGCTCGGCAAGACGGGGGACGCATCACAATTGTATTCGCCCTCGCTCCTCTCCCTTACCTGCCAGAGGAGAAGGACGATCCCCAGGGCGATGGGGAGCAGGGCCACGGCGAATATAGTCCTATAGCCCAGGGAAAAGGCGGCCAGAAGGAGGGAGGAAGCGGCCGCGCCCAAGAGAGCCCCGCTGTGATCCATGGAGCGCTGGTATCCGAAAGCCCTGCCCCGGGCCCAGGGACGGCAGGAATCGGCGATGAGGGCATCACGGGGAGCCGTGCGTATCCCCTTTCCCACTCGGTTGAAGAACCAGCCCAGGAGGGCCTGCCAGGGCGTGAAGGCCACCGCCAGAGAGCCACGCGACAATGCGGAAAGAAGGTAACCTCCGGACACCAGCCCCTTGCGCCTGCGCAGGCGGTCCGAGATCCATCCGGAGAAGAAATTGAGCAAACTGGCCACGGAATCGGCCAGACCTTCCACCAGCCCTAAGAACCAGGCTCCCGCTCCCAGGAATTCGGTCAGGAAGGTGGGAAAGAGCGGGTAGACCATCTCGCTGGAAAGATCGTTGAAGAAGCTCACCAGCCCCAGGAAGAAGGTGTTGCGGGAAAGCCCGGAGACGGCCATACTATCCCCGTTCTTTCCCTCCCTAGGTGACGCCCGTTTCAACGTCCTTTGTCCCTCCCGGACTGTTCCGATCCTTTTTCCGTCTGTCCCGCAACCTTAAAGATACCGCGAATCAACGCCGTCCATGTTAATGGCTCCCCCGCCGAGCCGCCAATTGCGAATTGCCTTCCGACGTTAAATGCGCCGGCTCACTCCTTGGCCCCCCCGGAGGTATCCTCCTTCTCTTCCCCAGCGGGGAATGGATTGAGGAAATCGGTGAAAACGGACTGACAAGGATGCCCGTAGGTCACCAGCATCCTGCGGGTGCGGGGCATCATGATCAGGGAGCAGGTGGTGGAGTAATACGGCCCATGCCGACATACGGTGTTATCGTCTCCCCTACCACTTTCCCCATGGTCGCTGAAGACCCCCAGGAGGTCCTTCAGGGAGAAGGCCTCCTTATCGGAAAGGAGCTGTTCCACCCGGGCATATCTCATCTCACTGGACTCGTGCACCCGTCGGCCCCGCAGCGCCCGGACGTTCCGGTTGGTATAGAAGGCGTTGCGGGGGACGTCGTAAGAGATCATCTCCCGGCACCGGTAATGGTTGGTGTTGATGAGCACCCCATCCTCGGGTTCCCTCACACCACTGAAATTGGGGGAGAGTTCAACGGTGGCCATACTTCCAGTGGCGTCGGCAACCAGGAGTACGGCGCCTCCGGATCTCTTCCCCGCACACAGGTAATCAACCGCTTCTCCGACGGTAGAACAGTTTTCCAGGGTTTCCTGGACCAGCACGGTCACCGGAACGTTGTTGGAGGGCATGTCCGTACCCAGGGCGGTATTGCAGGATAGGCACAACCCGTGTTCGTTCATCCCGTCGTGGCATCCCGGCAAGTGGGACATGGTCACGTCAAGGGTCGAAGCGGTCTCCGTGGAACGGTTGAGTCGGGTGACGTAATAGGGTTGAAAAAAAACCGGGTAATCGAAGTTCTTGATGACCACCACCTCTCCCAGGGCGCTTCGTTCCGGCCCCACCCCCACCGCCGTGCAGGCTCCCAGGCGGTAATCGATGGCCGCCATGACGTTCTCCAGGGACATGACCAGATAAAGGAAGGACTCGTCGACGTCCGCTCCCTTGGCAATGGCCTCCGCCCGCGTCTTCTGGCGGGGATAGTATTCGGCGAGGTCCGTAGCGATCTCCCTCTCCGAGCGCCTCGCCGCCAATAGGAGGAAGAGCCGAAAAGGCAGGAAGAAAGGCTTTTCCCTTCGCAGGGCCTCCCATTGGCTAAGGTTGGAGAAGAGATGGTGGATGGCCTCTCTCATCTGGAGACCTTGTTGATATCCCATCTCGTAATGATTGCCCTGCAGATCGTAAAGACGCACCTGGCGCTTGCCCGGCGCATCGCCCTGCCCCAACGTGTTTCCCAGATCCGGTTCGCCAAACATGTCCGCCCCTCACCCGGCGTTTAACATCCTGGGATATATTACCTCATTCACGGGTGCGGGGCGAGAGCGGAGGAACTCTTCGGTGCAAAGAAAACTTGTACGCACCGACCGTTCGCGCCGGAAAAAGGCTATAATAAACCGTAAGCCAAGCACCGTCGCGATCGCCGGGAATGTCCGAAGAGTTAGCATTCGCAAGAGGACTCGACCGCCGCCCGGGTCGGGCGGGAGATTTCAAATCGGGTATGAAAGCAGACGAGAAAACATCTATCGAGCTCCGCCCTTCCAGATTCGCCGGTTGCCTGCTGGGACTGGCCATAGGAGATGCGCTGGGCATGCCTGTGGAAGGCATGCGGGCCACGTCCATCAGGAAGAGATTCGGCCGGGTGAGGGATTTCCTCGACGCTCCCTGGAGGATGCTTCGTGCCGGCCAATGGACCGACGACACCCAGATGATGCTCTGTCATGCCCGCAGCATAGTGGACAGGAAGGGCGTGGACCCCGAGGACACCGCCCGCAAGTTCCTTTCCTGGTTCACGTCCGGCGACTGGAGGGGCATCGGGAGTTCCACTTACGAATCCATGCAGCGTCTCCGGGCCGGCGTTCCCGTCGAGGAAAGCGGGGCGCGGGGAGAGATGGCGGCGGGTAACGGTGCGGCCATGCGCATCGCGCCCGTGGGCCTGGTGGACTGCCTGGACCTGGAGAAGCTCAAAAAGGACGTCCGCTTGGTCTCCATAATCACCCACGACAACCCGGAGGCGGTGGCCGGAGCACAAGCGGTGGCCTTCGCCGTGGCCAGGGCGGCGAGGGGCGACCTCGATCCCACGACCCTCATACCGGAAACCGTCGCCTTCGTCGGTCCCAGCCGGGTTTCCGAGCGACTCCTATTGGCGGAAAAGTTCCTTGCCCAGGACATGGATCCTTCGGAGGCTCTGGCCCGCCTGGGCACGAGCGGTTACGTGGTGGAGACGGTGGCCAGCGCCTTCTTCTGCTTCCTGCGCACACCGGAGGATTTCGAGGAAACGGTCATGTGCGCCGTGGAAGGAGGGCTGGATTCCGACACCACCGGAGCGGTGGCCGGAGCGGTGAGCGGTGCTTACAACGGCTTGGAAAAGATTCCCACAAGGTGGAGGGAAGGCGTGGAGGCCGCGGAGGAGATAAGGGTCCTTGCCGAGAAGATATATTTGATAGTCGCCGAGGGATAATCCGCCAACCCCGGCGCCTTCTCCTGCCTTCAGGAAGCTCCCGTTTCGGATCCCCGGCAGAAGGAAATAAATATATTAAGGGATGATCGAAATCGACATATCCACGGGAAAGGGGGAACGAAGATGGAGACTCCGGAGGTGGAATTCCTGCTCTACCTGCTCACCCGTTACATCAAGAACAACAACATCGATGCCGAGAGGGTAAGCGTGGCCGAGCTCCTGGAGAACATCAACCTTAACCTCACCCCCATCGGCGGAGGTTGATTTTACCCCTTTTTGGAATCGAAAACGGTTAATAACGCCCGTGCTCCGGCGTAGAGGCGTGGACTTTGTCGGAATGGGGAAAGATAGGCTCGCTCCGGACGATTGCGACGCCGATTAAGCACGGTTCGCGCGGGGATCGGGAATCATGACGGAGGGGTTTCCAGGAAATACCGCCGGGGGTCGAAGAGACGCACGTCGTATAGTTCGTCAAGGGTGGGTGGCTCCACGCGGCGCAGCGACTCCACGGCTTCCACTTCCCAGCCGCAATCGGCCCTTATCCTCTCCAGCGCCTCCCTATCCTCCTCTCCCAGGTGAGGGAAATAGGCGGTGAGCGTGAAATCCTCGCGGCCAGGCAGTTTCTGGAAGACACCCGACGTGGTCACCAGGGTGCGCACCCTCTCTCCGGGAGCGGTCACATAGGAGACCCTCTCGGGGGTGCGCATCCTGTCCTGGGCCACGGTCACCAGCACCTCCTCCGCTCCCAGGGCGACGTCGCAGGCCCCTCCCGAGCCCACCAGGAAGAGCTTCAACTCCGGTATCTTGGTGGAATTTATGTTCCCCAGGCGATCCACCTGGCCGGCACCCAAAACGCCGATGGCCCTGCTGCTCCGCGCTCCCACCATGGAACCCAAAACGGTGAGGATGTCCGTAAGCATGGCGCAGGTGGGTATGTTCCGGAAGTTGAAGATGAAGGGGTCCGCCGGTCGCGGCGTATACCCGTAAAAGCCCACCTCGGCTATGAGCTCCACCGGGTAGTCCTCGCGGCGCAGGTCGTACCAGGCCTTCCAAGCGGCCAGGTTGGAGGCGCCGATCCCGGCGAGTATGGTCCGGTAACCGGCCTCGCGGACGCGCTCCCTGACCAGGCGGGAGGCCTCCACCACCATCATCTCCACCGGCGTGTACAAATCCGTGTGGGGGATAACGGGAACCCGGTCGGCGAGCTCGGACACCCAGGAATCGGAAGCCGCCCTCCCCTTGAGAAACCATATCCGCCGGTGCCCCAGTTTGGCCAGGTAGGCCTCGTGGTCCTCCACCTCCAGCAGCCATTCCCTGACCCAGCTTTCCAAGGTCTCCTCCCGGCGGCAGGCCTCGCGCAGCTCCAGCATGAACTCCTCGTCCTCGGCGTAGGCTTCGAACTCCTTTATCCCCTGGTTGGAGGCCCCCGAGGGATGTACGCCCATGGGCGCCGGGCACACCGCCCGCACCAAGTAGCCAGGAATCCTCACAAAATGGGAGAGCTCCCGCAAGAAGGAGGTGGGGACCACCTTCTCCACGGTCACCAGGACCCCCTCCCGGGAGGCGAAGGCGGCGAGCACGTTCTCCGCGTAGGGCGGGGTCATGAGTACGTTCCCCGCCCGGTCCGCGGCCCAAGCGTGGAAGAGGGCGAGATCGGGGCGGAGGGCGCGCACCATGCCCACCCGGCTCCCGTCCGGCATCTCCACCACCCGGAAGTCCCCGGCGTTCTCCTCCTCCATGGAGCTGCCCACGAGAGAATGGGTGGGCATCCATTCCACGCCCATGGCCCCCGCTAAAAGACGTTGGGTTAGGGTGAGCACCGTCCAGTTCTCTATCTCCAGCCGTCCCTCCCGATAGGCCTCCTGGTAGACCCGGTTGGGACCGGGAAAGGGATAGGAATCGCCGCAGAAGGTGGTGATCAGCTTGCGGGCCAGACCCCCATACACGAGGAGGACCATGTTGGCGATGAAACCCAAAGAGGATACGGTGAACCCGGGATCCTTCCCCCAGTATCTCCTACATATCTCGTAGAGGGCGGCGTTGGGCCGCATGTAGGCATGCCCCACGTGAAGATGCATACCCGGGCGGATCAACTCGGCCACGGCTCGGCGCAGGTCGAGGACCTTATCCTCGGAAGTCTCCCTTTCCGCCAGGGATATCTTGTCCCGCACCCTATCCGTGAATAACCCGAACAGGCCCTCCATGCGGACCCCCTTCTGGCGAGGTCAAGGCGGATTTTCTGCTATACTATATCACACCTTTTCCGCCCTACAGCAGAACAAGCTAATTTTACGGCGGAGGCGGTTTTCGACGACGCGAGGTGAGGGAGGAAGGATGCGCCGGCAAAGAGGATGCGCCGACCCGTCGCATCCGGGGATCCAAACTCAGAGGCGAAGGGATTTCCGGAGATACTTCCGGCCGGTTTCCGGCCCTTCCTAGGAAGAATCCCGTTCCTCAAAAAATCGGGGGTGCCCGGAACGCGAACGGACTTCGTGAAGAAGGAGTGATCGACGTGCTGAAGAAATTGTTATCACCCCTGCGTGTGAAGGACGTGACGTTGCGCAACCGCATCGTCATGACCGCCATGCACCTCAACTTCACCCCAGACGGACGGGTGAACGACCGCATAGTCGCCTTCTACGAGGAAAGGGCACGCGGAGGCGCGGGACTGATCATCGTCGGCGGGTGCATCATCGACGACCAAGCCGGCCCCCACTGGCTCCTGGACATGCGGGACGATTCCTGCATCGAGGGTCACAGCATACTGGCCGGGACCATCAAGAAGCACGGGGCGGCGGCCGCTTGCCAGCTATACCACGCCGGCCGTTACTCGCACTCCTTCGCCATGGGCGGGATGCAGGCCCTGGCGCCCAGCCCCATCCCCTCCCGCCTCACCAAGGAGGAGCCCCGGGAGATGACCAAGGAAGACATCCGCCGCACCATCCGCGCCTATGCCGAGGCCGCGAGGAGGGTGAGGGAAGCAGGTTACGACATGGTGGAGGTGCTGGCCTGTACCGGCTATCTCATCTGCCAGTTCTTCTCCCCGACCATCAACCTCCGCACGGACGAGTACGGCGGCTCGCTGGAGAACCGCATGCGCTTCGGTATGGAGGTGGCCGACGCCGTTCGCGAAGCCGTAGGTCCCGACTTCGTAGTCGGCTTCCGCATCGCCGGCCACGACTACATGGAAGGGGGGAACACCAATCGGGAATGGGCCCTCTTCGCCGCCGAGCTGGAGAAGCACGGGGTGGACATCATCAACGTGACCGGCGGGTGGCATGAGACCCGGGTTCCCCAATTGCCCATGTCCGTACCTCGGGGCGGTCTGGCCTACCTGGCGGCCCGTGTCAAGGAGAAGGTCAGCGTGCCGGTCATCGCCTCCAACCGCATCAACGACGTCTTCGTGGCCGACGAGATACTGCGCATGGGCATGGCCGACCTGACGGCCATGGCCCGGGCCCTCATCGCCGACCCCGACCTCCCCCGGAAGGCCTATGAGGAGAGGTACGAGGAGATCATTCACTGCATCGGTTGTAACCAGGGATGTTTCGACCACGTCTTCTACCTGCAGCCGGTGACTTGCATGCTTAACCCCCGCGCCGGGCGGGAGCTGGAATACCGGATCACGCGGGCGAAAAAGCCCAAGAAGGTGGCCGTGGTGGGGGGCGGTCCGGCGGGCATGAAGGCGGCCCTGACCGCCGCGGAGCGCGGTCACCGGGTTACCCTCTTCGAGAAGAGCGCGGTGCTGGGAGGTCAGCTGAACCTGGCCGCGGTGCCTCCCGGAAGGGAGGAGTTCTGGACAGCCATAGAGGACCTGGAGGCCCAGCTGGACAACTCCTCCGTGGAGCTGCGCCTGGAGACGGAAGCCACCCCGGACCTCCTCCTCGAGGAGGGCTTCGAGGCGGTGGTGGTGGCCACGGGCGCCCGCCCGGCGGTCCCCGACATCCCGGGCATATACCAGCCGCACGTGGTCACCGCCTGGGAAATACTGGCAGGAATCCGCGACCCCGAGGGCCGGGACGTGGTCATCATCGGCGGCGGGGCGGTGGGCTCGGAGACGGCCATGTACGTGGCCAGCATGGGCACCATCTCCCCGGAGACCCTCTTCTTCCTGTTCACCAACGACGCCGAGGACGTGGAGACCCTGCGGGAACTCTGCACCCGCGGGGTCAAGCGGGTAACCGTGGTGGAGATGCTGGAGAAAGCCTGCCGGGACGTGGGTATATCCACCCGCTGGACCATCCTCCAGGACATGCGCCACCTGGGCATAGACGTCCGGCTCAACGCCTCGGCCAAGCGCATCGAGAAGGACCGCGTGGTCGTGGAGGTGGAGGGGAGGGAGGAGTCCATACCTGCGGACACGGTGATCATCGCCGTAGGCTCCTGCCCGGAAAACGAGCTCTATGAGCGGCTCAAGGCCTCCGGCCTGGAGGTCCACCTGGTCGGTGACGCCAGGGAACCCCGTAAGGCCGTCGAGGCCATCCAGGAAGGATACGAGGCGGCGCTGAAGATCTGAAGGGTCTCGGTCGGTTTCTGCTCGCGTCCTGGTTCATGTCGTGGGTCGGTCTTGCTCATGAACCGTGGCGCAGCCCATGTTTTATAATTCCTTAAGGCGCCCGGAGCGGAAGGGCGAGAGAAGGTCCCGGACGGACCGCCGCGGTTCGGAGGGAAAAAGGTTAACCGTCTCAGGAGGTCGGAGCTTGCAGGTAGTTACCTTTACCGATTATTCCTTCGGGAGCAACACCTATCTGGTGGTGAACGAGGAGGAGAAGAAAGCGGTCCTGGTGGACGCCGGCGTGGTGGGAAGCCAGATTCTCAAGCACCTGGAGGAGAACGGTCTGGAGCTGGTGGCCGTCCTTCTCACCCACGGGCATCCCGACCATCTGCTGGGCCTCAAGGAAGTGGTGGACGCCACCGGGGTTCCGGCCTACATGCACCCGGCCGACGCCCAAATGGTGAAGTCCATCCCGCCCCTCTTCCTCAGGATGTTGGGCCTGGAGGACCTGGAGCTCCCGGAGGAGTTCCTGCCCCTGGAGGACGGCCAAGAACTGGAGCTGGCGGGCATGAAGTTCAAGGTGCTCCATACCCCCGGTCACTCGGAGGGAAGCGTTTGCTTCCTCGCCGACGGCGTGCTCTTCGCCGGTGACCTGGTCTTCCGGGGCTCCATAGGGAGGACGGATTTTCCCGGCGGTTCCATGCAGACCCTCCTCCGCTCGGTGAAGGAAAAGGTCTTTACCCTCCCCAGCGACACCCGCATACTTCCCGGGCACCTGGACGCCACCGTGGTGGGGTGGGAGAAACGCACCAACCCGTTCCTTATCGGCATCTGAGGCGTAGCGGACATTGCTTCCTCGGCTCGCGGCATCCTACTCGAGAGGACCTCGACGCGACCGAACCTCCAAACGCGGTCGCCGGATCGACCCGATGAGCATCCGTCGCGGAAGGACATCGGCGGTGCGACGTTTAAAGTAATAGCGGGTTCACCGGAACTCGCCGTGCCGCCGGAACGAGTGGTCCGAATTGAACGGAACCCAGAGCTGGAACACATCAATTCTCCCACGGAGCGGGGAAATTGAAATCATGCTTCTCGGCGGGTGAAGAATGCATAGACGACTGATAATCTCCGTGGGCCTGGTCGTCCTACTCCTGGCCCTCGCTCCCGTGGGGTACATGCTCATCGAGGGCATGTCCTACACGGAAGCCCTGTACATGACGGTCATCACCATCACCACCGTGGGCTTCCGCGAGGTGAGGCCCCTAAGCCCCGCGGGGATGTATTTCACCATAATGGTGATCTTCACCGGCGTCTTCAGCCTCTTCTTCATAATATCCAGCCTCATAACCTACACCTTCGGGGAAGCCCTGCGGGAGATAATGGGGAGGAGAAGGATGGACCTGCGCATAAAGAAGCTCAGCGGGCACCACGTGGTCTGCGGTTTCGGCAGGGTGGGCGAGGCGGTCTGCGAGACTTTGGCCGAGGCCGGTGCGGACTTCGTGGTCATCGAGAAGGACCCCCTCCGAGCCGCGGAGGCGGTCGACCGGGGCTACCTGTGCCTGGAAGGCGACGCCACCTCCACGGAAACCCTGATGAACGCCGGAGTCCCCAGGGCCCGCGGCCTGGTCTGCGCCTTGGAGAGCGACGCCGACAACCTCTTCACCACTCTCTCCGCGCGTACCCTAAACCGCGGGATAACCATCGTCACCCGCTGCGTGAGCCGCGACTCCGTCGACAAGCTGCTCTACGCCGGGGCCGACCGGGTGATATCCCCCTACGCCCTGAGCGGAAAACGCATGGCCACCTTCCTTCTGCGACCCGGCGTCTTCGATTACCTGGACCTGATGGCCCACGGCGTCTCCCTGGACTACCGCCTGGAGGAGCTGGTGGTGGGGCATGGATCGGAGCTGGCCGAAAGGACCATCGGGGAGTCGGACATCCGGGCTCGCACCGGAGCGCTCATCGTCGCCGTGCGCCGCGCGTCGGACGGAGAGTTCATCACCAGCCCCAACAAGGACACCCGCCTGGGCGTCGGGGACCTGCTCATCGCCCTGGGAAGGGTGGACGACCTGGTGGAGCTGGAGAAGCTGAGCGGCGCCCGGGTATGACCGGCGTCCGGAGATCGGGATCCTTCCTCGCGGTCCCGGCGCTACAGCCTACTGCGCGGAGGGAAGGTAGACCGCCTCCAGCTCATCCACCAAGAACGCGCCGGCACCCTCCACGTTGATACGCACCATGAGGCTCGCCGCCTGTCCGTCGAGGGGCAGCCGGACCTTGAAGTCCTCCCAACCCGTGCTCCCGGCGAACTCCCGCGTGACCATGAATCCCAGGGAACCGGAGGCCCGGAAGGCCACCACGTCCACCCAGGCCCTGGAGGCCAGCGACTCGCCCCGCGCCTTACCCCGCACGAGCAGGCTCCCCTCTCGACCGGAAAAGCCGCACAAGGATTGGTAGAATCCCGTGTGAGCGGCGGCGTCGCTTCCCGCCGGGTTCTCCACGCGCAGGGAGTATCCGGCGCCGGTCCAGCCTGCGCTCGGCCCATAGGAGGGCGGGGCGGCAGAGCCCTCGAGGAATAGGTGCCAGCTGTTGACGCCCTCCTCGAAAGATGGGTTGCGCAAGAGGTTGACCCCTTCCGCGGGACCTTCCTTCTTCTCCTCCACCACCAAAGAGACCTCGTCGAACCAGGCCCTTCCCTTCCCGTAAATACCGCACTCCACGAAGATGATACCGGCTCCGGGAGGGACGCGGCAGCGGAGTTCGCCGGGGGTCCATTCGCAGGTCCCCCCCACGTCGTCGGAATAGGCCTTTACCAGTATCTCCCTTTGTCCTTTTTCGTCGACCTCCCCGAGGATGGTTATCCCCAGGTAGGCCCGGCCTTGGAGGTCCTGCGCCCGCACCTGCCCCCGGAATACCAAGTCGTGATCGGAAGGGACGGGACCCACGTACATATACCAGCCGGCGTCCACGAAACCGCTCTGCTGGGAACTGACGGCGGCGCTGGCGAAACCCTTGAAGGACCGACTCTCGTCGCGGAAGACGTAGGCGCCCCACTCCTCTCCTCTCTTATTCCAGCCCCAGATGGTCTCTCGGGTGCCCACCTCGAAGCTGTAATTGTCGATGAGGTTCTCCCCGGCGACCGCCTCCGATGCCGCGCCTCCTTCCTCATGCTCCTCTCCCTCGTGTTCTCCCTCCGCGTGCTCCTCGTGCTCGTGGGCATGGGAATGGGCGTGCTCCGAGGCCAGTCCCACCACCACCTCCCTGCGCACCAGGTACTGGAAGGGCACGGAAAGGGCCAAGGCGGCGAGAACCACCGCCAAAAGGAGGTTTTTCCGGAAAAATCCTTTCAATCTCTCCACTTCGCCACGCCTTTCCCGGTCGCGTCTCCAAGACGGGCTTGATCCCGCGATCCTTCTTCCGCCCTTCCGGAGATCCGCCGACCTAAAAGGTCGACCTAAAAGGATTCTACCCCGCGGGTCTCGGTTGGAGCCAACCCTCCGGGGTGCTACCAAGAAGGTGGCCGACCGTTCCTTATTATCGTCACCGGCGGCCAAGGCCGTTACTCCCTTCATCCTTTTTCCAGCCACTCGTCCCTCGGATATATAATGTAGGCGAGGAAGGAAGGAGGTCGAATTGATCGATATGGAATTTTTATCCAGCCTGGTCATCCCCTCCGGGGCCCGCATGGTGCTCCTGGTCCTGGACGGGCTGGGAGGTCTGCCCCACCCGGAAACCGGCCTAACCGAGCTGGAGACCGCACGGACACCTCACCTGGACGCCCTGGCCCGGGACTCCGCCTGCGGGCTCATCCACGCCGTGGGGCCGGGTATCACCCCGGGTAGCGGTCCCGCCCACATGGCCCTCTTCGGTTACGACCCCGTGCGTTACGAGGTGGGGAGGGGCGTGCTCTCCGCCCTGGGGGTGGGCATGGACCTCGGCCCCGAGGACCTGGCGGCGCGGGTGAACTTTTGCACCGTGGAGGGCGGGGTGGTGACCGACCGGCGCGCCGGGCGCATATCCACCGAGGAGAACGCACGCCTCTGCGAGAAGCTCTCCTCCATAAGGCTGGACGGCGTCGAGGTGGTCATCCGCCCGGAGAAGGAACACCGTGCCGCCCTGGTGCTGCGCGGCGAGGGCCTCTCCGAGCGCGTCACGGACACCGATCCCCAGAAGACGGGCCTGCCCCCCCTGCCCTGCCGGCCCCTCACGGAGGGAGACGAGGCGGCGGAGAGGACGGCGGCGCTGGTCAACCGCTACCTGGAAGAAGCTTCCAAGGTGCTGTCCGACGAGCGCCCCGCCAACATGTTGCTCACCCGAGGCTTCGCCAAGAGGCCGGACATCCCGCTCATGACCGACCTTTACGGGATGCGGGCAGGCGCGGTGGCCACCTATCCCATGTACCGCGCTGTAGCCCGCCTGGTGGGCATGGAACTGGTGGAGACCGGCCCCTCCTTCGCCGACCAGGTGGAGGCCCTTGCCGGGGTTTGGGATAAGTACGATTACTTCTTCGTCCACTACAAGTACACGGACAGCCGGGGCGAGGACGGCGACTTCTACGCCAAGGTGGCCTGCATCGAGGAGGTGGACGCCTCCGTTCCCCGCATAAGGGAGCTCCAACCCGATGTGCTGGTGGTCACCGGCGATCATTCCACGCCCGCCCTCCTCAAGGCCCACAGCTGGCACCCCTCCCCGCTGATCTTTTTCTCCCAGTGGGAGAGGAAAGACGACGTGGACTCCTTCGGGGAAAGGGCCTGCTCCCGCGGTATCCTGGGGACCTTCCCGGCCGTGGATCTGCTGCCCATGATGCTGGCCTGCGCCCAGCGCCTCACCAAGTTCGGCGCCTAATGGGGTCAGGTCTTGAATTTTGATACCCGGGGGGGTATCGGCGAGTGGGGGCGGAAAAATGCCTACAGGCGCCTTGACGATTTAACTCGTGTCGTCCTTGAGGGCGACCGACCAAATACATTGCCCGATGGGTATGCAAAGCTCTCGTAGCATACGGGATTGACGAGGTTATGATCTGTGCCGTGGCCGATGGACAATAATTAAACAGATCGTTGGGAGGGAATGGATTCACAATCGTCGCATCCGGTCGCCCTTTTGGCGATCCTGCTCACAGCCGAATAATGTATTCCCAGGAAACTTCCGACCGATTTCAATGTATATCCATACCTGTGTATCGCCTCGTATATTCCCGTTTCTCTATCGTGGAGCGAAAATATCTCCTCCAGGTCGGGCCTCGCGGCGAACCTTTCCCTTTTGGGTATCTCCGGGTCGATCTTCCGGCCAATCTCCTCGAAGACCGTTCTCGCCGCCTCCTTTTCTCCCAGAAGAATCCCTCCGCGTGCATCCGTAAGGGGTGACGGTTTCCCGACGCCCTCATGGACAAAGGAGTCGTAGAGCTTACGGGCTACATCGCGCCGGTTGGAGAAAAAGCACAGCAATTGGTCGATGCCCATAAAATCGGCGGCCTTGTCCAGACCGACCGTCGCCCGATAGGACGACCATTTCCAATCCGCCGGTCCATCCACGATGCCCGCTCTTACCGGATTGAGAACCACGTAGCGGGCAACGGTCAGGAGCCTCTCCTCGTCCTTGATGAGAATGGCCTTGAACCTTCCCTGGAATAAGTGACCCGCCCTTTCATGGCGCCGGTTGAAATACTGCGCATACGTGCCGTTCAACTGCCGCATACCCCGTGAGAGGTTCGGCTGCTCGGTTCGTAGGAGGAGGTGGTAGTGGTTGCCCATAAGGCAATAAGCGTAGATGGACCATGCATACCGCGCCGCGACCTCGGAGACCTTCTTCAGAAAGACGTAACGGTCTTGATCGTCCAGGAAGATGCTTCCCCTCTCGTTGCCACGCGATGTTATGTGGTAGAGAGCGTTTTCCATCTGTAACCTCAGTGGTCTGGCCATCGGAATCCCAGTCGATCCCATAAAGCGGCTCGCCTATCCGGTCATCCTTACGTTATTGATTATTTTATTATGTTATATAACTTAATAAAATTATGCATATTGGTCAAGCCGCCGCCCCGGGAAAGTTTCACGGCAAGCGATGTTCCCGGTCCGAGAAAAATGTGGGTAAGAGTTGAATATGTGAAGTCAAAGTTAAATACCCGTATGGGTATCAAATTTCAAGACCTGACCCCTTGGATTTTGACGGCGCAGGCCTTGAGTTCGGGAATCTTGGCCACCGGGTCCAGAGCGGCTATGGTGAGCAGGTTGGCCGCCGCCTCGGCGAAGTGGAAGGGCATGAAGACCAGGCCCTTACCCACCCGATCGGTCACTCGAGCTTCCACTTCCAAGCTCCCCCGCCGGGAGGAGACGGTCACGCGCTCGCCGTCGGTTATACCCAGTTCCCCGGCGTCCTCCGGGCTCACCTCGACGAAGGGTCGGTCGGCCTCCTTCACCAGGGAAGGAGAGCGACGGGTCATGGTCCCCGTGTGATACTGGAAGAGTATGCGCCCTGTGGTGAGGATGAGAGGGTACTCCTCGTCCGGCTCCTCCGCCGGCGGGCGATAGGTCACCGGCGTGAACCTGGCCTTTCCTATAGGAAAACTTTCCATGTGCAGTATGGGCGTGCCCGGATGCTCCTCGGAGGGACAGGGCCACTGCAAACCCTTGGTTCCCAGGCGTCTGTAGGTCATACCCGCATAGCTGGGGGTTAGCCTACGTATCTCCTCGAAGACCTCCTCGGGTGAGGCGAAGTCGAAGCCGCTCGCCCCCAGGCGCCGGGCCAGCTCGCAAACGATCTCCCAGTCCGGGCGGGCCTCTCCGGGAGGCTCCACCGCCCGGCGGAACCTCTGCACCCGACGCTCGGTGCTGGTGATGGTCCCCTCCTTCTCGGCGTAGGAGGCGGCCGGAAGCACCACGTGCGCATAGCGCAGCGTCTCGTTTTCCAAGATGTCCGCCACGGCCAGGAAGTCCAGACAGGAAAGGGCCTCGCGCACGTGGTTGATGTCCGGGTCGGAGACCATGGGGTTCTCCCCCATGACGTACATGGCCCGCAGTCTTCCCTCTGCGGCGGCTTCGGTCATCTCCACCACGGTTAGACCCGGCTTCCTGGAAAGTCCTTCCACCCCCCAGGCGACCTCGAACTTCTGCGCCGCCTGCTCGTCGTCCACCTTCTGATAGCCAGTGAAGACGTTGGGGAGGGCCCCCATGTCGCAGGCCCCCTGCACGTTGTTCTGGCCCCGCAGGGGGTTGATCCCCGTGCCCGGCTTCCCCAGGTTCCCGGTGAGGAGGGCGAGGTTGGCCACGGCCAGCACGTTGTCCGTTCCCGCGACGTGTTGGGTGATACCCATGCAATAGACGATGGCCGCCCTTTCCGCCCTCCCATAGAGGCGGGCGGCCTCCACAAGATCCGCAGCCGGGATGCCGGTTATCTGCTCCACTCTCTCCGGGGTGTACTCGGCCACCGCCCGGCGGAATTCCTCGAAACCCTCCGTGCGGGAGGCGATGAACGCCTCGTCCTGCAATCCCTCCGCCAGGATGACGTTGGCCAGCCCGTTGAGGTAAGCGACATCGGTTCCCGGACGGGGCCGCAGGAAAATGCGGGCGAAGCGGCTCAAGTGGATGGCCCGGGGGTCGATGACGATGAGTCGGGTGCCCTTCCTCGCCGCGGAAAGGATCCGCTCCCCGATGATGGGGTGCTGCTCCGTGGTGTTGGAGCCAACCACCAGGATGACCTCCGCCTCCGCCAGGTCCTCGATGGAGTTGGTCATGGCCCCGCTGCCCAGCACCCTCGCCAAGCCGGCGACCGTCGGACTGTGGCACAAGCGGGCACAGTGGTCGACGTTGTTGGTACCGATCACCGCGCGGGCCAACTTCATGAGAAGGTAGTTCTCCTCGTTGGTGCAGCGGGCGGAGGCCAAAAATCCCACGGCATCCGGTCCGTGTTCGTCTCGTGTCCTCCGCAAACCATCCGCTACCGCTCGGAGCGCCGTGTCCCAGTCCGTCTCCACCAGCTCCCCGTTTCGGCGGACAAGGGGTTTTGTGAGGCGGCTCGGGCTGTGCACGAACTCGTGGACCGCCCAACCTTTGATGCACAGCTCACCGCGGGAGACGGGGTGGTCCTTCAAGGGAAGCGTGCCCGTGAGGCGCCCGTTGTTCGCCTGCAGCAGCACCCCGCATCCCGTGCCGCAATACACGCAGGTGGAGGGGACGAGCCGGAAATCGAGTTCCTTGTCCGCCATGACTTTACCTCGTTCGCTCATGCCGCCTCGGATTTACTCGGATACCCCCAAGGGTATCAAATTTCAAGACCTGACCCCATGATTTTCTTTATTTCGGCCTCGGTGCCCAGCTCGCTCAGGGGGTTACGGCGCTCCGGGTCCTCGCCAGGGCGGTAGCCGAAGCGTTCCTCCATGACCTCCTGCATCCTCCGGTAGATGGAGCGCAAAGGGATGTCCGCCGGGCAGGCCTCATCGCACAACCCGCAATCCACGCATCGGCCGGCCATGTCCAAAGCCCTTATCAGGTGGAAAGAGGGAAACTCCGGGGGGACGACTCCGGGCTCCACCAGCTGGGGGTTCTCCAGGGCACAGTCCTCGCAGAAGCACATGGGACATACGTTCCGGCACCCGTAGCACTTGATGCACCGGGAGAAGTGCTCCTCCCAGAAGCGCAGGCGCTCGGGATCGGGGAGGAACTCCGCCTCCTCGATGACCTCCCGCTCCGGGGCGGGTTCCGCCCTTTCCCCCAAATCCACTCTGGTGGGGTAGGGCTTCGGACAGCCGCAGGCCCTTGCCTCCTCCTCGGTGCAGGCCAGGCCCACCAGCTCCACCCGGTCCGGGTCCACCTGTTCCAGCTTGGCCAGCTCCACCAGGGCCCTCTCGTCGCATCCCCGCGCCAGCACGGCGAAGCGCCTCCCCGGGTATTCGCGGAGGAGCTCCACGAGGATCTTCGCAAGGGGATAACGTACCCCGCCCACCCGGATCCTCTCCAAGTCCGGGGAATCGGCGCCGGTCACCAGCGCGGGAACGAGGCTCCCCTCCTCGTCCACCAGGCAGAGGAAGGCATCCGCCCCTTCTTCCAGTTTCTTCCTTATAAGGGCTTTCAGCTCCTCCGCATCCACCAAACCCGCTCTCCTGACCTCCACTAAGCGGCCCCTTTCTCACCCTTTACCGCCCGTGCCCGCTTCCTGCGCAAAGGCGAGGGACCCAGGGCCTTCACCTGCTCGGTGAAGGAACGCACCACCTCGGCGTATTTCTCACCCTCCGCAGCGGAAACCCACTCCAGGCGTAGGCGGCCCTCCTCCAACCCCATGAATTTCAGCGCCTCGCGCAGGACCTGGAAGCGCTTGGCGGTCATGTAGTTCCCCTTCAGGTAATGGCAGTCCCCGATGTGGCAGCCGGCGATGAGCACCCCGTCCATTCCCTCCTGAAAGGCCTTGACCACGAAGTAGGGACTGATGGTGCCCGTGCACATCACCCGTACGTCGAGGACGTTAGGCGGGTATTGGAGGCGGGAGACCCCGGCCAGGTCTGCCCCGGCGTAGGAGCACCAGTTGCAGAGGAAGGCCAGGATGCGTACGTCGTCTTCGCCGCCCGCCTCGGCCCGCCCTTCCTTCTTCTCCTCCGTCATCTCCGCACCTCGCTTCCTACAGCATCCTATCCCTCCCAGGCGGTGGCCGCCGCCTCTATCTGCTCGCATATCTGGTCGGCTCGGAACCCTTGCAGGCGGCTGGCCCCCGCCGTGCAGGCCGCCGTGCACGTCCCGCATCCCTTGCAAAGGGAGGGGTTGACCGCGGCCTTCCTCCTCTCCCGGTCCAAGGTTATCGCCTCGAAAGGACAGAGCCGCACGCAAATCCCGCACCCGGAACACCTCTCCTCGTCCACCACGGCCACCACGCCCTCGGTGACGATCTTCTCCTTGCACAGCACGGACTCCGCCCGGGCCGCCGCGGCCACCGCCTGGGCCACGGATTCCTCGATGGACTTGGGGGCGTGGGCCAGGCCGCACACGAAGACGCCGTCGGTGGCGAAGTCCACCGGGCGAAGCTTCATGTGCGCCTCCAGGAAGAAACCCTCCGCGTTCCGAGGGACCTTGAGCATGGGGGCCAGCTCGGAGTTGTCCGGGTTGGCAATTATCCCCGTGGAAAGTATTACCAGGTCGGCATGGATGGCCACTTCCTCGCCCAGGCCGGCCTCGGGAACCGTGACCCTCAAGCTTCCCCCGGAACGGGCCACCCGCGGCCGCAATCCGTCGTCGAAGCGGAGGAAGACCACCCCCGCCTCCCGCGCCTTCCGGTAGAGGTCCTCCCGGAAACCGTAGGTGCGCACGTCCCGGTAGAGAACGTATATTTCCGCTTCGGGTTTCAATTCCTTGAGGGCTAGGGCGTTCTTCACCGCTTCCGTGCAGCAGACCTTGGAGCAGTAGGGCCTCTCCTCGTCCCGCGAACCGACGCACTGGATCATCACCGCGCGGCGGAGCCTGCGCAGCCCCGCGTCCCGGGCCGCGATCCTCGCTTCCAGCTCCCACTGGGTCAGGACGCGCTCGTCCTCCCCGTAGAGGTACTCGGCGGGCCGGTACTCCCCTCCACCGGTGGCCACGATGACCGCGCCGTGCTCGAGGAGGGTCTCCCGCCCCTCGTCGTCTTGTATCAGGGTGCGGAACTGGCCCACGAAGCCGGAGACGTCCGCCACTCGATGCCCGGTGAAGACGGTTATCAATTCCTCCCTCCGAACCCCTTCTATGAGCTGGCGGAGGTAGGCCTGCACGTCCTCTCCCCGGTAGTCGAAGTGCACGTTGCGCGCCAGGCCGCCCAGCTCCGCCTCCTTCTCCACCAAGTAGACCGGGAAGCCGGAACCGGCCAGATGCAGGGCAGCGTTCATCCCCGCCACCCCGCCCCCTATAACTAGGGCGCGGGGGATGACCTCGCTCTCCCCCTCGGCCAAGGGCTCCAGGCGCCTGGCCTTCTCCACGGCCATCTTCACCAGGTACTTGGCCTTGCGGGTGGCCTTCTCCGGCTCCTGCATGTGCACCCAGGAGCAGTGTTCGCGGATGTTGGCCATCTCGAAGAGGTATTTGTTAATCCCCGCCGAGCGTAGGGTCTCCCGGAAGAGGGGCTGGTGGGTGCGGGGAGTGCAGGAGGCCACCACCAGGCGGTTCAGTCGGTGCTCCTCCACCAGCCGGCGTATCCACTCCTGGGCGTCCTGGGAACAGGCGTAGAGCCTCTCCTCGGCGAAGACCACCCCGGGAAGGGTGCGGGCGTATTCCACCACCGCGGGCACGTCCACGAAGCCGCCTATGTTCGACCCGCAGCGGCAGATGATGGCCCCCACCCGGGGCTCCTCGCCGCGCACGTCCCTCTCCGGAGGATATTCGCGGCGGGTGAGAAGGGTTCCCCGCGCCTGGTGCAACTCGAGGGAGGCCACCCCCGCCGCCGCCGTGGCCTGGGTGACGGTATCCGGGATGTCCTTGGGCTCCTGGGCCGCGCCACAGACCAGCACTCCCGGCTTGGAGGAGAGCACGGGCAGGAAGGGGTCGGAGCGAGCGAACCCGTGATCGTTCAGCTCCAGGCCCAGCCCCTCGGCCAGCCCACAGGGGGGCTCCAGGCCGATGGAGAGGACCACCAGGTCGAACTCCTCCTCGCGCATGCAGCCCCCCTCGTCCAGGTAGCGCAGGAGGAGGTTTTTGGTGCGCTGCCTCTCCCTAATCCCGGAGACCAGGCCCCGCACGTAGCGCACCCCGTGGCGGGCCTCCGCCTCGGTGTAGTACTTCTCGAAGTCCTTCCCGTAGGCCCGCAGGTCGATGAAGAAGATGGTGGGCTCCACGGTGGGGAGGTGCTCCTTGGCAATGAGGGCCTGCTTGGTGGCGTACATGCAGCACACGCTGGAGCAGTACCCGTTGCCCACGGTGACGTCCCTCGACCCCACGCACTGGATGAAGGCCAGCTTACGGACCTCCCGCCCGTCGGAGGGCCGGATCACGTGCCCCTGGGTGGGGCCGTTGGCCCCCAGGATGCGCTCGAACTCCAGGGAGGTGACCACGTTGGGATAGATGCCGTATCCGTACTCCGTCTTGCGGGAGGCGTCGAAGGGACGGTAACCGGGGGCGGCGATGACCATGCCCACTCGGAACACTTCCTCCCTCTCCCGGTCCTCGAAGTTCACGGCCCCTGCCTGACAGACCTTGACGCAGTTGCCGCACTTTCCCTTCTGTAGATAGCGGCAGACCGAACCCTCCACGACCGCCGCCCCGGGGACCGCCTGGGGGAAGGGCACTCGGATGCAGCGGGTGACGTTCAGGCCCGCGTTGTATGGATCCGGTATTTTCACCGGGCACTTGGCGGTGCAGTCCCCGCATCCGGTGCACTTCTCCGCGTCCACGTAGCGGGGCCGCAGGCGCAGCCGCACGCGCATGTCTCCCGGCTGTCCCTCCACGGAGAGCACGTCCGCAAGGGTGAGGACCTCGATGTTCAGGTCCGAGGCCACCTCCACCATCTTGGGAGAGAGGATGCACATGGAGCACTCATTGGTGGGGAAGGTCTTGTCCAGCATGCCCATGACCCCGCCGATGGAGGGAGAGGACTCCACCAGGTATACGCTGTATCCCAGTCCGGAGAGCTCCAGGGAGGCCTGGATGCCCCCCACGCCACCCCCCACCACCATGACCGACCCAAGCGGCGGACGGCCGGCGTCCTTTTCGCGGTTATCCCTCTTCTCTTGCGCGTTGCCGGACATGACCTTAAGCACTCGCTTTTGCCGTTCTTTCCTTTTTCCTTTTATCTCCTTGCTTTCACCGTTCCGCTTCCGGGCAAGCCTCTAACGCTTCCCGTAGCCACCCCTTTCCTCCACAGGAGGGGACGGGGGTCCAAGAGATGCTTGGAGAACCACGCTTCGGCCTCCTCCATCCCCAAGGCCAACCCGATGAGCTCGGTGAAGAAGAACACCGGGAGGTCGTGCTCGTGGGCGAAGCGCAGCTTGCCCTCCCGCTGGCGCATCTCCAGGTTGGCCAGGCACATGGGACAGGCGGTGACCAGGCTGTCGGCACCCGCCTCCTCCGCGGCCTCGAAGAGGCGGTTCACCATACCGACGACCACGTCGGCGCGGGTGAGGGAAAGGCTGCCTCCACAGCAGTCCGTCTTGTAGGACCAGGGCTTCACCTCGGCTGCCAGGGCGGCGAGCAGCTCGTCCATGCGCCGGGGGTTGTCCGGGTTGTCGCCCTCCATCATCTCCGGCGGGCGGGCCATGAGGCATCCGTAATAGGAGACCGGCTCGAGCCCCCGCAACGGGTTCACCACCCTCTCCCGCAAGGCCTCCACCCCCACCTCCTCGTAAATCACGTCCAAAAGGTGCACGATGCGGCCCCGGAAGCGGGGGTTAGAACCTATGATCTTCTCCACACGGGAAGCCAGGGCCTCGTCCTCGAGGAGCGCCTTCTGGGCGGACTTGAGGTTGTGGTAGCAGGCGGCGCAGACAACCACCAGGTCCCCGCCCCGCTCCCGCGCCCGCGCGAGGTTCCTGGCCGGAAGGGAGACCGAGAGTAGGTGGTTGGTCATATGAGCCGAGGAGGCCCCGCAGCAACTCCAGTCGGGGAGGGGCTCCAGCCGTAAGCCCAGGGCCTCGGCCACCTTGACCGCCGAGTCTCCGTATTCCTCCGCGGAGGAAAACTGGGAACACCCGGGGTAATAGCCGTAAGTTCTCATGCCCGTTTCACCTTCTCGCCATTTCCTTCCTCCGGCTCTCCCGGAAGATGCGCCGTATCTCGCGCCGCCCTCGGACCAGGCTGGGGACGAGCTTTATCTTCCCCTTGCGGAGCATCTTCACGGCCAGCCCGACGTCGCTTGTGAGGTCGCCGGACAACAACTTATAGGCCCCCATGAGCACGGGCTCGCTTATCCTCCCCGTGGCCCGGATGTTGGCCAGGAAACAGGAGTGGAAGAGGGGTATGTTCTTCTCGGCCGGCCTTACGCCCCTCTCCAAAGCCATCTCTCGCAGGGTGTCGACGACCCGGGCCACGTCGATGTCGTTGGGGCAGCGCGCCGTGCAGGTGACGCAGGAGGCGCAGATCCATACGGTCCGGCTGGAGAGCAGCCTTTCCTCAACCCCCAGTTGGACCAGTTTCATGACCTGGTGGGGAAGGAAATCCATAGCCGGGCTGAAGAGGCACCCCGTGCTGCATTTCCCGCACTGGAAGCATAGACGGACCTTCTCTCCGCAGCGCCTTTCGATCTCCTTCTCCAGCCCGGAGCCGGTTACGCTTATCATCCTCCCTCCCCGAGGAAGTCGCCGGAACCATCCTTTTGGATGTCGTAGATATTATATTCGCCCGAGGCCGCCGGGCCACCGTCGAAGCTCAATCCTTTCGGCAATGGCCGAAAGACCAAGGTTTAAATCGCCATCGCGGGTCTTCGGGTCTAACCTGAAGCCAAACCATCGATAAGTTTCCATATAAACAATTCGCTAAATCTCTCCACGCCATAACGGATCAGCATAAATTATAAGTGCCAAATCACAAGAAAGCAACTGTATTTGACCGATTAGTTTTTTTAGATATCCGATTTTATAATCGGTTTGACCTGCCGCCAAGAAAGCGGCTCAATCCACCATCCAGAGCAGGTTCTCCGCCTCCTCCTCCCGCCCGGCCGCCTTCATCAGATAGGCCGCGAGCTGGGTGGCCAGCACCTTCAGGTCGTCGGTGTTGAGGTAGCGGGAGCAGCAGCGGTCGAAAAGGACGCGGCATTCCGGGGGGAACTCCTCGTCTCCCCAGTGCAGGACCAAAAGAAGCGGGACGCGGGGAAAGGCGTGGAAGACGAAGGACTCGTCCCCGAAGTCCGCCCTCTCGCCTCCCAGCTCGGACGCCGCCTCGCTCAAGGCACCTCTCCGGTAACCGTACAGGGAGGCGAGCGGCTGCTCGATGGTGGGGGCGAGGGTGGCGGCGTAGAACCTCCCTCCCGGCAGGTCTCGGTAAGCTATCCATTCCCCGCTCACCGGAACCCCGCAGGAGAGCTTCACGTAACGCAGGGCCAGGACGCGCAGGGATAAGCTGTCCAGGTGGGAGGGCATGGATATGTGGCCCTCGGGCATGAGGATCTCGATGTTCCCGTTGAAGGAAGGGAGAACTACTCGCCGCCTGCCGCTGCCCAGTTCCTCACAGGAAAATCCTCCCAGTTCCGCCTGGCGGGCGAGGTCCAAGCCCTTCAAATCCTCCATAGCCTGGCGGAAAGCGGCCTCCCGCCGTCCTCGTTCGTTTCCTCTCTCCACCGCCCACCTCTCCCCGATAATCAAGGGATGCCCTCCTCCACCCTTTGCCGGGACCGGGAGTATTATAACCGCATCCGGCATCGAGGATAACCTCATCCGACATTTAGGGCAGGACGTAAAACAAGCCGCGAGAGGGGCAAAGAAGCGACCAAGGGATCAAGGCGAGTCAGGTAAGCGAAGGCGGCGACTTGAAGCACGGCCGCACGGGCGGCAAGGGAAAGGGTAAAATGCGATTACGGAACCGAGGATGATTAAAAAAACCGAGCTGCACAGCCGCAAACGCGGGGGCGTGACGGCAGAGGGCCATCGGGGATCGGAGGCCGAGGGAAGATGAGGCTCGCCACGGGTGAGGCGCCGGCTCGGCGTCCGCGCCGGAAGCCTAATCCTCCTCCTCCGAGCCCTGCTCCTGCTGGGGGCTATAGGGAGGCTCGTCCTTCACCTTGCGGCAGGTGGCCTGCTTGGAATACCTGCCCCTTCCCTTCCAGAAGTCCGGTTCCAACATCTGCAAGTCCACCACCTCCCCGTTTCGTAACATCTTTATAATATTTCAACTTATATGAAAAATAATATAATTTAAATTAAAATTGCAACAAGATTTTCATAGAGCGGCATTTTCATGAGATGAAACGGAGGAAGCGGAAATGGGCATCTTCCAGCGTCGCATAGAGTTCGATATAGAGGAGGACCCCCAGGGCCGGGTATTCCTCGTCGGCACGCTGCGGGATACCCGCCTGGGAAGCCCCGTGCACCATATGGTGGTGAAGGCCACCGTGGACCTGGTGGACGGGCGTATCCACTCTCTCCAGGGGGAGATGCCCCACGTCCCTCACGAGGACTGCCGGCACGCCCTCCTGACCCTGGAGCGCCTGGTGGGGGCGGAGATTAAGCCGGGGTTCACCCAGCTGGTCCGCGACGTGGTGGGCTCCCCGGAGGGATGCACCCACCTCGCCGTGTTGGTGACCAACCTGGGACACGCCAGCGTGCAGGGAAGGGGCGCCCTCCTGGTGCACCGGTTCGGCGGGGGCGAGAGGGCGGTCAGGCTGATGCGGGAACAGGCTCTGCAGCTGGGGATAATGGGGAGCTGCTATACCTGGCGCGAGGACGGACCGCTCATGAGGCGCATGCGCAAGGAAAGGGGCGAATGAGGAGAGCGCATGGACCGCAAGAGGCATAGAGGAACCGCTCTCTCCCGAGAATCTCTCGGAATCCGTTCCCACACCAGCTTTCCGCATTCTCATCCGAAGCCCTGCGGAAGAGAGGCGGCCGGCGCCGCGATCGGCGAACCCGGCTACCGAAGTCGAGGGCGAATACGGTTAAACGATATCCGGAAAAGACCGATAAATGCATAAGCTCGCCGAGTGAGGCGGTCGCTTGGTCTTCCATGCGCGGCAAAGCCAAGTTCACGCGGAACCGATAGATGGTGAACCCTTGACGAGCGGGGCCGGAGGTAGCATGGGCTGGAAGATATACGCCTCGGTGGTGGTCTTCCTCTTCGGGCTGGTGGTGGGAAGCTTCGACAACGTGGCCGTCTACCGCATCCCCGAGGGGATGTCCCTGTGGTCTCCGCGCTCCTTCTGTCCGCACTGCAAGTCCCAGATCGCTTGGTACGACAATATCCCCGTCTTCAGCTACGTCCTGCTGCGCGGACGCTGCCGCCGCTGCGGGGAGGCCATCTCCTTACGCTATCCCCTGGTGGAGCTCGCCAGCGGCCTGTTGTTCCTTTCCGTCTTCGCCAAACTCGGCTTCGGGTGGAGGGCCGAGCTCGTTCCCTATCTTTTCCTGGTCACCGTCCTCCTCGTCGTCTCGGCCATCGATCTGAGGGAACAGATGATCCCCAACCGGGTTATGTACCCCTCCATCCCTCTGGGCCTCGCGGCCATGGGAGCCGTGGCCTTGGCCCGGAGTGACGGAGGCATCTTCCTGCGCAGCCTGGCCGGCCTGGCCATCGGGGGCGTCCCCCTGGCGCTCCTGGCCCTCTTGATCCCCCGGGGCATGGGTATGGGGGACGCCAAGCTGGCCGCCTTCACCGGCATCTTCCTGGGGTATCACCAGCTGGTGGCCTTCTTCTTCGCCTTCTTGACCGGTTCCCTGGGGGGGCTAGCCATGATTGTCGCCGGGAAGAAAAGCCGCAAGTCCCGCATACCCTTCGGCCCCTTCCTGGCCCTGGGGGCCTTGATCGCCCTCTTCTGGGGACGAACCCTGGCCGACTTATACCTAAACCTGCTTTGAGGCGATCTACATGCCCCAGCTTACACATATCCGGTTTTCCGTTAAAGAAGGCCGAGGTCGTTCCGAAAAGGAATGTATGAGAACCGCGTTTAAAATAATCTTTGTAACCCTTCGGCTTTTGAAAGCCGATCCAATGTTACGTTCGCGTATTCCGTGGTTTGGGACGGAAAGGCCGTTTGGGAATCGGTAGTTATGTGGGCCGACTTAAAGGAGAGACTGCATCGTTACTACCACCAGGCTTCGCCTTACCACCTTTCCCGGAAGGACAAGGCGGTTGGGATTGCTTTGACTTTTTTCTTCTTCTTCCTCTACCTTTACACCTGCAGCCACGGTCCCAACATGGCCGGGGACTCCGCGGAGCTCATCGGCGCCTCGTATTCGCTGGGCATCGTTCACCCCCCGGGATATCCTCTTTACACTATACTCGGATACCTCTTCACCCGCATTCCCGTGGGAAGCATCGCCTTCCGGGCCAATTTCTCCTCCGTTGTCTATCACTCGATAACTCTTCTCCTTTTCTATGTGATTGCCGTAAAAATGACCCGCCATCGAGCGGCCTCGGCCATAGCCACGGCGGCTCTCGGCTTTTCACCGCTCTTCTGGTTCTATTCCCTGATAGCGGAAGTTTTCCCGCTGAACGACCTGTTCGTCGTCCTTCTCCTCTATGCGGCCCTCCGAACCAGGGACAAATGGTTGGAGGGGAAGGTCAGGGATTCCATGCGATCCCTTGCGGCCTTGGCCTTTCTCTGCGGTTTGAGCCTATGCAACCACCACACCATCGTCTTGCTCTTCCCCGCTCTCGTGCTCTTCGTCCTCTATCCCATATTGCAAGCCCTTAAAAGGCCGCGTTACCTCCTGGCTTCCATAGCGGCGTTCCTACTCGGTCTTCTGCCTTATCTATATCTTCCCTTGAGGGCGTCGTCCGGCCCCTACATCAATTTCCAGAACCCTTCAAGCTTGAGCAACTTCGTCAAGGTGATCACCCGCCAATACTACGGCACTTCCCGCCTCTGGAAGGGACCCGCCGCCGACCATCGGCTGGACCTGGTATTCGACTTCATAAAGACCCTCGGCAATCAAGTCCACATAGCGGGAATAGCTTTGGGAATACTCGGCATTTTCTACTTGGCACGTAAAAGAAGTGGCGATTTCTGGCCCTTGTTCACGGCCCTTGTTCTTGCCGGGATCGTTTTTCCTTTAATGGCCAACGTCAAGATAACCAGCACCTTTCTCATCGGCACCATCGAAAGGTTCTATCTCTCTCCTTTAATCCTTTATGCCTTTTTCATCGCCGGCGGCGTGGCGGCGGCCTCGGGTTGGCTCAGGGATAAGATCAGCCTTCTAGACGTGAGAAAGGACGTCGTAAACGCTGTCCTCTGGGTACTCTTGCTGCTCCTGGCATTGCCTTTCTTGCTGCCCACCACGGCGACGGCGGACAAGGTCAGCTTGAATTACGACCAGGTTGGCGAGGCCCATATCGAGAACCTGGTCGCTTCCGTGGAGGAAGGGTCGGTGGTATTCCTCGGAGGCGATATCCATATACAGCTCATGGAGTACTACGAGACCTGCGTCGAACACGAGAAGAAGATATATTTCCTCATCGAGCCGTTTCTCGCCAACGACTGGTACGCCGATACGGTCAGGACCTGGTATCCCGACCTTGACTTTCCGTCTCCCGGCTCGCTTTACTTCGACTACCGGGACACACTCCAGGACATCAAGGCCCTGTACGTCGATTACCTTATCGAACACAACCCCCAGGTCAGCGGGTTTTACCTGAACGTCAAGCCCAGATATCTGCAGAAGAAATACCAGTTGATTCCCTGGGGAATAACCTTCAAGATACTCCCACGGGACGAGCCATTGGATTACATCTCCTATCAACGAAAGCAGCTCGACTACTGGCGTAAATTCGACTATAGGGGCCTGGACCACAGATTCTACGACTCCAACCGCAGGGAGAAGGAGACGGCCCCTTACATGTCCCTTTTCCTCTACGAGACGGGAACTGTCCTGAAAGACAAACTACCCGTGGAGAAAATAATATATTGGTACATAATGGCAGGTGATATGTTTCCTTACACGAAAACATTAAGCGACCTCAGCGAGCTTTACCTACGGATGGGACAGGAAGAAAAGGCCATGGAATGTCTAAGCATGGTGCTTTCGCAAATGGAAGACCGCAAACAAAGAGCCCCCGTTCTGCTGAAGATGGAAAACCTGCTCATGGGGGAATATTTAAATGAGTAAGAGGCTTTTTAATAGGACTTTGCCCGTCTTCGCGGTGCTGATAGCCGTACTGTTTCTCTTCACCTTCCCTATCTGGAACTCAAGCCGCATCCCTTATCAGGGAGATTTAATAAACAGCGACGTCACGGAGTTGAATTTTCCCGCCCGTTTCCTTCTTGCCAAGTACCTTAAAGAACGGAAGTTGCCGATCTGGAACCCATACATCGGGTCGGGCTTCCCGCAGCTTGCCGAGGGTCAAGCGGGTATGCTTTATCCTCTAAACCTCGCTTTATTCTTTGTGTTTAACCCCGTATTGGCCTTCAACCTCACGATAATCCTAAGCCTGCTTCTGGCCTTGATTTTCTCTTATCTTTTGTTCAGGCTCTACGGGTTTTCACGGCCTGCTTCCCTTTTTTCCTCAATCGCATTCACCTTCTCCGGTTTCACCACGTCCAAACTCAAGTTCACCTATCTTGTCTGCTGTATGTCCTGGATCCCATTGGCCATCTACGGTGTGGAGAAGAGTTTCGCCCGAAACAACTACGGCCACTTGGGTCTAACGACCCTGGCCCTGACCCTGCAGCTCCTTGCCGGCGGCCCACAGATCGTATACATTACCCTTTCCGCCGTTCTCTTCATATTCATGTGGCGGTACCTTCCAAGCCTATTTAACGGCGGCTGGGTCAAGAGCCGTGATTATAGGGAAGTTCTCACTCCCGTCGCAAGTCTATTCTTAGCCTGCCTCCTTGCGGCGGCACTGTCCGCGCCGCAGCTTGTCCCCGGACTAAAAGGGTTGTCCGTTTCCACCCGGGGGAAAGGGTTTTACTTGGACGAATCGATAGGCATGAGCTTACAGCCCGGAGACCTTTCCCTTTTCGTATCACCGTTCCAACGCGGAAACCCCGCACGAAACACTTACGGTCGTAGCGACAGTTTTTTCTGGGAAAACATTGCCTATCCCGGCTTGCTCACTTTGATCCTCGCCCTGGTCGCCCTTCTCTTCCTCCGCAAGAAAAACCGCTCAGTACATATGTGGTCGTGCATAGGGTTCCTGGCGCTGGCCATATCCATGGGAAAGAACACCCCGCTCGCCGAATTCATGTGGAGGTACGTTCCCGGCTTCAAGTTGTTCCGTTTCTGGCAACGTTACCTGATTCTCACCGTGCTCTCCCTCTCCTTCCTGGGAGGTCTGGGTTTTGACCTTATAATCACGCGCTTCCGGAGTCGGCGCTTCGCCGCGTTGGCGATGTGTTTCTTCCTCACGGGCGTTTTGCTGGCCGACCTGTTGCTCTTCGCCCACGACCAGTATTCCACCATAGAAGCCGACCGCATGCTGCAGGAAAATCGGGTGGCCGCCTGGCTCGAGGACAACCTGTCGAAAGACCTCAACACCCCGAACCGTATCGAGTCCATAGGAGAAGAGGCTCTCTGGAACACCGCGATGAATCAGGCTCGCGGATGGATGGGCGACAAGGAACCTTTTTATTCCTTCATGGAATCCCTCTCCCCCAATCACAACCTGCTTTTCGGCTTAAGAAGTTTCACCCAATACGGCGATTACGGCATATACCGCCACCAGGCGATACATGAGCTGGCTCACTTCGGCTTCTTAAAAGAAGGTTGGAAAGCCACTGTTTTGCAGGCGGCGCTCAATATCCTGGCCCTTCATAGCGTGCGTTATCTCGTCACTCCTTTCGAACTCGAACAAGAAGGCCTGATAGAACGGGCGTCCTGGGAGAGCGGCATTCGCGGCGTGAAGATCCGCGTATACGAAATCGCCGGCTCTCTCAAACCCGCCTATATCGTGCAACATTTCCAGATCTACCAAGGCGGCGAATCGCTTGATTATCGGTTGCTTGTAGAGGCCTTCCGCGACATCGAAGAGAGAAGGAACTTCGTGATACTCGAAAGGTTCCCCCTGGTGAACTTCGGCTCCGGCAGCGGAGGGGAAGCACGCATAACAAGGCGCGAGGACCTCTACATTCGGGTAGAAGCGAGTTCTCCAGGAGGAATACTGGTGCTCAACGAGACCTTCTATCCCGAATGGCACGTCTTCGTGGATGGGGTGGAAAAAGAGCTCCTCCGGGCCAACTTAAGCCTCATGGGAGTCGAACTGGAGCCTGGAGAGCACCTGGTGGAGTTCAGATATCGCCCCGATTCCCTGTATTACGGACTAGCCGTGGCCGCGGCCGGGCTGTTGCTCCTCTTGCTCCTTTCATATTACGCCATCTCCGGAAGAAAAAAGCGTGCTTTGTAATTTACAAAACCTTGCGATCGGGCTGGTTAAGCTTTACCTCTTATCTATGTCTTGACCTGAGATGGTGGGGTGTCCCGCTACTATTCTGTTATTTAGAGTGTTCTCTCATACTCTTACGGCCAATGACACTCGAGGGCCAATTTTTTCCTTTACCCAGCGGCCTTCGTCAGGTAAGCCGCCGGCAGGTGGCCGGAACCTTCAGGTCGCCGTTGTCGAGGTATGGAGAGCAGTAGAGCTCGAAGAGCACGTGGCGTTCAGCGGGGATACCCCGTCTCTCCAATAATGCACTTTCGCCCCAAACGACTTTTACACCGCAAGCGGAAGGAGGGGCGTATTCCGTCCCTCCTTCCCGAAACGCTATCCTTTCATCAATAGGACCCGTGGCTCGAGCAGCTGGTGGTCGGCCGCACCTCGTTGTCCGCACCATAAGCAACGTCCACAGTACCTCCGGAGGGACAAGAAGGCGCATCGTTCACCAGCACACCGTCATAATAATCCTGAGGCCATGTCCGCCCGCTCGGTGACACGTCACCCGCAGCGGTAGGATACCCTTCCGCGTCGGCGGCATATATGTCGGCCGCGCCGACGAAGTTCCTCTGGTTGGAGTGGCAGGTCTTCTTCTTGGCGTTGTTCTGCGCGGCCAGGAACACGGGCACGGCGATACCTACCAGGATACCGATGATGAGGATGACGATCATCAACTCGATGAGGGTGAAACCCTCCTGCCTGTGTATCCGCTTAGCCATTCCTTTCTCACCTCCTTTCATTAGAGATTTAAATGGTCAAAGGTCCGATTCTTTACGGAGCGGGTCCTCACCTCCCTTCTCGCAGCCATACCTTTTGCCTCATTTTTTTTTCGGAAAAAGAAGCGATTTCCTTTAGGGAGAAACGGATGGGATCAACCCCGTTTTGCGGTCTCCCAACACCAGCACCGACATCTTCTTCGTAACGACATCCTCGATATAAAAACGTACCTCTTTTTTCGCGAATCAAGCGCCCTTGAACCGCCCTTCCGACCCCAGCCCTCTGCTATCATATACCACACACCGGTCTTAAAAGGTGGACGGAGGTCGGTGGTGAGGGTACTGGCCCTGGACATAGGCGTGGGGACCTGCGACGTCCTCCTCTACGACTCCGGGCGGGAGTTGGAGAACTGCACCCGCATGGTGCTCCCCAGCCCCACCCGCCTTCTGGCCGCAGAGGTGGACCGCGCCGTGGAGGCGGCAGGCAAGGAGGGCATTTTCATATACGGGTACACGGTGGGGGGAGGTCCCTTCTCCCGCGCCATCATGCGGGCCCTGGCCGCAGGCATCAAGGTGTACATGACCCCCCAGGCGGCCCTTTCCGTCCGCAACAACCCGGAGGACGTGGCCTCCTTGGGAATAGATATCGCCGACTCCCCTCCCCCAAGGTTCAACGGGGTGAGCGTCCACGCCGACGAGCTGGATCTGGACTCCCTGGCGGAATTCATGGCCAAGCGGGGCGAGCGGTTGGACGACCTCTACGGGGTGGCGGTGGCCGTGCAGGACCACGGAACCTACCGTACCGGAGAGTCCAACCGCAAGACCCGCCTGGCCCACATGAGAGCCCGTTTGGAGGCGGACCCTCGGCCCACGGCCCTGGCCTTCCTCTCCAAGGAGGTCCCGGATACCTTCCCCCGCCTCCGCTCCGCTGCCCGGCGCGCCGAGGGGCGTTTTCCCGCCTGCCGGGTCCTGGTCATGGACACCTCCCCCGCGGCGGTGGCCGGCTGCCTGGAGGACCCGGTGGTCGCGGCGCAGGCCTCCGGCAACCTCCTCCTGGTGAACGCCGGGAACGGCCACGCCATGGCCTGTCTGCTCTCCCGCGGACGGGTGGTGGGAGTGCTGGAGCATCACACCCGCAGGCTGGAGCCCGCTTCCTTCCTGGCCTATCTGCAAAAATTCGCCGACGGCGAGGCGAAGGACGATGACCCCTTCATGGCCGAGGGCCACGGCCTCTTCTACGTGGGGGAAGCGCCCGGCTGGAATAATATGGAATTGATGGCGGTGACCGGGCCCCGCCGCGGCATGTTCGGAGGGTTCGGCTTGGACCTTTACTATCCCGCCCCGGGAGGGGACATGATGATGACCGGTCCCCTGGGCTTGGTGCGGGCCTTCAGGGAGCGCGCTCCCGGGGACTGAGCAGGCTCCTTTTCTCCTCCCATCCCACGGCGGCCAGCCCGGCCAGGATCATCCCCGTGCCCAGGAGAAGCCCCGCGTTCACCCTTTCCTCGAGCAGCAACCAGCCCCAGAAGAGGGAGATGGGGGCGATGAGGTAGATGTAGAAGGCGGCCTGGCCCGCGCCCAGTCCCTCCAGCCCCTTGGAGTAGAGCAAGTACCCCAGTACCGTGCAACCCAAGCCCAAAAAGAGCAGCCAACCCCAACCGGCGACGGAGACCTCTCTCAGCTCCCCCACGCATTCTCCGCGGGTGAGGGCCAGGGGGAGAAGGGCCAGGGTGCCCAAGAATACGGCGTAAGCGGTGATGTAAACCGGGTCGTGCTCCTCCACCAGGGGCTTGATGAGCACCGTGTACGCGGCCCAGGAAGCGGCGGCCAGGACCACGAAGAGCACGCCCTCCACCCTTCCCCCGCGAAGCTCCGCCTCCCCCCCGTAGAAGGTGATCACCGCCACCCCGCCGAGCGCCGCCCCGCTTCCCAATATCTTCCATATGCCCAGCCTCTCTTGGAGCGCCACGCGGGCGAAGACGGCGGCGAAGACCGGCGTGGTGTTGGCGACGAGTCCCGCCGTCCCGGCGGGGATCATGGTCTCCCCATAGGTCAGGGCCAGGTGGTAGCCGTAGACCGCGCTCACCCCGGCCAGGAAGACCAGGGTCCACTCCCCCGCACTCAGGCGAGGCCGTCGGCGGCGGTAAAGGAAGAGGACGGGAATGAAAAAGAGGCCGGCCAGGAAGAACCGGGCCAGGTTAAGGGTCAGGTAGGAGACTTCCTCCACGAGGACCTTAACTCCCACGAAGGCCAGGCCCCATACCCAGCAGACGGAGAAGAGAAGCAGGTGGTACCTGAGACGGGACCCCAAAGCGGTTTCCCCCGGCTGTCCCGTTCAACCCTCTTCCCGACGGGAACGCTCTGCCAGGAGGTAACCCAGTCTCAACCACAGGGGATAGGTGGCGAAGATGGCCGCAGCCAGAGCGTGCCCCCGCGGGGAAACGTGATCCGGGTCGAACCTGAAGACGCCGGAGTTGATCATCCAGTCCCGGCCGGACTTCGCCCGGCACATCTCCCATATCCAGCGCGTCCACTCCAGGTTGAAGTACAGGCTCACGCTGGTGATATAGAAGGCACCGATGGTGGCGAGGTCGAGGAGCCTTCTCACCCGGGCCCTCTTCTCCTCGTCCCCCACCAGCCTTTTGGTGGCCTTGGCGTACAGGTACCCGATGGACACCAGCCAGGGAGGATCGATGAGGAAACTGTCGTAGGGGATCATGCCGGCCTCCTTTCTCCGGTCGCCTCATACCTGATTATATACGGAAAAGGGGTCGTCAACGGCAAAAGCTTCGCCGCTCATGGAAATCCCGAGCGGCAACCAACATAATTATGGGTACGAAACCCGGACGTGCTCGCGTGTGCGCGGCCCGCACACCGGTCGCCAAGGTGCCCGCAAGCCTGTAGCGGGTAAGAGATCGTCGCCGGCGGCCGCGCTCGGAGACAAGGGAGAGGACGAAAGCCGAGGACGGAGGCGAGATATGAGGCTTCTGCGCAGGAAGCTGTGGAGGGAGATACGCCAGGCCAAGTTCCGCTTCCTTGCCGTGAGCCTGGTGGTGGCCATCGGCATCGTGCTCTTCACCTCCTCCTACATGTCCTACCTCAACCTCTCCAGGTCCTACGAAGACACCTACCGTAGGCTCAACTTCGAAGACCTCCTGGTCCGGGTGGAGAGGGCCCCCGACCGGGTGACGGAGAGGCTCTCCTCCCTTCCCAACATGCGCATCATCACGCCGCGCATCAGCGAGGCCATGAGCATGGAGCTGGAGGACGGGACCCGCATCACCGGCCAGGTGATCAGCGTGCCCGCGGAAAAGCCCTACGTGAACATCCTCCACCTCCTCCAGGGTCACGAGCTTACCGGCCGGGAGAAGGAGCTCACCTGCCTGGTGGAGAACCACTTCGCCGGCTTCAACCGACTGGGCGAAGGGGACCATATCTACGCGGTGAAGAACGGGCGGCGCCTTCCGGTGCGGATAGCGGGGGTGGTCTCCAGCCCTGAATACCTGGTCGTCTTCCGCAACCGGCAGTTCCCCATGACCTCCGCCTCGGTGTACGGGGTGTTCTACTTCAACGAGGACCAAGCCCGCGCTTTGGTCGGCTTCCCCTCCGGCTCCTACAACGAGTTCGCCTTCGTCCTCAAGGACTACTCCCTCCTGGAGACCACCCAGGAGCAGGTGAAGAACATACTATCCCCTTACAGCATCGAGGAGGTGACCACCCGGGACAACCAGATATCCAAGACCCTCCTGGAGATGGACGTGAGACAGTTCCACAATTTCGCCCTCTTCTTCCCCATCCTCTTCTTCTCCATCGCCGCTTTCAGCATATACATGATCCTCTCCCGCATGGTCCGCATGCAAAGGCCCATCATCGGGCTGATGAGGGCCATCGGTTACCCGGCCCGGGACATCCTGCGTCACTATCTCTCCTTCGCCTTGGTGGTGGGCCTCTTCGGCATATTCCTGGGGAGCCTCCTCGGCATACTCGCCACCTGGCTTGTCTCCAAGATCTACGCCGGGGCCATGGACATCCCCTTCGTGCACTTCGGTCTGTATCCTCAGGTCTTCGCCTACGGGTTCTTCATAGCCATGGCCTTCTGCCTTCTGGCGGGATTCGTCCCCGCCCGCCAGTCCGCCTCCGTGCACCCCACCGAGGCCCTGCGGGGGACGGTGGACATCACTCATTACTCCCGTCCCAGCTGGGCGGAAAGGCTGCTTCCCGTCCTGGACCGCCTGAAGGTCTTCTGGAGACTCCCCTTGCGCAACGTCTTTCGCAACCGCAGACGCACGGCATTCACCGTGGTGGGAATCGTTTTCGCCATCGTGCTCATCATGCTCAACCTGGGAATAAGCGACACCGTGCACCTGAACATGGACCGGGCCTTCAACCACCTCTTCACCTTCGACATAGCCGTGCTCTTCCTGGAGCCCCAGACCCTGGTCACCCAGAGAAAGCTGGAGAAGATAACCGGCGTGACCAAGGTGGAGCCTACGGCGGGACATCCCTGCACCATAAGCTCCGGGGACCGGGACGTGGAGAGCATCGTCATGGGCCTACTCACGGACACCGCCGTGAGGGGCTTCCTGGACGAGAATAACCGTAAAGTAAAGCTTGAACCTTTCCACTGCCTGCTGAGCAACAACTACCGGGACCAGCTGGGAGTGCGGGAAGGGGACCTGGTGACCATCTCCTCCGGTAGGCGGTCGAAGAACTTCATCGTGGGGAGCTTCATCATGGAGCCCTTGGGCTCTTTCGTCTACGTGCCCGTGGACGAGGCCCGGGACCTGCTGGGCTACGGAACCCGCTCCAGCGCCTTCTATCTAAAGGTGGACCACGGTTATTACCAGCAGGTGAGGGACGCCCTGTACGCCATGCCCAACGTCCTCACCTTGGTGGACCTGGGACATATCAAGGCGGAGATAAACTCCTACATGGGTCTGATGTACCTCTTGATCACGGTGATGCTGATATTCGGTATGACCATGGCCTTCACCCTGGTCTTCAACACCTCTACCATCAACATCATGGAGCGGGAGCAGGAGGTGGCCACCATGCTCACCCTGGGCGTCCCTCACTGGAAGGCCTCCCTCGCCTTGACCCTGGAGAACGTCCTCATGGGACTGTTGGGACTCGTCCCCGGCTACGTAGCCGCCCATATCGTCATCAACCAGGCCATGCGGCTCTATCAGAGCGACCTCTTCACCTTTACCCCCTCCGTTTCCGCCCAGACCCATATCATAGTGGCCGTGTTGGTGACGGCGTTGATGGTGCTCTCGGAGTTCCCCTCCCTGCGGTACATAAGGAAGCTCAACCTGGCCCAGTCCACCAAACGCCGCTCGCTGTGAAGACGGGTGGCTCACTCCTCCTCGGCCTCGGCCTTCTCCTGCAGGTAGCATTCCCGGCAGTAGATGAAGCCGGAGTGGAGTCCCTCCACCACCCCCACGAAGAGCCATTCCCGAGCCTCGAAGGAATGCCCGCAGCGGGTACAGGTGGAACCGGCCCGGATCTCGATACCCAAAGTGCGCTCCTCGGCACCCGGTTCCTCGACGGCCAGAGCGGGTTCCAGGCTGAGGACCCCGTCGGGAAGCTCGTCCTCCGAAGGGCGGCATCCCTGGCAGTAGAGATACTCCCGCATCTCCTCCACTTCGGCGGCCAGGGAATAGACCTTCTCCCCCGTCCGGAGGGTCCGCCCGCATCCCTCGCATACGCCGCCCCCGCTCACCAGCCTACCGCTGATGAACTCCCTCATGATGCGCCTCGCCTTGTGGTCTCCTCGCTCGACATTCTTTCGCCCGACACCTTTTATAGTAATACTTCCGGCGAATTCCGGGGCGGCGATGGCGGGGGTCCCTCGTCGTCCATGCCTTGTCCAACGATGACCACCACCTCGACTCCGCTTCGCCCCAACCTCTGCCGGCTTTCGCGCTCCTTGTCATCCCGGCGAGATACGATGATCCACGGAGGTGGTGAGATGCCTCGCACGGGATTCGCCGACCTGCCCCTGCACGGCGGGAAAGCGCCCCGCTGGTTGTTCGAGCGCATGGTGCGTCTATCCGGGGATATCCTGGCCTGGATGGTGGAGGAGATCGGTCCGTGCGCCACCCTTAAACGCTTCTCCGACCCCTTCTGGTTCCAGGCCCTGGGGTGCGTCCTGGGCTTCGATTGGCACAGCTCGGGATTGACCACCACCACCTGCGGAGCGGTTAAGGAAGCCCTCCGCGAACGCGGCGACCTGGGCCTCTACGCCGCCGGGGGCAAAGGTGCCGCCTCCCGCCGCACCCCACGGGAGATAGAGGAAAAGGGGGAGAGGGCGGGGTTGGGCGAGAGAATTCCCTCCCTGGTGCATGCCAGCCGGATGTCGGCCAAGGTGGACAGCAACGCGCTCCAGGACGGCTACCAGATCTACCACCACTTCTTCCTCTTCACCTCGAGCGGCGATTGGGCGGTGGTCCAACAGGGTATGAACGAGGAAAACGGCTACGCCCGGCGCTACCACTGGATCTCCAGCCGGGTGCGGGATTTCACCGAGGAGCCCCACGCCGCCATCTGCTCGGACGCAGGTGGTTCCCCAGTACTGAACTTGGTGGCCGTGGAGAGCCGCGAGACCAGGGAGGTCGCGGCGCAGCTCTCCTCGCGCCGCCCCGACAAGACTTTGAGGGAGTTGGAAAGACTGCTCTCCCTGGACCTGCCCCGTCGCCACCAGCTGCTGCTCCGGGACCTGCACCCGGAGTCCCTGCGCAAGGTGCTCCTCTCCACCTACGAGAGGCAGCCGGAGGACTTCGCCGCCCTCCTGGGCATGCCCGGTGTGGGCGCCAAGACGCTGCGGGCCCTGGCCCTCATCGGGGAATTGGTCTACGGGACCTCCCTGAGCTGGAGGGACCCCGCCGCCTACAGCTTCGCCCACGGGGGTAAGGACGGGCATCCTTATCCCGTGGACCGGGAGACCTACGACGCTTCCATAGATTTCCTGGAGAGGGCCCTGCGCGCCTCCCGGACGGAAAGGAGCGAGAGAGAGGCGGCGTGGCGGAGACTCAGGGGTTTCCTGTCTCGGCCGGACTAGTTCCATCCGGATGCCGGACCGGTTCTCCAGGCCGTAAAACCCAAGCTTTCGGAAGAGACGGGGGGCACGTACGGGGGACAGCCGGCGCTGCCGTTCTGAGCAACCGAAGAGCCTGCGCTTCCCCGTAAGGGCCGCTTAAGGCCGGATTTGCAAGACAGGGTCGACGCGCTTTTCGGGCCAGGAAGCCCTCTTGCTCCTCGACAAATCCTTTATGAGCCATCCTGTAAAAGCCCACCAGCCATGAGAAGTAGGCACGCATTTCGGGCTAAGAGGCCCTTTTGTTTCCCTTTCCTCGAAACCTTGGTCCGGTCAAAAGAAAAGGATCGGCTCTAAATCCCTTCCGCCCTGAAGCTTTCCGTTCGCCGCGGCCTCACTTTCTGCCCAGGTTCAGAAACATGGTGGACACCCCCTATACTTGCTTTGTAGTACAAGAAGCGAAGCAAGGAGGTGTCCAAATGAAGGGTTCAGTTGGAACCACTACCAGTATCTATCACACCAGGCTTC
>JACVJF010000015.1 GCA_015711855.1 Candidatus Solincola quzhuomuensis | reverse complement strand
AATGTGTTCAGAAGCAGATCAAGATAAAGGAAGCTTGGAGTACATTTATTTATGAGTCATCGAACATGTTAGGAGTACATTTATTTATGATGCATCACGGACTTATTTTAGGGTGGAATCGTTAGGCGTCCAACGTCCGCGTACGTATAGCCCTTTAGGGCAAAGCCTCGGTTTCCTTTCTTCGCCCAATTACGATGTCGTGATCGGCGTCCCTTCCGGGGCGGGCGTAAGGGAACGGGTTGTTGTCTTCCTCTCTTTCCTCTATAATCTTCGCGTTCCGGAAGAGAGGTCAGATATGGCGCAAAATCTGGACAAGATCTTCAAGCCCCGTTCCGTGGCCATGGTGGGGGCCTCCAACGTGCCCTCCAAGTGGGGGTCGTTTCTCCTGGTAAACCTCATGGCCGGAGGTTATCCCCGAGACCGCATCTTCCCGGTCAACCCGCGGGAGAAAGAAATACACGGGCTTACGGCCTATCCCTCCGTGGAGGCCCTCCCGGAGGCGCCGGACTTAGCCATCATCACCACTCCGGCACACACGGTATGTGGGGTACTCGAGGACTGCGCCCGACGTGGTATCACCCACGCGGTGGTCATATCCTCCAACTTCTCCGAGGTGGGAGAGGAGGGGGCCCGCCTGGAAAGAGAGCTGGTGGAGGTGGCCCGCCGTCACGCTCTCACCGTGGTGGGACCCAACACCATGGGCGTGGTCAATGCCGCCCACCGCTTTTATGCGGTAGGGGCACCCGTCATGCTCCGGCCGGGGAACATCTCCTTCGTCTCCCAGAGCGGCAACGTGGGCGCCAACCTCCTGGGTTGGACCATGAATCAGGGCATAGGTTTCGGAAAATTCGTGGGGAGCGGCAACGAAGCCCTACTCTCCGCTTCCCATTACATCGATTATTTCGGCGAGGACTCGGATACTTACCTCATTTTGGCCTACTTGGAGGGAGTGGACGACGGCAGGAGTCTCATGGAGGTGCTCTCCCGCACCACGCAGCGAAAACCGGTAATCATCATTAAGTCCGGCCGTACCGAGGAAGGAAGCAAGGCGGCCATGTCCCATACGGGATCCCTGGCCGGATCCGATGATATCTACGATGCCGCCTTCCGTCAGTGCGGAGCCGTTAGGGCGGACACCTCTCAGGAGATGCTCGATCTAGCCAAATCCTTTGAAAGGCTGCCCCTTCCGGCCGGTGACCGCCTGGGCATCATCACCCTGGGCGGGGGATGGGGGGTTCTGGCGACCGACGCCACGGCCATGGCCGGGCTACGTCTGGCCAAGCTTGACGAGAAGGTGGTCGAGGTCTGCGATCGCCTCCTGCCGCCCTTCTGGAGCCACGGGAACCCGGTGGACCTCGTGGGTAATATCTACATGGAAACCCACCTGGCCATCCTCGAGGCTATGGCCGCCTCGCCGGAGGTGGACGCCATGGTCATGCTGGGTTCCCTGGGTACCGGGACCATCATCGGGCTCAACGTCCTGGTATCCCAAAACCTGATCATGGAGATGAGCGAGGACTCCCTGAAGAGCTTCTTCACGGAACTCAAGGACCGCAACGTCAGGTTGCTGACCAGGGCCAAGGAACTCATGCGCCAATACCGTAAACCCATCGTCTTCGTGGAGATGCAGTTCATCGGGGAGGAGAACCTGCGGGATCTGGAGGCGGGAGAGACGGTCATCTTCACCGCCCCGGAAAAGGCGGCCGCGATCCTCTCCAAGATGCACTCCTACCGCCGCTACCTGCAACGCAAAGGCGTGGATCGGGACTGGTCCTATCTGGCTTGACCGCTCCAAGCGCCTGTGAGGGAACCCCGCTCTTTCGAGGCCTAAAGGCAAACCCTCCTTCGCGATGCAAGTTATCAACGGACATAAGGAAAGCCCCCGCAGGGGCCTTTCCGCTCCGGGTCTCTTTTAGGCCCCGGTCAGATGCTCTCCACGAATCGGGGCTTGAGGCGCGTCGTGTTCCAGACGGTGTAGATGCCCTCCGCCGGACAATTGGGAAGCGGTTCGTTCTCGTCCTTATGCTCGTATTCGTACCCGCACTTGTCGCAATAGTACTTTCCGGCCGGAGCCTTCTCACCCGTCGTCAGTACCTCATCATGCTCCGTCATCTGGTTCACCTCCGTACTTCAAATTGACGGTAAGCGCCCGGGCTCGGAGGGCTCGGGCCAAGCGGCTTTGTCCTTTCACCGCTCTCCAAAGTCAATCACGAATATCCGACCTCTGTCAATCTCCCCGGCCCACGACGCGGGTCACGGTGTCCAGCAACTCGCTTATGGTGAAGGGTTTGATCAAGCAGGCCTCTACCTTGACTTCTCCTTCCCTCTCTATCTCCTCGACCGCCCTTTTCATGGCCGAGATGATGATCACCGGAATCCCGGATATCCCTTCCCGGCTCTTTATTTCCTTGTAGACCTCGATCCCGTCAACGTGGGGCATCATGAGGTCGAGGAGGATGAGTTCGGGCTTCAGTTCCTCGAGCTTGGAGACGATCCCCCGGCTCTCGGTGAACCCGGCCACGCGGTAGCCGTGCTTGTTCAGTATCAAGGAGACCAGGTCGATCATGTCCGGGTCATCCTCGATATAGGCCACCGTCTTCATCTCGTACGCACCTCTTTTGCCTCCCACGGCCTCAAATTATTTATCGACCGTTGTACCACAAGGCCTTGAGCCCGGAAGGAAAATAATTACAGCGGCTGAAAGCGTACGTCCGACGTTCAAAACCCTAAAGCCCCCTCATGTACTCCGGTCGCAGCATTTCCGGCCGGTGGGAAGCCTCGTCAATTATTTCCAGGAGCCGATCACGGTCCCTGGAGAGCACACCTCTCAACGGCAGGTAATTGGAAGCGTGGTTGGTGCGGAAGACGCAGTTCTCCAGCTGGCAGCAAGCTATGAAGTGTCGCAGCTCCCGGAGCATGCCCTCCGTATCGGGCAGGTGGAATTCCCCCCTCTCCCACTGCCGGTAGAGGGGCGTTCCCGGGACCAGCATAAGGGTGAGCGCGCTCAGATAATGCGGGTTCATCATGGAGACCGCCCGAGCGCTCAGTTCCGCGTGACGCAGGGAACCTTCCCTTCCGCCCAGCCCGAGTAGAACGATGACCGAGGTCAGAATACCGCATCGCTTCGCCTTGAGGACGGCCCGCACCATCTCCTCGCTGCTGTCGAGCTTTCGGACCCTTCGGAGGACATCGTCGTCGCCGCTCTCCAGCCCCAGGTAGACGATGCCCATTCCCAGTTCAGCCAGACTGCGCAGCTCTTTTTCCGACTTATCGTTGATGTCCCTCCCGTTGGCGTAGATGCCAATCCTTTCCAGATAAGGAAAGGATTCTTTGAGGAGCCCCAGTATATACATGAGGCTTTCGGCAGGGAGGCAGAGGGCATTCCCGTCGGCCAGGAAAACGCGGCGCGTTCGCGGCATCATCCTGGCCGCCATGCGGATGTCCTCCTCTATCTCCCGGAGAGGGCGCGGTTGAAAGTGCGTTCCCTTATAGGTGGGGCAAAAAGTGCACGCGTTGTGCGAACATCCGTAGGTTACCTGCAGGATGTAGCTTTCGGCCTCGCTCGGAGGCCTGATTATCACTCCACGATAACGCATCTCTTTCCTTCAACCCCGGTGTGTTTGTGCCCTGGTATTACGCATTCTAAAGTATAGCACGAGAGGGATCGGGTCAGGGCAACTGCTCGGCTTCCCTCTCCCCCGTTCCCAGTCTCCCCCTTTCCAGCACCTCCTTTATGGTCCGAGGGCGCCCCCGGAATTCCGCCCAACCGGGCTCCTGAAAGAGCAGTTGTTCGAAACGGTGGTAAAGCTCCTCGCTGACCATCGGCCCTATCCGCGCCGTGAAGAAATTCGCGCGGTCCAGGTTTATGTTTGGCTCGTCCGTTTCATAGTACAAAAAACCCGCCTTCTCCAGGTATCGGAGGAGCATTTCCCGGTACTCTTCTTTGCTCAGGCCCGTGGACTCCAGGTCCCAATGCCATGTATATCCGGTGCAGATAACGATCTTGTCCTGAAAGTAGGGGTCCTTGAGCCCGCACTCCATCATCTTTTCGGCAATACCCATGGAACGCCAGTTCCGACTGACCTCTATGGCCATGGCCTCCACCAGTCCCTGCCCGGACAGCTTGCCCCAGCGCTCGGCGGCGCTGGGCGGGGCGATGGCCACGAACCCCACTATCACACCGTCGTCGGTATAGGCGAGGATCACGTTCCCCTCCTCCTTGGCGGCTATCCTTTCCAGCGCCTTCTTCTCCCGGGAAGGCGGATAGTGCGGGGCGGCGAAAATACCCATCCCATCATCCAGTCTCAGGGAGGCTATGAATTCTGGTTCCGCCCTGGACCTTATCCACACCCGGCCACGCGGGGTGTCCACGTAGAACCTCTCTCGCTCTTCCAAACCCAATCCCACCATACTCCGGGGTCGTATCTTCGATCTTCGGCCTAGGGCATTGCTTTGGCCATCACACCTTCTCCCGTCCCGCAGACATGCAGTTCACAGAACGTAATACCTTGGGATTAGCCACTCCCCGAGTATTAAATTTCTTACCAAGTCAGCGGTCCTTCCCGGGTTAATCTATAATATACCCGCCGGAACGGCATCGTCATCGACGAGGTGATACGATCGTATGCCGCTGGAAAGGGTTCGCCAGATCGACGAGGAGCTGCTTGCCCTAGTGGGGAGCGCGCCGCACCACAGCATCCACGCCCTCAACCAGCTGGATCCCGAAGTGAAGGAAAGGGTCTACTCGCTTCTCATACCGGACCGCATCTTCGAGATGTTCTCCATAGACCGGCTTGATTTCCGCAACCCGCAGGGCGAGCGTGTGGTCAAGTTCATCGCCCCCCGGCAGGCGGGATTCGCCATAATCGAGGTCCGAGAGAACCCCGAAGACCGGGACTGCATCTTCTTCCTGGAGGTGGCGGATACCGCCTTCTTCAAAGTGGAGATAACCTTCCTCATCATCAACGACCCAAGGTCGCCCCGCTTCAACACGGATATCGACGATGCCGGGCGACGCACCAAATTCGGCACCGCCCGCCGCAACATATCCGAGGAGATAAAGGCCATGCAAGCGGGACTGGCGCCGGGACAGGTACGACGTGGTTTGCGCATGTTGAAGGATTTCCTTCCCTTGGCCCTCGGTTTCGTGTCCGCCATGGGACACGACATGCTGGTCGCGGAGCCCCTGGCCTATCACGACGCCATCATATTCGAGCACTACGGCTTCAACTACATTCGCGGGAGAAAGAAGATGGAGGAGATCCACCGTGAGTTCCAGCCCGGCGGCGAGCTTTACCGCAGGCTGGACGGAAGCACCCCTTTCCGCATGCCGGGGGCGGAGAAGACGGTGCGCGGCAGGAGCTGGGCCATCCACGACGGCATCCTGGGAGAAGCTTGGAAGGACGTCGAGATGTACCGCAACGTGGACCGCCCTGCGAACATTTGCACCTTCCCCGGGTGGGTATATTGAAATGGCTGGATTATAATATCCGATAGACGTCGGGGAGTTTGCGCCTTTACGAGGAGGTCCCGTCATGCTGGTCAGAGAGCGTATGAGCCGCGATCCCGTGGTACTCTCGCCAGACGACACCCTGCGGAAGGCCCGTGAGCTGATTAAAAAACACGGCTTTAGGCGTTTCCCGGTGATCGAGAACGGCAAACTGGTGGGCATCATCACCGACCGCGACGTGCGGCAGGCGGACATGAGTTCGGCCGTGGTCCAGGAACGCCGTTACGTCGAATACATACTGGACCGCATTCAGGTGCGGGGGATAATGACCGCCAACCCCGTGACCGTGACCCCCGACACCCCCATCGAGGAGGCCGCCAGACTTATCCTCCAGCACAAAGTGGGAGGGCTCCCGGTCGTGGAGGACGACCGCCTGGTGGGCATCATCACCGAGACCGATCTCATCCGCACCATGATCGACCTCCTGGAGAAGGAAAAGGACTGATTCTTCCCTCTTCCGCAATCACGCGTTGACACCGTAACGGCCCGGTGGTAGCTTTCTTCTTAAATCCCCACGAGGTGATTGCCGTGATCGTGGTCATGTCCGAGGGCGCAAGCCGCGAACAGATCGAAGCGGTCATGCGCAAGATCGAGGAGTTCGGGCTCAAGACCCATCCCATCCACGGCGTGCGCAAGACGGTCATCGGGGTCATCGGCGACGACAAGACCAAGGTCGTGGAGACCATGGCCGGCTACCCTGGAGTGGAGCAGATCATCCCTATTCTCAAGCCCTACAAGTTCGCCGCCCGGGAGACCCATCCTCAGGATACGGTAATCGAGGTGGCCGGGGTGCGCATCGGGGGGGATAAGGTGGTGGTAATGGCCGGCCCCTGTGCGGTGGAAAGCCGGGAGCAGATCCTGAACACCGCCAGGTTGGTCAAGATGGCCGGGGGTTCCGTATTGCGCGGGGGTGCCTTCAAGCCCCGGACCAGCCCCTACAGCTTCCAGGGCTTGGGGGAGGAAGGGTTGCGGTATCTCGCGGAGGCCCGCGAGGAGACCGGACTGCCTGTGGTCACCGAGCTAACCGACCCGCGGATGATAGACGTCTTTTGCCAATACGCGGACATCATCCAGGTGGGAGCCCGCAACATGCAGAACTTCGTTCTCCTCACCGAGATCGGGCGCAGTGGTCATCCGGTCCTGCTGAAAAGGGGCCCCAGCTCCAGGATCGAGGACCTCCTCCTGGCCGCCGAATACATCATAAAAGAGGGAAACCGCAACATAATCCTCTGCGAGCGGGGTATAAGCACTTTTGAGACCTATACTAGGAACACGCTGGACCTTTCCGCCGTGGCTGCCCTGAAGAAGCTCTCCCACCTGCCGGTGGTGGTCGACCCCAGCCACTCGGTGGGCATAGCCTCGCTGGTACCGGCCATGTCCTTAGCCGCGGTGGCCGCAGGGGCGGACGGCCTCCTCATAGAGATACATCCCAACCCCAACTCGGCTTTGTGCGACGGCCCCCAGTCCCTGGACTTCGAGACCTTTTCCAGCCTCATGGGCAAAATCAGGAAGGTGGCCGCGGCCATCGGGAGACAGGCATAAAAGGCAACACGCCGGGTTCCCCTCGGCTTTTCCGATGCCTTTCGATTCGCGCGCAGCGGAGGCCCTTGGCTCGAGGGCTTGAATCAGAGGACGTAGAACTCCAGCTCGGGAAGTTCGCTTACGGCTCGCACGAAATCCGATTGGAGCTCCTCCTTGAGGGGTACGCGCAGGAGGAAGAGGTTCAATTCCACCCGGGGATCCCTCTCCAGGGTAAGCAGGGGAGAGGGTATGGTCATGTAGGCGTTGAGGCTCGCAAGGCCGGCATGCAACTCGTCCATGAGGTTGCGGTCCTGATCACGGTATATCCCCGCAAGGGAGATCTGGGTGGCGTATTCGAAGAAGACCACCTTGGATATCCCGATGACCTTTTTCCCATAGGAAAATCCCTGCACTTCCAGGGGAGAGATGGTCTTTGCCACCTGAAAGGATCCCGCGTCCGCCACCTTGAACCCCTCGACGCCGTCTTCCATGGCGGAAAGCATCTTCTGGGCGTCGACGTCCTGCGCAGCCTGGCAAGTTATGCCCTTAAAGACCACCCCGCCGGCGACGACGACCCTTGACTGCGCCGTCCTGCAGGCCATGATTCCGGACTGGATGAGGGCTTCCTCGCGCTCCTCCAGTTTCTTCAGGAAAGCGTCCATGTCCACGCCGAAGGCGTATAGATTGGCCCTCTGCCAACCTTCATAGTGGTGATGGGCCAGTACACCGACGCCTAAAGAACGGTCAAACCTGTAGAAGAAGGCCCTGTGCCTGACCACCTTTCCCGCCTCCCACCCGGAAACCGCAGGTCCTCATATATATTCTTCGTCTTGCTTCCTGTGGTACCTTTAATCCATGATAACCCGTACACGGCACGGACTTCACCCCGCGCGAAAGGGCGAGAGGAGGTGTCTTTCTTGATTCGCTTCTGGATCGGGTGGTTCATCTTCCGGATAGTGGCCCTGTTCTACCACTACCGCTATTCGGGGTACGAGAACGTTCCTCGCAAGGGTCCTTTACTAGTGGTGGCCAATCACAACAGCCGCAAGGACCCCGTGGCCGTCAACCTTGCCTTACGACGCCCGGTTAGGTTCATGGCCAAAAAGGAGGCCTTCGATCCCCGCAACAGCCTTTTCGAATACCTCATGGTGCGCATCTTTTTCGCCTATCCCGTGGACAGGGAAAAGCCCGGGCCGGAGGCCATCAGGCGGACCATGGAATTCCTGGAAAGAGGCGATTGCGTGGGGATATTCCCCGAAGGGACCCGCCACGACGACAACAAACTCCATCCCTTCACCCACGGAGCCGCCTACTTCGCCTGGAAGACGGGAGTTCCGGTTCTCCCCATAGGTATCAGCGAGAAAAAGGGGGAGGACTATCACATAAACATAGGCAAACCCTTCCACGTCCCTCCCCTGGAGGGCAGGCCGCACAAGGTCCTCCCCGAGATAACCCGCCTTATCCGGGACAAGATAAGGGAACTCCTTCCTCCGGATTGGGAGGTCCTGGAAGAATAGGGAGTAGCCTCCGCCTGAGGCCACTCCCTTACTTAACGGTCAACGCATCGCTACCCGTCGGGAGGACCCACTGCACCCGGGTGCCGAGTCAGACCCCGCAATAGGGCTCGGGGCATCCCTGCAGCCAGAGCTGCACGATCATCTGGAAGAGGATGGGCACGTCCAGGTTGGCCTCCTTGTCCACCACAGCATCAATTATGGTGGGGAGGTCGGACGCGGCCGCTTCCTCCAATGCGGGCCTGATATCCTCGGGGTCCTCCACTCTTATGCCCTTGGCTCCCATGGCTTGGGCCAAAAGGTCGTGACGTGTCTCCCCGAACTCCACGCCGCAATAACGCTTTCCGAAGGCGGCGTGTTGGGCCCCTTTGATCATTCCCCATGCGCTGTCGTTGGATATGATGTCCACTATGGGAAGCTTGTAGCGGACGGCGGTCTCTATGTCCTGGCAGTTGATCATGAAGGCGCCGTCGCCGTGGATTATATATACCGGGCGGTCGGGGTTGGTGAGCTTGGCCCCCATGGCGAAACCGATCCCCACGCCGAGCTGCCCGGTCCCCTCGGCGAACAAATAGGAGCGAGGATGGTAAACCCTCCCGGCGATGTTGGTCCACAGGGCGGTGTTGCCTCCGTCCATGACCAATATGCCGTCACGCCCCAGGAATTCGACGGTCTCGGTTATCAGGCGCAGGGGATGTATGGGCTTGGCGTCGGATCGCGCCATCTCCTCGTAGCCGGCCAAGGCCTGCTCCTCCATCTCCCGGTAAGCGGCCATGAAATCCCGAGGCTCCGCCGGTCCCGTCTCTTTCTTCACCCGCTCGATGATCTGCCGCAGCACCGCCTTGGCGTCGCCCACGATGCCCAGGTCGAACTCCCGGTTTAGGCCGATGTTGGAGGGGTCGATGTCCACATAGATGAACTTCTGGACGGAAGGGTCTCCCCACATGGTGGGCTTGCCCCAGAAATCGAGCTCGGACATGGTACATCCCACGTTGAGGACGACGTCCGCGCTGGACTCGGCCATTATGGCCCCCATTCCCTTGGGGAGGAGTAGGAGCGGGTGGTCCTCGGGAAGCGTCCCCCTCCCGGATACGCTGGTGGTAACGGGAATCTGGAGGTATTCGGCCAGTTCCCGGACCTCGTCCCAGGCCTTGGAGCGCATCACACCCCCGCCGGCGTGAATGAGGGGCTTCTCCGCGGAGAGGAGCATCTCCACCGCCCTCTCCACCTCCTCCGGCCCGGCGCAGGGACGGACCTCGGTGCGGTATCGCTCGGGAGGTAAAAAGGCCGAATCGTCGATCTCGCCGTTCTGGAAGAGGACGTCAACGTTGAAGTCCAGGTGCACGGGTCCCGGGCGGCCGGTGGTGGCCTCCCTGAAAGCCCGCCTGACCAGGTCCGGTATGCGATCCCATCGGTTCACCAGGGCGTTCCACTTGGTTATGGGCCGGAACAGATGGATCTGATCCAGCTGCTGCTGGGATCCCTTGAAGGGATAGGAGCGATCGGAGTGAATCTGCGGGGTTATCACCACCATGGGGATACCATCGTTGTGGGCCACGTATACCCCGGCCACCAGGTTGGCCGCTCCCGGCCCCACCGTGCCCACGCAAACCCCCACCATGTCCGAGGTCCGGGAAACGGCGTCGGCCATGTGCGCCGCCACCGCCTCGTGATGGGTCATGACGAAGTCCAAACCGTTGGGCCTTCCCACCCGGGCAATGGCATCCGTGAAGGTGCACAGCTGCCCACCGGGCACTCCGAAGACCCACTTCACGCCCTCCTTGAGAAGCGCCCTTACCAGCACCTCTCCTCCGTTCATCAAGGCCATTTTCTTACCTCCTTCATCCAAGCCGACCTCTTACGCACGAAAATACCGGATATGCGATTACCTTGAATTTTCTCGCAGCCTCTAGCGCACCCGACGGAGTCCTGGCCCACGCGGCGACGGTCCACTCTATTATATTCCGGAGCCGGTAAGCGGAAAAAACGACGTCGCCACGCATAGATGTTTTCCTTTTTCTTCCATAAGATTCCTCTTTTCCTCACGCGCGGGCCACGTACTGAAGGCGACGCGTCCTTGTCCCCGGTTTCCCCAAACCCGCGGCGTCCAGTACCTCCACCCATCGGAACCCCACTTCCTTAAGGCAACCCGCCACCCATTCAAGCGGGTAGGCCCTTTCCTGGTGCACCTCCACCCATCTCTCCCCCCCGCCCGCTCCGTTACCCTCCAGGACCATGGTCAGGGTAGCCGTCATCCTGGCCTCGTCCCATCGGCTCCTCCAGCTCAGCCTCCACTCGTCGACCTCGAACACCCAGTCGTCTTCGTCCCCGCCCTCCCTCAACTGCCATGCGGTGTTCATGTCCAGGAGTAGATGTCCTCCCCTGGGCAAAGCCCGTCGAAATGAGGCCAGTACCCGCTTTACGTCCCTCTCCCTCAGTAGATGGTTGAGGGAATCCGTGGCGCATACGAGGGTGGTGACCGTCGCGGGGAGTTGTAGGTACCGCATGTCCTGCCGGATCAGGCAAACGCCCTTCCTCCCCTCCAGGCGGCGTGCGGCCACGCGGAGCATGTCGGGGGAGGCATCCACAGCCAACACCTCGCAGCCTCTATCCGCAAAGTATAGGGAGGCCAGGCCCGTCCCGCAGGCCACATCCGCCACCCGCGAGAGATCCAGTGCGAAACGTCTCTCTAGGCGTTCGAGGTTCTCTCTCCACTGCTCGTGAGCGTAGATCCCCACCAGACGATCGTAGATAAGCGAGGTCACGCGGTAGGCCGGAACCCGGATCATGCCTTGGACGCCCATATCCCCAGGGACTCTCCCCATTCTCTGGCCGTGGAAAGCGCCCCTGCCACGCCGCGTATCTCCCCGGCCTTGTCCACTCCTGCATAGGTCTGCGACACCCAGTTCTTGATCCCAATTATATGGAAAAAATAGGCAAGTGTGGGTCGCGTGCATTCGAAGGTCTCCGGGGCGTTCCGACCGCAGCAGGATATGAACAAGCCCCTTCTCTCCGCAGCCAGCTCGGCCTCCACCGGTTCCCTCCCCAGCACGTAACGCATGGCCCAAAATCGCTGACACCGGTCGATGAGGGCCTTGGCCTGTGCGCAGATGTTCATGGAGAAGATGGGAGCTGCCAGGGCCACCGCACCGGCTTGCAGGAGATGAGGGTAGATCTCCTGCATGTCGTCCTTCTGTATGCATTCTCCGTCGCGGGAGCAGGATTCGCAGGCCCGGCAGGGGCGGATGTCCATGCGGGCGGTATGGAAGGAAACCACGTCGATGTTCGCCTCTAGGGCGCCTTCCGATGCCGAGTCCAGGAGCAGGGAAGTGTTGCCCCGCCTCCGCGGGCTGGTGTACAACGCAAGGAGGTATCGGCTCTTCTCCCTCAAGCCCTTCCCCCTTTCGGGTCTTTTCGCCTTCCCTCAGGCCACCGGGCCGGAAAGTCCTTGGAGGTCCCGGAGGAGCTTGTCGTGTTCGTGCCTTATCCTCTGATATTCCCTCCGTTTTTCGTCCTGGAGCTGATCCAATCTTCGTATCTCCTCCACGATCCGCCTCTCCTCCTCCTCCAACCTGGTCAGCCTGGCCCTAAGGTCCTCCAGGGTCTTCCCTCGCTCGATGGCGGAGGCTATCTGTTTGATGAGGGTGTTGATGAGAAAGAGGTCGAATTCCCCGAAAGCCTGACCCTTCTTGGTGTTGAGGTTGAGGACTCCCAGGAGCTCGCCCTCGGCTATGATGGGCACGCTGAGGGCATCCGAGACCCGACGGCGGGTGCGCAGGCGGGGATCCATCAGGTCGTCAAGGAGGAGCATCCCTTCCCTCCTCTCCGCGACCATGCCGGCAATACCCTCCCCCACCCTCACCCGGGCCCTCTCCACGACATCCCTACGGAGTCCGTGGGAGGCCTTGATGACCATGGTGTCGCTCCCCGGCGGATCTATGAGCATTATGGACCCGGAGGTAGCCTCCATGACCTCGATTGCCGCTTTCAATATGCTCTGCAGGAGGCTGTTCAGATCCCGAAAGGACATGATCTGCTCGTTGAGGCGCCAGACCATGTCCAACTCCTTTATCTTCCGGAGATAGCGCTCCTCTCCCATCTCCCGTGCTTCCCTCTCCGCCACTTCACTCACCTTCCGCCGCTATCCTCGCCCGCCCTCCTACCCGCGATTACGGCCGCTCCCAGGGCCCCCACGATCTGCGGATCCACGCCGAGTTCTTCCGTTTCCACCCCGAGCTTCCTCTCCAGGGCCATTATGAGTCCTTGGTTTTTGGCGCAACCGCCGGACACGGAAAGCCTTCCTTCCACCCCTACTTTCCTTACCAGGGCGGCCAGACGAGAGGCTATGGCCTCGTTGATGCCGGCCGCTATATCCGCGATATCCACTCCCTCGTTGAGGAGGGTGATGACCTCGGACTCCGCGAACACGCTGCACTGGCTGGTTATCTGGGCTGCTCGAAAGGCGCGCAAAGACAATAGGGATAGTTCCTCCAAAGAAACCTCCAAGACCCTGGACATGGCCTCGAAGAACCTTCCGGTACCCGCGGCACACTTGTCGTTCATGGCGAAATCGACCACCCTGCCTTGGGAGCTTATGCGGATGACTTTGCAGTCCTGTCCTCCGATGTCAATGAGGGTCCTCTCCGAGGGCCGCAAAAAGAACGCCCCCACGCCGTGGCAGGTTATCTCGGAGACGTTCTCATCGGCGAAAGGGATGCGCACCCTCCCGTATCCCGTCCCCACTACGTAGGCTATTTCCTTTTGGGAGCCTAAGCCCGCCTCACGCACGGCCAATTCCAAGGCCTGCTCGGCGGTGAGTTCCGGTCGAACCGCGCAGGGGATGATGGAATAGCCCAGGATCTCCTCCCCTCGCAGGAGAAGCGCCTTGCCGGTGGTGGAACCCACGTCGCACCCGGCTACGATCAACACCCGAGAACTCATACCTCTACCTAGTGCCGCTCTTTTTCACCCCGTTCGGCTCGTGACCGCTTTTCCGGTTTCATTCTACCAGATGCCCGAATCCGTTCCGGCGTCCGATTGTCCTCGGCGGGTGATAATATGGGCGTGAAAGGCTCGCCGGCGAAACAGATGGCGGACCGGAAGCGAAACGTCTTCATTCGGACGAGGAGGAGATGGTGGATGGACATCACCTTCATAGAGGCCCGTGATCTACCTGATGCCTGGTTCCAATGCATCTACAATATCTTCGAAAAAGGCCGGGAATATGTCGTGGAACGGGGGAGCTTCAGGGGCAACCGTCGCATGGAATATGATTTCGTGGTGGTGAAGGTCAGGTACCCCGAGACCCGGCCCCTCATCCCGGACATCCCCCCGGGCATCGGGCTCCCTCCGCCCACGGATATGGACTACGTGCACGAGTACCTGGAAAAACTATGTTCCTCCTCTTCCAAAGCGGAAAACGAGGATTATACTTACGGGATGTATCTGGAACATCAGATCCAAGAGGTAATCCGCATGTACCGGGAAGAGGGGTTCGGGACCAACCAAGCCTGCATGGCCGTCTGCGACCCTCAGTCCATCTACCTGGACGACCCGCCCTGTCTACGGCAGATCGACACCCGCATTTTCCCAAACGAGCGGAAGTTGCACTTCGTGGTCTATTTCCGTTCTTGGGACCTCTGGGCAGGCTTTCCCTCCAACCTGGCTGGTATCCAGCTCCTCAAGGAGTACATGGCCGAGGAGATCGGTGTGGACCCCGGGGAGACCATCGCCCTGTCCAAGGGCATGCACCTCTACGATTATGCCTGGGACATCGCCAAGATAAGGTTGGGTAGGCAATGATGCCCCCTGAGAGGCGTCGGGGTCGTGCATATACATGAACGGGGCATTCTTTTATAATTTTATGAAATCGGGATAAAAGCTAGCTCCTGGATACGGAACGACGGTTCGGCCGATGCCGTGCCGCAATCTTCCTCTCGGCGGGACCTCGGCAAGCCTGGCCGCAAGGCGTGCCCGATAATAACCCGCCGCGGGCAATGGAGGTGATGCAGATCAATCCCCTGGCCGTGGAGCTGAACGAGGTCATCAAGGAGAACGCCCCCAACCTCTTCGAGGCGCTTTCCTCGCTGGGCAAGGAACTCTTTTTCCCCAAGGGGTTGCTCACCCATTCGGCGGAGGCCAAACGCGAGGCTTACCGCTATAACGCCACCATAGGGATCGCCACCCTGAACGGGAAGCCCATGTATCTGCGAACGCTGCGTAAATATATAAAGAACCTACGCCCGGAGGAGACCTTCCCCTACGCACCCACCGGGGGCATACCGGCGCTGCGCCAGCTGTGGAAGGAGCATCAGTTGATGATGAATCCGGGGATGGAGGGCAAGAGCTTCTCTCTCCCCGTGGTCACCAGCGGTCTCACCCACGGACTGAGCATCTTCGCCGACCTCTTCTGCGACGCGGGAGACCCTCTCCTGCTTCCGAATATGACCTGGGGCAATTATCGCATGATATTCGGTGTACGGAGGGGAGCCCGCATCCTGGAATACCCCTTCTTCGACCAACGAGGTGGGCTGGACACGAAGTCCCTGGCCGAGGCGCTCAAATCCCTGCCCGCACCGGGCAAGGCGCTTCTCGTCCTCAACTTCCCTCACAATCCCACCGGTTACGCACCCACCAGAGAGGAGTCCGCCGAGCTGATAACCGTTCTTTTGGAGGCCGCCGAAAGAGGCCTAAATCTGGTGGTGGCCGTGGACGACGCCTACGCCGGCCTCATCTACGAGGAAGAGGCCTTCCCGGAATCCCTTTTCTCCCTGCTGGCCGATTGTCACCCCCGTATCACCGCCGCTAAGATCGACGGCCCGACCAAAGAGGATTACGTGTGGGGGTTTCGGGTGGGCTTCATCACCTTCTCTCATCGCGAGCCTGGGGACAGGTTGGCCGTATACGAAGCCCTGGAGAAGAAGGTGACCGGGCTCATCAGGGGCACCATATCCAAATGTTCGACGCCCTCTCAGTCCCTCCTCATCCGGGCCATAAAATCCGTGGGGTATCGAGAGGAGAAGGAGGAGAAATATCAGATCATGAAGGAGAGGTACCGCGAGGTGAAGAGGGTGCTCTCCGAACCGCGCTATCAAGACGCTTTCCAGGCTTACCCCTTCAACAGCGGCTACTTTATGTGCTTGCGCCTTCACGACGTCGACGCCGAGACGCTGCGGCGGCACCTCCTGAAGAACCACGGCGTGGGGGTGGTGGCCACCGGCCCCAGAGAGCTGCGCATCGCCTTCTCCTGTCTGGAGAAGGAACAGATAGAGCATGTCTTTGCTATACTTTATGATGCCGTTCGGGAAGTCAGAGAGCTGGAAGGCGAGAAATCGGCGAAAAGGTGAGCGGTGAGATAAGAATGCCGGATAACACCGAAGGACAGGGGCCGCGCATATACATCGTTGACGTCACCAACCGGGATGGAGTGCAGACGTCGCGGCTGGGCCTGGCCAAGTTGGAGAAGACCATAATCAATCTCCTCCTGGACGAGATGGGTATCTGGCAGAGCGAGTTCGGTTTCCCCACCACCCGTCACGAGACGAACTACCTGCAGGCCAACCTGGAGCTGGCGGAAATGGGGGTCATCCACCACACCCGCCTTTCCGGGTGGGTACGGGCCGTGGCCAAGGACGTGCAGCTGGCGAGGGAGCTGGTCCCCAAGCTGAGATACATAAACATTTCCATTTCCACATCAGAGCAGATGATTCGGGGGAAGTGGCACGGCCGGTACAATTTCCGAGACGTGGTGAAAATGATGTGCGAGGCGCTGGACTGCGCCCATGACCTGGGTTTCGAGTCCGTGGGGGTCAACGCAGAGGACGCCTCCCGCACATCGGACGAAAATCTCGTGGAATTCACCATGGCGGCCAAGGAACACGGGGCGGCGCGGATCCGCTACTGCGATACTCTGGGCTATAACGATCCCTTTACCATCTACGACCGCATCAAGCTCCTGGCCCGGGAAACGTGCATGGATATCGAACTGCACTGTCACAACGACCTGGGGATGGCGGTGGCTTGTTCCGTGGCCGGTGCAAAGGGAGCCTTGGACGGAGGGGTCAACGCGTACATAAACACCACCATAAACGGCATGGGAGAGAGGGCCGGCAATGCGGACCTGGTATCGGTCATCCTGGCCATCAAGAAATCCTCCCTATTCGACGGGGAGGACGTCCTGGACGACGCCGTCAACCTGATGGCCGCATGGAAGACGGCCAAATACGCCTCGTACGCCTTCGGTGTACCCATTCCCATCAACCAGCCAGGCGTGGGGGAAAATGCCTTCGCCCACGAATCGGGCATCCATGCCGACGGAGCCCTCAAGAGCCGCCGCAACTACGAGCTCTACGATTACGAGGAATTGGGGCGGGGGGAGCCGGAGATCATCGAGACGGGCCGCAACATCACCCTGGGCGAATATTCGGGAATCAAGGGATTCCGCAACGTGTACGAGAAGCTGGAGGTGGAATTCCAGTCGGAAGAGGAGGCTCGGGACATCCTGGAATTGGTGCGCTACGCCAACGTCACTACCCAGAAACCGCTGGTGGAGGACGAGCTCCTCTTCATCGCTCGCTACCCGGATCTGGCCCGCAAGATACTCACCCTGGACCTTTCCCATATCAAAATTAAAGGCGGCGTGGCCAGCGATTGAGGAGTCTTCCGGTGACCCGAGCGGCGGGAGACCTTTCCGGGATGACCGACGGCATCCGGAGCAGGAGTCAACGACATTAATTGGGCCGACTGCACGTCAAGGACGAAAGAGGGGTAAAGGGAGGACGTACGATGGAGGAAGTACCGGAGGAAGTCCTGAGGAAACTCGCCCGCTTTTATAATCTGTTCAAACACGGGGAGCCCTCGGACAGCATCCCTCCTTGGATACGCAATATAAACAACATGAGCAAGTCGGACCTGGAGTACGAAACCAGGGACGCCATACGCACTTGTCGTGACCTGAGAAGGAAGATAAACGAGCTGGAATACGAGGGAGAGAAGCTCATACCGGTGAAGAGCAAGCGGGAAAAGCTCCTCGAGGACCTACGACGGGAATGGACCTACATGAGCTATTATCTGTACACCCTTTTCTTGCACTCCGGGGTCAAGGTCTCCGAGGAGGAGTTCGACGAGTTCCTGCGGGGCGAGACCGGAAGCCGATCCTTCATAACCAATCTCTCCTCCCAGCACTGACCCCGTCCGGCCTCACATCACTCGCCTGCCCTTAACTTTTCTTTTTCGGCCTCCGATAGAAGAACTGGTCTGAGACTGTAGGGACTGTGTCGTTTTAGGGTAAAAAACTCAACCTCGAGGATGTACATCTCCGATGGAAGAAATGGTTTAATACCGTAGGGACTCTGGAGGACCGTAGGAGATGGAAACGCGAGAGCTGGCCGAAAAAATCGCCCTGCTCTTGCTGGAGCGGGGACATCTCTACGACGAGGACATCGCCTTCGAGTTCGGAGTGGATGATTTCGAGATCATCAAGGTCAAGAACCTCCTCTGCAGATATCACGGAATCGCCGTGGAGAAATGGCACCGCGAAGGCGAGGAGAACCGCCAAGCCCTTTTCCTTTTGCCCGAGTTCACCGGAGAAGACGCTCCGGAACTCATCCATCGCGTTTTCCACGATTCCCGCTTCATGACCCGCCGTCGCTTGAGAGAGGAAAGACGGAAATCGGAAATACGCGGAGAAGTAAGGGAGATACTGTCACGACTCCGCGAGGAGTGGGGAGACCGCTTCCCATCCGGAGCGATGGGGGACGGCAACCAGACCTGATCCTTTCTCTTCCCAGGCCGACGGGCTCATCGGAGGAAACGCACTCGCAGCTCCATCCTCCCCGGCGAGATGCGCTCCCAATCGAAATCGCAAGGCTTTCCCCGAGCTAGGAAGGAGGCGGTGATCCCGGCCACTACGGGATAGTTGAAGGGGTTCTCCACCCAGGCTTTTATCCCCTGGTCCGTGGGCTTGGTGAAAATGGGGTTGCCCATTCCGCGATAGGCCAAGAAGAAAAGGTCGTGCACCCTTTCCTCGGGACGTTCCCTCTTGAACTCCAGTCGGGGCAGCACCGTGTCCACCATGGCTTTGACCTCCAGGGCCAATAGGCGGTCCACGTGTTCCCCCAGCCTCTCTCTGATCTGGCGGTAGGCATAGTTCATGCCCGCTATATCGAGAATGGCCACCGTCTCCCCGTTATGGGTGTCCACGATCAGCCCCCGTTCCGTGTCCCAGACGAAAAAGGTCATCGGGAAGGGTACTCCACAACGGGAACAGCATCTGTACTCTATTTTGCCCGGAAGGGGCCTTTCTTCCTCCAATTCATACTGGTCCGGCGGGCGACCCCTCCCGATATCCACCACGAATCTCTTCTCCCCGTTCTCCTCGTGATATTCGACCCGAGCTTCCCGACCCTCGCCGGCCTCCACCGCTCCCAGGATGTCTCCGGCGAAAAAGGGGACGCTGTAGCAATGGGTACAACCTATCACGATCTCCCTGCCCCGCCGATAGGAGATCACTCTTGCGTCGGCCATCCCCAGCACTCGGGCCTGATCGCAGAGCAGCTCGTAGAAGCGGCGCCGCAGAAGGGGATAGGCCGCTGCTGCCTTTCTCCAGCCCACCATGAGGGAATTCACGTAGACGCGTGCATCTATGGACTTGGCCCGCGTGAAAAGCGGGGCCAGCGTCTCACCGCTGATCTCCTCGGCCTTATGAAGGATCCCGTCGATGACGTCCCTTTCCATCACCACCAGCCTCTGCGAGGAATCGCGGCTCAGTACCGTACCGTTCTCTTTCCATATATGGTTGCGGGATACGGAAATAGGAACTCCACAATCCCTGCATTTACGAAGGAAAGGGCGAAAGAACGCGGTTAGGCGCGTGCTCCAGGCCCCGCCGGCCGTCAGCCTTTTCTCGGTCCCCTCACTTTCCCGTTCCCAGACCACAAACACAGCTCCTTCCTTTGCCGGCATCCCGGCGTGTTCCAAAGGATTTCGTTCACCGAGAATTTACTCGATCAGACAGAGCATGCCGCGTGTCCAAACGGCGTATTCTTTTACCCAACGCCTCCTTCCTCGACAAAACGTTGCCATTCGGGGGTAATTACCGCAGGTCTCGATAACGTAAAGCAGTGCCATTTTATCACAACCGCGAAATCCGCACCCCTATTTCGGATAACCAGCGGCGTGCCCTTTCTTACATCCGACAACCCCAAATGAGTAAGGGATTCCTTGTATACGGAAGGGGGGACCCATGTCCCCCCTTCGCATTAGATACGTTAACCGAAAATACCGTGGCTTCACCTCGCGGCGGATACTACTTCAGCTGCTCGCGGGTGAAACCGAGTATACGCCTGGCGGTGATCAGGAGCTGGATCTGGCCGGTGCCCTCGAAGATGTCGTTTATCTTGGAATCCCGCATCCACTTCTCCAGGAGGTATTCGCGCGAATACCCCAGGGGACCCATGAGCTCCACCGCCTTCTGGGTGATGCGGGTCACCGCCAACCCCGCTTTGGCCTTGGCCATGGAGGCCTGCAGGTCATTGCGAAGTCCGTTGTCCAGCATCCACACCGCCCTCCAGGTCAGCAGGCGGGCCGCCTTGAGGTCGGCCTCCATCTGCATGATGTCCCTTTCCAGGGAGGTCATGCGATGGGGATTGATCCCGTAGCGCAGCTCCACCCCCTCTTCCTTGAGGGTCTCCTTGATGAAATCCAGGGCGGCGCGTCCCACGCCGATGGCCATGGCCGCCACCAGGGGACGGGTGGCGTCGAAGGTGGCCATTACCTTTTTAAAGCCCTCCGTCTTGGTCTTGTCCACCACCTCCGGGCTCCCCAGGATGTTCTCCTTGGGGATGCGGCAGTCCATGAAGGAGATGGACACCGTGTCCGAGCAGCGGATGCCCATCTTGTCCTCGATCTTGGTGATCTGCATCCCCGGCGTGCCGTGCTCCACGATGAAGGGCTTGATGCCCGCCCTTCCCGCCGACCTATCGACGGTGGCCCAGACCACCACGAACCCTTCCGAGTCCTCCAGGGCGCTTTTCCCCGAGGTGACGAAGATCTTCTCCCCGTTAAGCACCCACTCGTCGCCGTCCAGGACCGCGGTGGTCTTGATGTTGGCGGTGTCCGAACCAGCTTCGGGCTCGGTGATGGCCATGGCCCCCCATACGGGCTTGTCACCCGAGAAGCGGGCCAGGAACTTCTCCTTCTGTTCCGGGGTGCCGCTGGCCTGCACAGCGGCCCCCCCCAGACCCGGCCCGGGGAAGGAAAGGGCGATGCCGGCATCGCCCCAGAAAATCTCCTCGATGGTCACCGCTCCGGCCAGGTTGGTCTCTCGGGGCTTCTTCTCCTTAGCCTCGCCGCCTTCCTCCTTCTCCTCCTTGCTTTCCGATCCGAAAGCCCCGGCCATGCCGCCACCCATGAACTTTTGGACCATGTTCAGGAGGTCCCAGGGCTTCTCGTGCTCGTTCTCGTCATAGTGACGGGCGATAGGCCGTATGGCGGACTCGGCGAACATGTGAATCATGTTCTTGGTGGCCTTGATCCGCGGCGAAAGCTCGAAATCTATGGTCATTTTCCCCACCTCCTCATACCATGACCATGCCCTCGAAGGTGGCGAAACCACGCGCGTTGCGGAACCACAGCTCCACGGGATTGTCCCGGATATATCCGTGTCCTCCCATGATCTGTACTCCGCGGTCACAGACCATCATGGCCATATCCGCCGCGTAGTTCTTGGCCAGGGCCGCTTCCTTCTCAAAATCCATGTTCTTGTCGCACCGCCAGGCGGCCTCCCAGACGAGTAGGCGTGTGGCATCCACCTCTATGGCCATCTCAGCGATCATGAAGGCGATGGCCTGGCGGGACCCGATGGGCTCGCCGAAAGCGATCCTTTGGGTGGCGTAATCCCGCGAATGCTCCAGGGCCCTGCGGCTCATGCCCACTGCCAGTGCGGCCAACGCCAGACGGGAACGGGAAAGCAGGCGCAGGAAATCGCACCCGCTCTCCTCGCCCAGCCGACATACCAGGGGCACGCGACAGTCCTTGAAGTTAACCGGGTAGGTAGACAGGGCCTTGATGCCCATGTTCTTCTCCCGGTCGCCGATCTCCACGCCCTTGGTGCCCACGGGGACGATGAAGGCGTCCACCCCCGAGAAGCCCATCCCCGGATTGGTGGCGGCGAAGACCAGCATGTGGTCGGATTCCTTGGCCAGAGGGACCAAGCACTTCTTGCCGTTGATCACGTACTCGTCGCCGTCTCTTTCCGCCACCGCACGCATGGCCGATGGGCAAAAGTTGTAATAGGGCTCCACCAGGGCGCTGGAGGCCGCTTTGTACTCCTCCCTGCAGAAGGCCGGGAGGTACTGCTTCTTCTGTTCCTCGGTCCCCTGGTCCAGCACGGAGATGGCCAACACGGAAGGAGCCATGAGGTGCATGGCCATGGAAAGATCGCCCCATCCCAGTTCCTCGAGGGCGATCACGCCAGTCAGGGCGGATAGTTGCTCGCCGAAACCCTCGTATTCCTCGGGAATGCATCCTCCCAGAAGCCCGAGCTCCCAACCCTTGGCGATGACCTCCCCGGGCACTTCGCCCTTCTCGTCGCTCTCCCGCATGGCCGGTTCCATGAGGTCGGCCGCAAAGGAAGCGACGGTTTCCTGGACCATCTTCTGTTCGTCGTCCATCTCAAAAGAAACCATGCGCTTCACCCCTTACTTCTTTCCGGCTTTCTCCATTGCTTCACCGACCCGTAGGCGTGCACCGGGAAACACACCCCGAGTATCTTCAGGTTATGGCGGACGTCGTCTTCCTGTCACCCACCTCCTCTCCCGTCGATCGGAAAAATCCCAAAAGGAAAACAGTCTATTTTCCCAGAGCGCCTCTGATCGCCCTGGCAACATCTCCCTGTTCTGGAATAAGCGCCCTGATGTGATATTCCACGATGTCGTCTGCGAGCTCCTCTACTTCCTTGCCTTTCTCGTCTATCAGGTGTTCCATGATCAAGTAGATGGTGGATCCCATGACTATAGAGGTCACGACCTCGATGTCGCAAGGGCGCATCATGCCCTTCTCGTGCATGAGCCGGAATTCTTCCTTGAGCATCTCCCTGGCTAATTTGGAAAGTTCTTCCACGCGATCCGAGAAGTCCTCGTCTTTTCCCAGCGCCTCCCGGTAGATTATCCTGGTCAAATGGGGATTTTCGCTGTGGTAACGAAGGACGTTCTCCATGTTTTCCCTCCAGGTTCGCAGTATGCTTCCCTTTCCCGAGCAGGCTTCCACCAGCTTTTTGTGATTCTCCTGGAGGACCTCCGCATATCCTCGGAAATAGTTCTCTATAAGCTCCCTGAATATATCCCTTTTTGAGTCAAAATATAGATAGAAAGTACCTCGTCCAATGGCCGCCTCCTCGACTATGTCGGAGACCGAGGCCATCCTATATCCCTTGCGGGAAAATACGGCGCAAGCACTGTGTAGGATGTGCTCCCGCCGCTCTTGCGCTTTCATCCTCTTTTTTGGTACTGACATGTCATTACTTTATATTCCCGGCGGGCCTCAAGTCAATCGCCCACCGCATCCTCAATCCGCATAAGTTCTTCTCCGGGGCGGACATACCTCAAGTCGAAAGTGCCTTCCAATCCCGGACGACCAGGGAGGCGTTGGCAATTCCGGAAATCATGGCCCCCGGTACCCCCAATCCGGGGTTGGTGCATTGTCCCGCCTGATAGAGGCGTCTTATCAGACGCGACCGGTAGTTGGGACGGAAGGGTCCCAGGTTGGTAAGGCTCATCTCTATGCCGAAGAAAGCTCCCTCGGCCACGTTGAGACGTCGCTCGAGCTCCTTGGGAGGCACTGGGTCCATCCACTCAACCATCCCGGCCAGCCCGGGAAGGCATCTCTTGTCCAGGTAATCTATCACCTCCCAGGACCACTCCTCGGCAACGTCGTCCCAGTCATGATAGCGCAGCCGGTAAGGGGCGATGTAAAAGACGGAGAGTACGTCCTTTCCTTCCGGGGCCAGATCCGGGTCGTCGAAGGTGGGGGACACCAAAAGATAGGCACCGTCCGCTGGACGGTAAAGAAGTCCCCGGTCGTAATAGTCTCCCCAGATGTTGTCCACCTGTTCCCGAGGGTTGGCCACCAGCGACATGTGGGCTCGGATGCCTTCCAGTTTCCTGGAGAGTCCCATGTGTATGAGGGGGGCGGGGATGGAGCAGGGCTGTCTGCGGATGGTACGCACCGCCCAGGAGGGCAGGTTGTCCTCTCCCACCAGCTTGAGGTAGGTGACCCTGGAATGGGCGGTGGATATCACCGCGCGAGAGGTTAGAACGGTGCCGTCGGTAAGCCTCACTCCGCAAGCTTCCCCTCCCCTCAATATCAGGCTCTTCACCTCGGCCCCCAAGCGTATGTCGGCCCCGAATCCTCGGGCGATGCGGGCCAGCGCCGTGGGTATGGCTATCATGCCCCCCTTTGGATAGTAGTAGCCCATGCGCCCCATGTGGGCCATCATGGTGAAAAGCCCCGTACAGCGGTGAGCGGGGAGACCGGCATAGAGGTTCTCCCAACCGAACATGAGTTGAATACGCGGGTGACGGAAGTAACCGCGCACGCAGCGGTCCATGTTCCGGAAGAGGAGTTTGAGGTTCACCGGTAAGGCGTATACCAGCTCCCGATTGGCGGCCAGGCGCACCAGGTTGGATATCTTGGTCAATCTTTGAAGGGCGGGAAGGGGGCGGCGGAGAAACGCCAGGTAAGCGCCGAACAGCTTGTTCATGTCCCGACAGTATCGGTAATAACCATCCACGTCTGTCGGAGATATGCTCCTCACTACCTCGGCCATGGCGTCGATATCCCTGGGAAGGGGATAGGAACTACCGTCCTCGAAGTACACGTAATAGACGGGGTCGATGACCTTCCAATCCAAGTAGTCCTCCAGGCGGAGGTCGAGCAGTTCGAAGAGCTTGTAGTAGAACTCGTGACCTATGACGAAAATGGCCCCCACCTCGGGGCGGAAACCTTTCACGTCGTAGTTGGAGCAGCAACCCCCCAACCTATCCAAGCGCTCCGTAACCGCCACGCGCAGGCCTTGCTTGGAGAGGAGACAAGCGGCCGTGAGCCCGCTAACACCGGCACCCACCACGATGACGTCGTATTGTTCGGCCATACCCCACCCCCTCATACAAAAACCCGGAAGGGCAGTTCCCGCAGCTCGAATAGCGTCTTGCGCAGCCTCCGACGGGTCTCCTCGTCGAGTCTGAAGGATAACACGAAACCCACGAAGATGCCGGCGGCAAGAGTGGTGGCCAGAAGCGGAGCACGCCCCCGGGTCCCGGAACCCCGGTACATGGTTTCCACCTCCAGAATACCTCATGCCCCTCCCCGGGCGCGCTTTCACGTTTCGCGGCGTACAATCGAAGTTTAAGCCTTTATCCTTTGCCGTACAACCCGGCTTCTTCTTAACGCGCGGGAAGTCCTGTCATGACGGCTTCCGGGTAAGTCGGTTTCCTCAAGCGTCGTGTAACCTCTCTCGTCTTCCAAAGTAGTTACAACCGATTCGGTAGCTCGGGGCTTTAATGATCCTTAAAATCTCCGTCCCGCTTCGTTCCTTCCCAATAAGCGTCTCAACCGATTCGGTAGCTCGGGGCTTTAATGATCCTGAAAACTACGGCGATAGGTCGATTTCTGAAAATATCTTTGCGATAGGGAATAAGTTTTCGCGCAAACCTGTCATTGCCGGATCGGGATCGTTTGGATAGCGGTTATTCTAAACTTAAAAGTTTCGCCCGTTTCGGGCCGGAAGTAGGCCGCGCGATCGTGGGGTCAACCGGACGTTGGAAATCAGGACGCGCTTTGACCGGCTGTGATATGTCCCATCACCGTTTCCAGTTTTTCCCTTGCCTCCGTCAGACACATTTGCCTTCTCGCCAGTTTATCCCGTGCCATTCGGCGCGCCTCCGCGCCTTCCTTGATCTCGCTCAGCGCCTTCTCTATCCCCCCTTCGATGGCCTGCAGAGTTCCCTCGATCACCTCGTCAACCCGGAAAGAGAGAACATCCACGCTCTTCTGTAGACGGAGGAAGAAATCGTAGCGTACCCTGCCGCAATGGCGATCGAAAAGGGTCAGCAATTCCTCCCTCCGCTTCTTCCTTATCAGGCGTCGGGAGAGGCCTTTGGGCAGCATCTTGGTTATCGCCCCCATGACCACTTCCAGGTCCGTCAAGGGATCCTCCATCTTGAACCAGAACTCCCCCTCGTCGCTAAGTACGATTTCCGTCTCCAGGCGGGGGAGGGTCAGGCCGAAGTGTTCCCCGGCTATCTCTAGGATACGGTTGGCTACGGCATTGGCCTTCTCCATATACCGACCGGCCATGGAACGGAAGGCCTCGGACAAGCGTTCCTCCTGCACGTGCCTCCATAAGATGAAGGTCTCCATTATCTGCGTACGTATGAAATCGGACAAGGCCTCATCCAAAGCAAATGCCGACAACGTGGCATTCTCCTCCAAGAAGTCCTCGAAGCGTCCCAGCAAGGGCCCCGTTTGCTCCCTTTTGAAGCGCCCTACCTCATCGTCCAGCAAGTCCCTCACCAGGCGCTCATGATCTCCACGAATGAGCATGCGTACTTCTTCCCGCTCCCTACGTATGTATTCCATCTGCTCGCGGAAGGAGCTCACCTTCCTCTCCAATTCCTCCAAGGGTTGATCGAGAAGCGCAGTCTCCAACTGCAGAGAGGCAAATTCTTCCTCCACCAGCCTCCGCAGCTTTCTGGCGCAGGACTCCAACAGCAGCTTTCCTTTTTCCTTCATAAGGAATTGCTCCAGCACGGCCATGAATTCCGGAAGCCCGCTACTCTTGAGACGAAGTTCATCCCCCACCAACGCCGCCTCGAGAGCGGCCTTAGCCGAGAGGGGGTGAATGACCACGTCCCGAAGATCCACGGCATCCGAGATGACCTTGTGGTTGAAGGCCAGGGATTCCTCCAGGTCCTCGCTTCCCAAGTAATCGACCTTGTTCTGGACGAAGAAGACCTTGCGTACATTGGTACGGATGCGGTGTAGAAAATCCAGTTCCGATCGGCTCACCGGCGGATCGGCGGAGAGCATGAAGATGACCGCATCCGCGTGTTCCAGGAAGGAATAAGCCATCTCGTCATTGTGGAGATAGGTTGAACCGGTACCCGGAGTGTCCACCAGGCATACCCCGTCTCTCAAGAACGTGGAGGGGTGGAAGACCTCCACGTACCTTACCTTCAGGTGGTTCTCCGGGTTTCCTTTCTCCGTCACGAAATCCGGTAAGGCGGCCACCCCTATTTCCCTCGTGTTTCCGTCCAGAAAATGGACGACGGCTTCCACTTTCTCCCCATAGCGCAGAACGGTGTTGATGGAGGTAAGGGGAACCACCGAACTGGGCAGGATTTCCTCTCCCAGAAGGGCATTGATGAAGGTCGTCTTACCCCGCTTGAATTGACCCATGACCACCACATGGAAATTCTCCGTCTCCAGCTTCCGTTTTACCTCCCCCAGGCCCTCCATGATCGACCGTGAAATGGGGTATCCGTCGCTCGATTCCAGGTCACGGATAATGTCGGTGATGGAGTCACGGATCTCTTTGTAGGAACTCATACCTTCCCACCTGCCTAATAAGAAAAGCTCCTACCTCGCTGGTAGAAGCTATCAGCCCTGTTCAACGGGCAAACGGCGAGCCTCATCGCCTTTGTCTAGAGCCGCCCGTAGGCAGCATCCTTTTCGATTATATCCCGGCGATGTAGGGCGTCAAGCCGCTGGTGGAGTATTTTTTTCACCTCATCCCGATTACGGCCCCCTATGATCATGGAACGCCGTCGGTTATCCGCTCTCCTCCGCGGGCGCGGGTCTCTCAGAGGGGTCGAAGGTCAATCTCACGGCGCGACTGGGCTGTGTGAACCCCGCCGGGGTGTTCCAGCGGAGCACCGGCCACCCTCGCTTTACCGCCAGCCGGCGCAATCGCCTCTGCGGGTTTACCGCCACCGGATGCCCCACGGCCTCCAGGAGGGGCAGGTCGGCCAGGCTGTCGGAGTAGAAATAGCATGCGGACAGGTCCAACCCCCGCGCCGCGGCGTACGCTCGGGCCAATTCCTCCTTGCCCTCCCCATAAGGCAGGGGCCGCTCCAATTCGTCGGTCAGGTAGCCGTCACGCACCGGGGCCACCGCGGCTATCTTGTCGTCCGCGCCCAGTTGTACCCGCACCTTTTCGGATATATACTCGCCGGCGGCGGTGGCGATGACCGTGAGGTGGCCTCGGGCTCTGTGCGCGGCGATACATTCCGCCCCCTCCCGGAACAGCCTGGGCATTATGCAGGACTCGTAGGCCTCGTCCAGCATGCGGATGAGCTCGTCGATGGGATACTTGCCGCATTCCTGAAAGGTCCATCGGTATACCTCTTCCCGGGGGAGTTTATTCAGGCGGTAGAGGAAGGTGAACTTCAAGGCCTTCCAGATCGCTTCCCAGCCCAAAAGGCCTTTCTTCACCATGTACATGACCACGAGGTTCCCGTTGGCTCCGTCCAGAAGCGTGTGGTCAAGGTCGAAAAAAGCTATGGAGCTTATTTCCATTTTATACCATCAACATGTCCGGCCAGTCGTCTCCATCCCCTTGGACCTTCCCCCTTTATGGCGTGAAGGTCACCTTAATGGCCTTGTGTCTTCCCTTGTTCATGGCCGTCTCCAGGGCTTCCTCGTATCGGTCCAGAGGGAATCGGTGGGTGACCAAACGGGAGAGGTCAACTCCTCCCTCTTCGAAGAGGCGCAAGGCCAAGGAGAACGTGTGCATCGGCTCCCCGTCGACATCCTCCACCTGGTAGCCGTAAATGCCGCGTATGGTCAGCTCCTTGAGCCAGACCGGCGTCCAGTCGATACGTCCGGGCACCCCGATGCCCAGCATATTGTACCATCCGCCGTTTTTCAGGATGCGCAAAGAAGCGTGTACCGTCTCCGTGTTCCCTACAGCATCGAAGACCCGGTCCACCCCTCCGATGAGCAGCGGTTTCACCAGGAGAGGAGTGTGCATCTTGGCCCCGGTCAGCTCGGCCACCCGCCTGTAGAACGCCTTGTCCCCCGGTTTGAGGACCTCCTCCGCTCCCATCTCCACGGCCACCTGGGAGTGGAAGGGATCTATCTCCGCGGCCAGCACGCGCACTTCCGGATGCAGGGCGCGCAGTGCGGCGATGGTGCACAATCCCATCACCCCGCACCCGAACACGAGGACGGTCTCCCCTGGCTGTAGCCTATTGGCCAAAACCATGTGCAGGGTGGTGGCAAAGGGCTCGGTTAGCACGGCGTTCTCGTCACTGACCCTCTCGGGTACCCGATAAAGTTGGGAGACGTGGGCCAGTCCCATCTCGCTGATGTAACCAGGGATCTCCGCCGTGCTCCCGGCGAACATCCCCACCGGCAGGTTCCCCTCGGTGAAGTTCTCGCACAGCTGGTAGCGCCCCCGGGCGCACATGGGGCAGGGTGGATCTATACCCCTCTGAGGGCAACCCAATATGGGCATGACCGTCACCCTGTCTCCCGGCTCGAACCCCTCGACTGCCCCTCCGACCTCGACTATCTCCCCGCATACCTCGTGCCCGATGACGAAAGGGTAGGAAGCGAAGGGGGCCAGGGTGAGACTTTCATGGCAGAGGACGATACTCAGATCGCTGCCGCAGAAACCGGAAAGGCGCGGCTTTATCTTCACCCACTCCGGCCCCGGCAGCCGGGGCTCTTCCACCTCCCGGATACCCGCCGGCGCCAGCCTGCTGTAAAGCACCTTAGGCCACCTTCTGGCGAGCAAACCGGTCAGCAGGTATTTGGGTATGTTGTACTCGAAAACCAGCGCCTTCATGCCCGACCTCCCTCTCCTCGCCGCAACCGCCTCGACCGCCGCCTCCATTTTATAATACTCACCCGGTGCCGTATTCAGGGCGTTCATCTTCCCTTGAATTCCGGCTTCCGCTTCTCGAGAAAGGAGGTTATCCCCTCCACCACGTCGGCGGTGCTCACGGCGATTCCCTGGAAGGTGGCCTCGAAATCCAGGCATGTGGAGAGGTCGGACTCGAATGACCGGTTGAGCATGCGTTTAATCATACCTATGGCTCGCGTGGGTCCTTCGGCCAGCCTTTGCGCCATACCCATGGCCTCCTCCATCAGCCTTTCCGGAGGGACCACTCGATTCACCAGGCCCAGCTCGTAGGCCCTTTTGGCATCCAAGGCTTCTCCGAAGAACATGAGTTCCTTGGCCCTGGCCAGTCCGACCAGCCTGGGGAGGAAGAAAGTCCCCCCAGCGTCGGCCACGAGCCCCCGGCGCACGAAGACCTGTATAAAGCGGGCGTTCTCCGAGGCCACCAGCAGATCGCAGGCCAGGGCGAAATTGCAACCGGCCCCCGCCGCGTCTCCGTTCACGGCTCCCACTATCGGTTTCTCGCACTCGGCCATGGCGCGGATCAAGCGGGAATACAGGACCGCGGAGAGCCTCATCCCCATGGGAGTATGTCCATCGCTGCGCGAGCCTCCTCCCGTGAGGTCGGCCCCGGTGCAGAACCCCCGTCCCTCACCGGTGACCACCACGGCCCGCACCTCGTCATCCTGTTCCAAATCCTGGAAACGCCGCGTGAGCTGCTCGAGCATGTTGAAGTTGAAGGCGTTCATCACCTGGGGGCGGTTCAGGGTGATGACCTCCACCGCCCCTTCGCGCCGGAAAATCACCTCTTCCATCCCTACCTCCTTTGCCCTCTCCACGCCTGACTCCGGAGCTCCAGCCTCCTCAGACCCTGCCCCGCTCGCCGTGGGTGAGCCTGAGCAAATCAAATCCGGCAAGTTCTCGGACGCATTCTCTTATCTCCACGGCCGTACGGCGCATGAAGTTCAGGGATTGACCCAAGGGGTCGTCGATGGTGAACCTGTGGTCATATATATGGAAATAATGTAGAAAGAAAAGGCGCAGTTTCTCGTTTAGTTCTCCCTCTCCCGGCCCGCTCTCCAGGCCTTCCACGTGCCTTATCCATTGCCTCAGTTCGCGCAGCCTGTCCTCGGGGTCCTCCAGCCCCATGTCCCTTCCCCTCTCCTTGCCCTGGAGCACGAATTCCTTCAGGGTGAATACCTTGTCCACCGCCTCTTGGTAGGTGGTTAGCAGCCGCTGGCTGTTGTGCATGGCCATGGTGAGGATGAGGTCCGCACGATCGACTTCCTTGGCCTCCAAGCGGCGGGCTCGATGCCCGGATACGTCCAACCCCATCTCCGCCATCACTTCCAGGACCTCGAGAGGGGGCGTCTCCCCTTCCCGCGCGTCCAGGCCCGCCGAGCTCACGCGCACCTTACGGGTATCACCGGACAGGGCCAACAAGTCCTTCAGAAAGGCCTCGGCCATGACGCTACGGCAGACATTACCGGTACAGACGAAAAGGATCTCCACTATCTTCCTCGCGTTCTTGTCCTTGCTTCCCTCTAGTTAGGGCGTCTCCGCGGTAAGGTTTCCCTCAGGAGGCGAAGATCTCCCCGGCCTTCTCCAGGTATACCCGGAGATCGCCCTCGCTGAAGCAGACGAAGTACACCTTCTCGATCTGGGGATTGGCCTCCAGGAACTCCTTTACCGTGCGCAGGGCGATGGGCGCCGCGCGGTTGATGGGGAACCCGTAGGCGCCCGTGGAGATGGAGGGAAATGCCACCGACTTCAGGCCGTGCTCCAGCGCTAGAGCGAGGCTGTTCCGGTAGCAGTCGGCCAGGAGAGCGTCCTCGTTGCGGTCACCTCCGTGCCATACGGGTCCCACGGTATGGATCACGTGCCGAGCGGGGAGCCGGTAACCCTTGGTTATCTTGGCCTGACCCGTCTCGCAACCGCCCAGGGTCCGGCACTCCTCCAGGAGTTGGGGACCCGCCGCCCGGTGTATGGCTCCGTCAACCCCGCCTCCACCCAAGAGACTTTTATTGGCGGCGTTGACGATGGCGTCCACCTGGAAAGTCGTTATGTCCCCTTTGGTGATGATCACCCTCCCGCCCATGTATTCCTGCATTCCGATCACCTCCCCCGTAACCTTTCCTCGAATCCAGTTCTTCGCCATCCGCGTTCTACCCCTATCGGGCCACGAAGCCGCCGGCGCGGGCGTTTCCGCTCTTCCCCAAGTACCGCCGCCATGCGCTGCCTCCTAAGGCGGTTACTCCTCATTCTCTTCCTCGAAGAGGAGGCGCATGGCCGTCCCGTGTCCTTCGTGCACCGCCTCAAGAAGGCGCCGCGGCTCCACGGCGTCTCCCGCCGCATAAGCCGTCATGCCCATGTCCTTTGCCGTCCTCAAGGGTTCGTCGTCCGGCAGGGAACCCACCGCCCAGACCACGCTGTCCGCCGCTATCTCCTCCGCTCCTTCCTTGGAGAAGACCACGGCCACTCCGTTCTTTATCTCCCGCACCGAGCACCCCAGCCGCAATTGCCCTCCCTCGCGCAAACGCCGGTGGAGGTAATATCCATGTGACGTCAGGGGTGACACGGGGGGCGTTTCCGACTCCTCCACAACCGTCACTCGGTGACCTCTTTCCAGCAGGTAGCAGGCCGTCTCCATGCCCACCAGTCCGGCTCCCACCACCAACACCCTTTCCCCGACGTCCTTTTTCCCGAGGAGCACCTCACGCGCTTCCCCGTTCGTCTCGAGTTCCGCACCCGGTATATCCGGCATGGCCGGACGGGAACCCGTGGCGACGACCACGCCTTTCCATTCCTTCTCCGCCAGGACCCTTCTCCAATCCTCGCTACCCGTCCGGACCTCGACCCCCAAAACTTCCAACCGGGAGCGGGACCACGCCACCCAGCCGGCATAGGTTTCCTTGTGAGGAGGCCGTGAAGCCGCCCGCAATTGGCCCCCGAGTTCTTCCTCCCTTTCCAGCAACTCCACCTCAGCCCCCTCCTCTCCCAAAGTCATGGCGGCCTGGAGGCCCGACGGGCCACCACCAAGGACGAGGAAGGGGCCCCGGTTCTGCGGCTTGACGCCCCTCTCCTTCCATTCCTCCCCGCACCGGGGGTTGATGGAGCAGGTGACCGGACGAAATTCGAACATCAGCCTCTCTATGCATCCCTGGTTGCAGGAGAGACAGAATCGGATGTCCTCGTATCGCCCCTCCGCCGCCTTGGCCAGAAAATGGGGGTCGGCGAGATGTTGCCTCCCGAAGGCCACCAGGTCAGCCCTGCCCTCTCGGATGACCCTCTCGGCCAGTCGGGGGTCGTGGAGCTTGCCCACCACGATAACCGGGCGGCTCACGATCTCCCTCACCCGCGAAGCCCGATCCACGTTGAATCCCTCCGGGTGGTGCAATCCAGGGCAGGTGGGGTTGCCGGGAGAATCGTAAACCCCGCAGGAAACGTGAAAGGCGTCCACGCCGTCCTCCTCGAGCAAGGTCAGCAGGGGCAAGATGTATTCCAGGTCGTATCCCCCTCTCACCAGCTCGCTGGAGGAAAACCTGAATATCACCGGGAAGTCGGGCCCCACTTCCCTTTTTATCTCCCGAACTATCTCCCGAGCGAAGCGAAAGCGTCCGTCCTGGTCTCCACCGTAGATGTCGTCCCGCCGGTTGGAGTAAGGGGATATGAATTGGTTTACCAGATAACCGTGGGCGCCGTGCACCTCCACGGCATCGAATCCCGCTTCTTTTGCCCTCCTTGCCGCTTTTGCGAAACACCCGACCAGATCGATTATCTCCTCCTTGCTGAGAGCGCGAGGCGTCTGTCCCATGGCCCGGCTGGGCAACGGTGAGGGGGCCACCGGCTGCTCCCCTATGACCTGGGGAAAGGTCTCCCTTCCGGCGTGGTGGAGTTGCGCCGCGATCGCCGCCCCTTCCTTCTTCACCGTCGCCGCCAGCTCCGCGAGCCCGGGAAGGAAGGAATCGTCGTATATCCCCAGTTCGGATTGGAATCCCCTTCCAGCGGGATGTACGGCCATCACCTCGCTCACTACGAGGCCCACGCCCCCCGCGGCCCTGTGGCGAAGGTAGGACAGGAGCCGTGGAGTCACCCGTCCCTCGGTGGATCCGTACCCGGTGCCCATGGCGGGCATCACCGCCCGGTTGCGCAGCCGGAGACCGCCGATACCCACCGGGTCCCATAGGGATGGACCGCTTCCTTTTATCGACTTTCCCGGCCCTTCCTCCGCTCCCATGGCCCTCCTTCAGACAAGCCTTGCAGGTGACGGAATTTATCGTCAGGCGAAGACCTCCCGTCCGCCGTCGATGAGGAACACCTGGCCGGTGACGTAGCTAGAGGCGTCCGAGGCCAGGTAGATGGCCATGCCCACGATCTCCTCCGGTTCCGCTATCCTCCCCATGGGAATGGAGGCCAGAGCGGCCTTGAGGATGGCTTCGTTTCCCCACAGGGCCTGACTGAAGTGGGTCCTCACCAGTCCTGGCGCGATCCCGTTGACCCTTACCCCCTTGGATGCCCATTCCTGGGCGAATACCTTGGTCAGCATGTTCACCGCGGCTTTGGAGATGGAATATACCCCCAGGAAAGGAGTGGGGCAGAAAGCGGCTTCGGAGGATATGTTTATCACCGATCCCGAGCCCTTCTCGCACAGGACCTTGCCCACCTTCTGGGTGAGGAAGAACACCCCTTTGACGTTGACGTCCATGATCTTGTCCCAGGCCGGTTCCTCGATCTCCGCCGTGCTGCAAAAAACGGGGTTGGTGGCGGCGTTGTTGACCAGGATGTCTATGGTCCCGTATTTTTCAAGGGTACCCTCCACCAGTCGCTCAATTCCCGCCAGGTCGCCCATATGGGTGGGTATGACGTGGGCCTCTCCTCCCATTTCCTGTATACTTTTGCGCACCTCCTCGAGGGCCTCCGCTTTGCGGCTGGCCAGGACTACCTTGGCGCCCATCTCCGCGAAACCCTCGGCTATGGCCTTTCCTATCCCCCGGCTGCCGCCGGTAACGATGGCCACCTTATCCTGGAGAGAAAACCTTTCCCGGTACAATCCCATCGACCTCCTTCTCGTCCCCCAATCTCGGAAGCGGGCGACAAATGGACTCAATCGTTATAGTATATACCCCTTCGGTCCTATCGTCCCCGGCGAAGGCGGGAAACCCCAACCGGTCAACCTACCGTGGAATCGTCCACGACCAGGCAGGTGCCGGTCTGGTTGTAGACGAAACGGTCCCCGAAGGCTGCGGAGAGCTCACGGGCCGCCGCCTGGCCCGTGCAGTGGGAAAAGGCCAACCGGGCCGGGTTCATCTCTCGTAGTGCTTGGATCGTCCTCTCCAGCTGTTCCCTCCTCAGAAAGGCCAGGTGGGATCCGCCCACGACCGCCAGTATCCTCTCCACTCCCGTGATCTCCCGGGCGTAAAGGCAAGTGTTGACGGCCCCGGAGTGGGCGCATCCCAGCACCACGACCAGACCTTTTCCCGTGTCCACCACCATGGCTTGGTCGTCGAGCAAGGGGTCGGCCACGACCTCCCCGTCCAAGTCGGCCTTCAGGTTGGGGTCTCCCGGCTCGTAATCGGTGCGCCGTGGCACCTCACCCGTCATCCATACTCCGTCGAGAAATTGCACGGGGCCGACGTTCTCCTCGAGAAGCGCTCCGGTACTTTCCAGAAATTCCCTTCTCCATGGAATGCCGATATAGCGCTTTACCTCGCCTAACTGGTAGTACTTGGCACGGAAGACGTGAGGATGATGGATGACCTTCCGGGGTCCGGTCCGCTGCAGGACGAAGGGAAGTCCGGCGGTGTGATCGTAGTGCCCGTGCGAAAGGGCCACCGCCTCCACTTGTCTCCAATCCAGCCCCAGGCGGTCGGCGTTCCGGACGGCCGCTCCGGTCTGGCCTGTGTCCAGAAGCAGCTTCTTGCCGTCAACCTCCACCAAAAGGGAAAGCCCGTGTTCGGCCTCGAAGGCCGGGGCTCCGGCGATGTTGTCGGAAAGGACCCAGATCCTGACTTCCCGCAAATTCATCATCCCCTTTCCGCTTCACGGCCAGGCTGTCCGTGCACTCTGCTTTCCGCCTCGAGTTTCAGAAGCCGCCGACGCCTCAAGACAACCCGTTATCCAACGTGGTTTTACAGCAAACGGATTATAAACTCATGCGGGGAGGCCGGCAACCTCAGGCACCTCCTACTCGAGCCATGACCTCGCGGGCGACAATTCATCGGGTTCACCGGGGCGATCGTCTGACGGGGAGGAAAAGGGACTTCTTTTATGATTTAATGGCAGGGTAACGAACGCCTCACGCAGTGATCATGCTTGCAGCGGGAAAGAGGAAAGGTTTATGAACGGCCGACATCGGGTCCGTCTCGCCGACGCCGGGGCAAAGCCTCTACTTTCGTCTTTTTTCATCCTTTTCTTCCTCGGCATCGCCCTCCTCCTTCCGCAGCCCTCCTTATCCCAGCCCGTTTTCCGCTACGACGCCTTTCACGCCGAGTTCCTGGTTCAACCGGATGGTACCCTGATCCTTACCGATCGGGTCACCTACCTTTTCACGGAGACCTCCGGTTGGGTGGGCATTTATGTCCCTTCCACTCTGGGATACGTGTCCGACGCTCAGGTCCTCAGCGGAGGAGGAGAGACGCTTCCGCCGGATTCCTGGGAAATGAAAAGGGACGAAGAGGGTTGCTCGCTCTGGTTCCGGAGCGCGGGATCCCCGAAGACCTTCACGGTCATCTACCGGTTCGCCATAACCGGTGCCCTCTTGCCCTCGGGAGACCGGGTGCATTTGAAGTGGAACCCGGTACCCGAGGGAAGGAGTTCTCCCATAGGGCAGTGTTCGGTAATCGTGGATCTACCCTCCCCCGTCCCGCCGGAGAGCTTCGATTTCCGTATCCACACCAGGAACTACCGTGGTCAGATACAGAAGCGATTGGTCGGAGACCGTAGGGCGGTGGCGGAGCTGGAGGGTCTTCCCGCCGACGCTTCCCTGGATATCGAGGCCTCCTGGCCCGCCGAGATCATGGACCTCAATGGGCCGGGTTTTGCCCGTCCTGCGGAAGGTCCCCCCCAGGAGAATGGGAAAAGCTGGGAATTCGAGCGTTTCGACGTGGACGTTACCCTTAATACCGACTCCTCGCTCACCGTGCGGGAAACCCAGGTGGTCAGGTTCAAGGGGGCTTTCACTTTCCTCAACCGGGACTTGTCGACGGCTAAGGCCTCCTTCTCCGAGGGGAGGACCTACGGCAGGGTCCGTGTGCGCGACATCCGGGTTTACGATCTGCACGGCCAACCGTACGACGGTGCGCTCTGGAGAGTGGAAAACAAAAACGGGAGCAAAAGGGTGCATCTGGAATTCACGGCCGCGGACGAGACCAGGGGTTGGATCATCGAATATCGCATCACGGGGGCGTTAATCTTCGCCGCGGATTACGACCGACTCTATTGGGATGCGGTACCCGAGGACCGAGGCGTTTACATCAGGTCTTCCAAGGTAACCGTTAACTTGCCCGCGGAGACGAATATGGAGCTGGTGAAGATGTCTTCGTACGCCGACTCCTTCGCGCCCCCCCGGGAATACCAGGAAGGAACCGACGACCGGACCCTCTGGTGGACGGCCAAAGACATACCTCCCTATACCACTTTTACCATCGACGTTTCCCTCCCCAAGGGGCTGATCCGCATACCCGCGCTATACGGATGGACGGCCGGAAAAATCAGCCTGGGCTCTGCCTCCGCCTTGATCGCTTTAACCTTATTTCTCATGGTTTTTACCTGGTGGAGAAAGGGCAGGGATGTCGTCAGCCGGCGTGACCGGCTGGTCCGCTACCGTCCCCCGCAGGGTCTCACCCCCGCCCTTGTTGGCTACCTGGTTCGGCAGAAGGCCCATGCGCAGGACATAACGGTCACCATAGTCGACCTGGCCTGTCGCGGTTATCTCAAGATCTTCGAGGACGACAGCCGGGACTTTATTCGGAAGAAAGTATACGGTTTCGAGAAGACCTCCAAGGATCCATCCGGACTTCTGGCTTACGAAAAACGTATACTGGATGCCCTTTTCGAGAATGGCCACCGGGTGACCGAGGAGGACCTCAAGTATGTTTTTTACGAGCACGTTCCCTCTATCCTCAAGGAGATCGGGGACGAGGCCCTGAAGAGGCGTCTCTTCGACCGGGACCCCGCTCGAGTCCGCCGATGCTACGTCTATTTGTCCGCCGCCATGGTGGTCACCTCTTTAGCCCTGTTCTTCATCCTGCCCACCTGGTTCGACCTCGGTTGGCTCCAGGCGCCCATACTCGCCCTGATACCCGCAGGATCAATAGTAGGTGGCTTGGGCTGGTTCATGCCCCGGCGCTCGAGGGAGGGTTCACGGGCTTACGGACAGGTCTTGGGGTTCAAGGATTACCTCTGTACAGCGGAAGGACCGGAGCTCGATCATATGACCCCGGAGTATTTCGAAAAGAGCCTCCCCTATGCCCTAGTGCTGGGCATGGCGGAACGCTGGTTCGGCTGGTTCGAGCAACTCTATTCCTCCCCGCCTTCTTGGTTTGTTACCGACGCCTCTCCCTTTACCATGGCCGGGCTGGGGGCTTCCCTCCAGTCTTTGAACCGAAGCCTGATCCCCGTCCTGACCAGCGCTCCTTCCTCGTCATCCTCGAAATTCACCGGCAGCGGAGGGGGATTCGGAGGCGGTTTTTCCGGCGGCGGGTTCGGAGGAGGGGGCTCCTCCGCCGGCTGATAACGGGAACGCTATCCGGAAGAGGCGGGATTACGAAACCCCTCAGTGCTCGTGCTCGTGGGGATGTTCGTGCAGGTGTTCATGCACGTGGGTGTGCTCATGGGTGTGCTCGCCTTCCACCGCCCCGGGATGTTCGTGATCATGGGGATGAGCGTGGGGATGAGCGTGGGCATGGGCATGCGGATGTGCATGGGAGTGAGCGTGGGAGGAGGCTTCTTGCCGTCTGGCCGCTTCCTCCACGGCCTCCTGGAGATCCCGCTGGACCTTCTCCAGATCCTCTCTCGCCTCGGCCAGCTTTTTTGCCACTTCTTCCCAGCCCAAGTTGCCGGCCAAGGCCTCCATCTGGGCCAAGGAGGCGTCCTCACCCCGCAGGCGCCCCAATGCCTGACGCAGGGCGATCTTCACGACCAGTGGAGATCGGTCCTCGTGTCCGCTCATGGTAAGATTATATTCCCCTACGTGATGGAAAGCACCTCTCCGGTCCTTATCGCCCGGTTACCTCCACCACGAGGTCCCCGTCGGGCCGGAACTCCCATTCGGCGCCGCTCTCCTCACGCCCGGTCATTATCTCGTATGCTCCTCGGAAAAACCCCACCATGATCAGGGGGAGGCAGGCGTTCTGCAGGACCAACCGTAACCTTTTCTCCCCGTTTTCCCAATCCGAAAGGAACCCCAGGCCTCTCACGGCCAGCATCTCGCGGACCGCTTCCCGACCCCCTTCCAGCTCCTCACGGCGGAACGTACGTCGCGTATATCTCCTCTGGGACTCGACTACCGCTTCCGGTATGGTCTCCCCGAGTTCCGTCTCCAGATCCATGAGGACCGCCTCCAGTCCGGAAGGGCCGTAGATGGCCATCCTCCTTCCGGTCTCCGGATCCGTGATGATTCCCGAGTCCAAGTCCCAACGGCAGGAAGCGACCCGTCGCGGGATCCCGCAGGTCGGACACCTCTCCAAATCCAGCATGGCCGGCTTGTACGAGTAACGCGGGGGGGCCAGCCGGTCGCTCAATTCCACCGGATGGGGGCCTATGCGGTTGGTCACCCGATAATTACGGGATCCCGGGGGTACCTCCTCGTACTCCACCCGGCTTTCCCGCCCGTCGATGGCTTCCCAGGCCCCGAGGTTCTCCCCGCAGTAGAAGGACAGGCAGTGGGGGTTCTTTACCGTCATGGTCACGTAATCGTCCTCGCGGAAACGTACCCTCTTTTCCAGGAGCCTTATCTCCCCGAAGCCGTATGCCCGCGCCGTGGTGCCCAGATAGCCGATCATGGCCCGCAGACCCACGTAACGGGCGACCCTTCTGGCCGGGTAGGGAAGGAGCTTTTCCACGTATTCCCTGGTCTCTCGGCGCTTGCTCTCTATGACTATGTGCTCCAAGGGGAGGCCGATTATCTCCTCAATCCCGGCGAAAAGGTGGTCCAGGTTCTCCGACTCGTTGAAGAGCATACGATGGTCGGGGTCTCTCCTCTGCACAACCACGCCGTTCTCGTGCCAGATGAGCCCCCTGGAGACATATACGGGTACTCCGCAGTTGCGACACCTTCTCATCTCTCGCCCTCCCGGTAATCCCCGCTCAGTCCGCATCCTCTCCGATCCGTGCCTTTCCCGCCTCTCCGCTTCTTCATGAATTTAATCGACACGCCCCCGCCCCTGATTGACCATGTTTTCGGCGTATCTTAGGTTGGCACGAAATCTTGTCTTTCTCCTCCAATTCATCAACGCTTTCTTCAAAGCCGATGCCCGGTTTGATAATCTAATATAGATTTTAATCCGCGGACATGCCGAAAGGCGGTAGATCGTGAGCGTAGCCATCGTAACCGATAGTCAGACCTGCATACCGCGCCATTTG
>JACVJF010000014.1 GCA_015711855.1 Candidatus Solincola quzhuomuensis | reverse complement strand
GGACCGGGGCATCGACCGGAAAGGACTTCTGACCACGCGGAGGACGTCGCTTGGAGGATAGCTGCAAAGTACTGTTCTTGCCCGATAACCGGTACATCGTCGTGCCCAGGGGGGAGAACCTCCTTAAGGCGGCTATGGATGCCGACGTGCACGTCAACGCCTCCTGCGGTGGTTCCGGGTCCTGCGGCAAGTGTCGGGTGGTGGTCGAAGAAGGGGAGGTGGAGAGGGAACCCAATCCCAAGCTCAGTGAGTCGGAGATAACCCAGGGATACGCCCTGGCCTGCCAGACCAAGGTGATTTCCGACCTACGAGTGAGGGTTCCCATCGAATCCCGCATCGGCGACAAGAGGATATTCGAGCGCAAGGAACCCGTGCCCGCTCACGGGCACCTCCTGTCCGCCGCCGACTGGGAAAAGAGGCTCCCCCATTGGGAGCTCAACCCCTCCATACGCAAGGTCCATCTCATCCTCCCCCCTCCCACCCTCGACGACAACGTCAGCGACGCCGAACGCGTCAAGCGAGCACTGGCCGTGGAGGCGGGGCTGCGCGACGTGGTCATCGACTACCCGGTTCTGCAACGGCTCCCCAACATGCTGCGACAGAGCGACTGGGACATAACGGTGACCGTCCTGGACAGCGGGGAGGAGCTCCGAGCCGTACGTATCGAACAAGGGGACACCACGGAGCGCCAGTCGGCCATCGCCATCGACGTGGGCACCACCACCATCTCCGCGGAGCTCATCGACCTGCGCACCGGCGAGGTCACCGCGCGGGCCTCAGATTACAACGCCCAGGTGGCCTTCGGCGAGGACGTCATCACCCGCATCATCTATGCCACCCGCGGCACTGGGCTGGCCAAGCTGCAGTCCGTGGTGGTGGGGACCATCTGGAACCTCATCAAGACCTTGGTGGAGCAGGCGGGGATAGAATACTGCAACATAACCCATCTGGTGGTGGCGGGAAACACCACCATGACCCACCTCCTCCTGGGCCTAAACCCCAAGTACATCCGCGAGGAGCCCTACATACCGTCGGCCACCTTCTTTCCCTGGATAAAGTGCAGCGACATCGGGCTGCGCATCGCCGCCGGGGTTTATATGTACGCCATACCCTGCGTGGCTTCCTATGTGGGCGGGGACATCGTGGCCGGGATGCTGGCTTCGGGCATCTTCAACACCGACAAGCTCACCCTGTACATCGACATAGGGACCAACGGAGAGATGGTCCTGGGTAACCGGGAATGGATGCTCTCCTGTTCCTGCTCCGCGGGCCCAGCCTTCGAGGGAGGTGGGGTGAAGCACGGTATGCGAGCCACCCGCGGGGCCATCGAGCAGGTGCGCATCAACCCGGGGAACTACGAGCCCATGATCATCACCGTGGGCAATCGCAGACCCATAGGGATCTGCGGCTCGGGGTTGATCGACGCCCTCTCCGAGATGTTCATGACCGGGATCATCAACGAGAAGGGAAAGATAAACACCGACCTCCCCACCGACCGGGTGCGGGCCACGGAAGGGGGGGCGGAGTACGTGCTGGTGCGCGCCGAGGACTCGGCCACCCGGCGGGACATCGTCATCACCGAGGTGGACATCGACAACCTCATGCGCGCCAAGGCCGCCGTCTATGCGGGCATCGAGATACTCCTCTCCTCGGTAGACATGGACGTCTCCATGATCGACGAGCTGCTCATCGCCGGGGCCTTCGGGCGCTATCTGGAGGTGGATAAGGCGGTGAACATAGGCCTCCTCCCGGACATCGGGTACGAAAAGATGAAGTTCGTGGGCAACGGTTCCCTTTTGGGAGCCCACCTTTCCGCCCTCTCCAAGGACATGCTGGAGAAGGCCAACGAGATCGCCCGTCAGATGACCTACCTGGAGCTTTCCATGAACCCCGCTTTCATGGAGCACTACCTGTCGGCCCTTTTCTTCCCCCACACCAACCTGGAGGCCTTCCCCTCGGTCAAGGAGAAGCTGGAGGCCAGAAGGAAGGTGCACTATGCGAGCGGGGAGGTCGCTTCCGCCGGGGAGGCGGGTTGACATGAGCGTCGTCATCGCCGTGTCCGGCAAGGGAGGGACGGGGAAGACCACCTTCTCCGCCCTGGCCGTGGACTACCTGGTGCGCACCACGGGTAAGGCGGTGCTGGCCGTGGACGCCGACTCCAACGCCAACTTAGACCAGGCCCTGGGAACCCACGCGGAGAAGACCATCGGCGCGGTGCGGGAATACCTCACGGAGAACGTCTCCCGCATACCCGCCGGTATGTCCAAGGAGGTGTGGGTGGAGACCATGCTACGGCAGGCCCTGGTGGAGGAGAGGGGTTTCGACCTCATCTCCATGGGAAGGCCGGAGGGCCCGGGTTGTTACTGCTACCTGAACAACATCTTCCGGCGCTACCTGGACATCATGACCAGACAGTACGAGTACGTGGTGATGGACAACGAGGCCGGGATGGAGCACCTCTCCCGCCGTACGACCCGCGGCGTGGACGTGATGTTCATCGCCTCCGACCCCACCGTGCGGGGAGTGCGCACCGCCCTGCGCATCAGGGACTTGGCTCGGGAGCTGAAGTTGGACATCCGCCGCATGGCCCTGGTGGTATCCAGGGTAAGGGACGGGTTGCCGGATAACCTGAGGACCATCGCCGAGGAAGGGAAATTGGAATTGGCCGGAGTGGTCCCCGAGGACCCCCTGGTCGTTAGCCTCGACGAAGAGGGCAGGGCTATCACCGACCTTCCCCCGGAGAGCCCGGCTCGCCGGGCGGTGGAGGACATCTTGTCCCGCTATCTGAGGACCCTTGAGGAATAGGGGGTATGAGGCGGGTATTTGTCGGAAAAGGTGGAATTGTGCGGGAAGAAGTGCGATAATCTGGATTTGGACCGGGGAGGTCTGACAATGTACGTAGAGAAGCCCATGGTCGTATTCCTGGACAAGCTCGCCTCCAGGTCGCCGGAGCCCGGTGGAGGCTCCGCTTCTGCGTTGGTAGGGGCCGTGGGAGCGGCCCTCGTCTCCATGGTGGCCAATCTAACCCTGGGCAAGGAAAAGTACGCCGGCGTCCAGGACCGCGTGGAGGATCTGCTGCGGGATTCGGAGGGGTTGCGCGCCGACCTGCAGGTTCTCCTTCAGAAGGACACCGAGGTCTACGCGGACGTATCCGAGGCCTACAAGCTCCCCCGCGATACGGAAGAGCGGAAGGCGGAGCGTGCCGCCCGCATCCAGGAAGCCCTCAAGAAGGCCACCGAGGTACCTTTCGAGATCGCCGAGAAGTGCCTGCAGGTGGCCCGCCTCTCGGAAACGGCGGCGGAGATTGGGAATGTGGGGGCGGTGAGCGACGCTGGGGTGGCCGTCCTCCTCGCCGAGGCGGCGGCCCAGAGCGCGGCCCTCAACGTGAAGATAAACGTGAACGCCATCGAGGACAGGGATTTCGCCGGAGCCCGCTGGACACGAATCCAGGAGATACTCGAGGAGACCGCCCGCTTGCGGGAGCGCGTGCTGAGGCTTACTTACGAGAAGCTTGGTTAGGGACGGAATCCGATCCTCACCCGTTCCCTTCGCGCGAATCCGCAGATGCGGACCAGGTGTGGCGGGAGATGCATGGTGGAAGACGGAAGTTAAGGTGGGAGGAAGGGAGGGACCCCCTTCGGAAAAGGGAAAGGAGCGAGGCATATGACCGTGGTCATCGATTGCGTCGCCATCGGCGAGGAGCTGATGAAGGAGATCGTTGCCGAGACGGAGGCCCTGAAGGCCAAGGGGATAACCCCCGGCATTGCCACCCTGCTGGTCGGGGACGATTTCGGAGCCCGTATGTATAGGGGACAGGTGGAGAAGTTCTGCCAGGAGGCGGGCTTCAACTACTTCAACGAGAACCCGCCGGCGAACGTCACCGAGGAGGAAGTGGTGGAGATCGTCAAGCGGCTCAACGCCGACAAGGCGGTTTCCGGCATCCTCCCCCTACGACCCTTCCCCGAGCACATCTCGGACAGCGCGGTGATCAACTCCATCGACGTGAACAAGGACATCGACTGCTTCCACCCCTTCAACATGGGCAAGCTGGCCCTGGGCGAGCCCACCTTCCCCCCGGCCACGCCCTCAGCGGTGGTGGAGATCCTGGATCGCTACGCTCGGGAATACGAGAAGATGGATCCCAAGGACTTCTACGAGGGCGCGGAGATCGTGGTGGTGGGCCACTCCAACATCGTGGGCAAGCCGGTGGCCTTCCTCATGCTCAACCGCAACGCCACCACCACCGTCTGCCACGTCTTCACCAGCATGAAGGGCAATCTGGAAAAACATACCAAAGGGGCGGATATCCTCATCGTGGCCGCCGGGAAGCCCGACCTCATCGGTCCGGATCAGGTCAAGGAGGGGGCCATCGTGGTGGACGTGGGCATCAACCGGGTCAAGGTCCTGGACGAGAAGGGCGAGCCGGTCCTGGACGAGAAGGGCAAGCCCAAGACCAAGACGGTGGGCGACGTCTCCTTCGACGCCGTCAAGGACATGGTGAAGGCCATCACCCCGGTGCCCGGAGGCGTGGGGTCGGTGACCAACCGCATGCTAATGAAGAACGCCCTGCGGGCCTGCAAGCTGCAGCACGGTCTGGAATGATGGGAATCAAGGTCCTCGATGGAGGCTGGAAATATCATACTAACTGGTGATTTGGACATCGGAAAGGAGTAGTGAGATGGCATTCACCCTACCGACGGAAACGGCCAAGGGCAAGATCCGCGAGGTAGAACTGGGGGTCGGTGAAAAGGCCAGGAAGGTGGGAGGGGAGAACTGCCTGCCCTTCTACCTCTGGGAGGGCGAGATGCCCAACAAGCCCCTCGTGGCCGCCGAGGTCATGGACGAGCCGGGCGAGCTGGTACCCGCGCTGGAGAAGGCCCTCGGCGAGGTCAAGAACGATCCCGTGGCCTGGGCCAAGAAGGCCGTGGAGGAATGGGGCGCCGACGCCGTCTTCCTCCTCCTGTCCTCCACCGATCCCAAGGGGACCGACGCTCCCGCCGAGCAGGCGGCGGAGACGGTGCTCAAGGTGGAGGAAGCGGTCAAGGTCCCGTTAATCGTATACGGGACGGAGGACGTGGAGAAGGACGCCGAGATCGCCCGCGTGGTCTCCACCAAGGCGGAGGGCAAGAACCTGCTCATCGGACCGGCCAAGGAGGACAACTTCAAGAAGGTGGGGGCGCCGGCCATCGGTTACAAACAGACCGTCTCCGGCATGACCCCCATCGACGTCAACCTGGCCAAGCAGCTGAACATCCTCCTCACCAACCTGGGCATGGAGGCGGAAAAACTGGTCATCGACCCCACCACCGGGGCCCTCGGCTACGGCCTGGAATACACCTACTCGGTGATGGAGCGCCTAAAGATAGCCGGCCTTTTCCAGGACGACTCCATGACCCAGATGCCCATGTTGGCCAACATCGGCTTCCAGGCCTGGAAGACCAAGGAGGCCAAGAGCCCGGAGGAGGAATACCCCGAGTGGGGTGATGCCGAGAAGCGCGGCATCATGTGGGAGACGGTGACCGCGGTGGCCCTCCTCCTGGCCGGCGCGAACATCCTGGTACTGCGCCATCCGGAATCCATACGCTTGGTGAAGCAACTCATCGCCGACCTTTCCGGGTAGGCTTGGCATATATGGACGAAATGGGTCCGAGAAGGACCCGAGACCGATTCACGGGAGGAAGTGTAGACATGGCAGAATTCGAGGAACTTTCGGCGTGCGAAGCCACGCTGGAGATGCTCAGGAAGGCCAAGGAAGAAGGGCAAGAGACCGCCTTCGACCGCGTGGAACAGCAGAAGGGCTGCGCCTTCGGGGAGGCGGGTAGCTGCTGCCGCATCTGCAACATGGGACCCTGCCGCATCAACCCCAAGAAGCCCGAGGAGAGCCGAGGGGTATGCGGGGCCACCATGGACACCATCGTGGCCCGCAACTTCGCCCGCATGGTCTGCGGCGGCGCTTCCGCCCACTCCGACCACGGGCGCGCCGTGGCCGAGACCTTGATCTTGGCGGCCAAAGGCGAGGCCAAGGACTACGAGATCAAGGACCGCATCAAGCTACTTGAGGTGGCCGCGGATCTCGGCGTGGAGATCGGGGACCGGGAGATCAACGACATCGCCCTGGAAGTGGGCGAGCGGTGCCTGGCCATGTTCGGGCAGCAAGAGGGCGAGCTGGCCTTCGCCCAGAGGGCTCCCGAGCCGCGGAAGGAGATATGGCGCCAGCTGGGAGTGTTCCCCAGGGGCATAGACCGCGAGGTCGTGGAGCTCATGCACCGCACCTCCATCGGCGTGGACCAGGATTATGAGAACATCCTCATGGCCTGCGCCCGCACCGCCCTGGCCGACGGATGGGGCGGATCAATGATCGGCACCGAGCTCCAGGACATACTCTTCCAGACCCCTGTACCCCTGGAGGCCAAGATCAACCTGGGGGTGCTCAAGGAGGACGAGGTCAACATCATCGTCCACGGGCACGAACCCATCCTCTCGGAGATGATCGTCCTGGCCGCCAGCCTCCCGGAGATGCAGGAGAAGGCCAAAGCGGTGGGAGCTAAGGGGATCAACCTGGCCGGCATCTGCTGCACGGCCAACGAGGTCCTCACCCGCCACGGCATACCGGTGGCGGGCAACGTCCTCCAGCAGGAACTGGCCCTCCTCACCGGCGCCGTGGAGGCCATGGTGGTGGACGTGCAATGCGTTTACCAGGGCATCGGGCAGATCGCCAGCTGCCTGCACACGGACATCATCACCACCTCTCCCAAGGCCAAGATGCCCTACGCCCGGCACATCGAGTTCCATGAGGACCACGCCCTGGACATCGCCAAGGAGATCGTCTCCGCAGCCATCGAGAACTTCCCCAAGCGGGGGAAGGTGCGCATCCCCGACGTCCAGGAGTCCCTCATCGCCGGGTTCAACCACGAGTACATCAACTACATGCTGGGCGGCCGCTTCCGCGCCTCCTACCGGCCCCTCAACGACGGGGTCATCGACGGCCGCATCCGCGGCGTGGTGGGCGTGGTGGGGTGCAACAACCCGCGCGTGAAGCACGACGACATACACGTGCGCGTGGTCAAGGAGCTCATCGCCAACGGCTGCCTGGTGGTCATGACCGGGTGCGCAGCCCAGTCGGTGGCCAAGGCCGGACTCATGCTCCCCGAGGTGGCCCGGGAGATCTGCCCCCAGGGACTGTGGGAGATCTGCGAGGCGGTGGGCATCCCGCCCGTGTTGCACTGCGGGTCCTGCGTGGACAACAGCCGTATCCTCATCGCCTGCACGGCCATGGTCCACGAGGGAGGCCTGGGAGACGACATCAGCGAGCTACCGGTGGCCGGGTGCGCGCCGGAATGGATGAGCGAGAAGGCCATCGCCATCGGGGAGTACTTCGTGGCCTCCGGCGTGTACACCGTGTTCGGCGTGAAGTGGCCGACCATGGGTTCCAAGAACGTCACCGATTTCCTCTTCAAAAAGTACGGTGAGCTCTTCAAGAACACCTGGGACTTCGAGCCGGACCCGGAGAAGATGGTGGGCAAGATCCTCAGCCACATCGACAGCAAGCGCGAGGCCTTGGGCATCATGGCCAAGCGCGAACGGGTCCTCTTCGACATGGCCATGAGAAGGGAGTTGGAGATCTGATGAGTAGGATTATCGCTGCCGCAGCCATCAAAGGGGCCCACAAGGAGGTGGCCGAGGCCGAGCGCATGCTCGCCGAGACCAAGGAGGCCGTCGGCGCCACCGCGAAGGTGGAGTTCCCCAACACCGGTTACTACCTACCCATCATCTACGCCCTCACGGGCATCCCGGTGCAAAAGTTGGAGGACATGGACAAGGTCCTGGAATACGCCAAGGACCTCCTGCCGCCGGTACCAAAACAAAGGCACTGGGTGCCCTACCTGGGACATGCCCTGGACGCCGGGGTGGCCACCCTCTTCGCCGGGGAGATCATCGAGGGTTGCAAGTACGCCACCAACCCCCCGGTGGATGACCTCTGGCTGGGGGCGGCCGACGACGTCATCATGCGCGAGCGCGGGGTGGAGTTCGTGGACGGCACGGCCCCGGGATTCTGCGCTTTGGTGGGCCGGGCCTCCACCCCGGAGATGGCGGATAGGATAGTGGTGGAGCTTTTGGAGAAGAACCTATACGTGTGGATCTCCGGGCACGTGGACGGGGTATCCATCGCCGAGCAGCTGCAGCAGGTGGACCGCCAGCTGGGATGGGACACCCGCATCGTGCCTTACGGCAAGGAGATGTCCTCGGCGGTCTACTCCCTGGGCTTCGCCGCCCGCGCCGCCATGTCCTTCGGGGGCGCCCAGCCGGGTGACTTCAAGAAGGTGCTGCGTTACAACAAGAACCGCATCTTCGCCTTCGTCCTGGCCCTGGACTACGTGGACGAGCAGAAATACGCCTACGCCGCGGGGGCCATCAACTACGGGTTCCCCACCATCGCCAACACCCCCATCCCGGATATCCTGCCCACCGGCGTGTGCACCTACGAGCACGTGGTGGGCGGCGTGCCGGAGGAGGAGATCGTCCAGAAGTGCGTGGAGGTGCGCGGCCTCAAGATCCAGATCACCGAGATCCCCATCCCCATGGCCTACGGCCCCGCTTTCGAGGGCGAGGTCATCCGCAAGGACGACATGTACGTGCAGTTCGGCGGGAACATCACCCCGGCCTTCGAGTACGTGCGCATGCGGGAGATGGACGAGGTCACCGACGGGAAGATCGAGGTGGTCGGCCCGGAGATCGACGACGTCGAGGAGGGCGGCGCCCTTCCCTTGGGCATAGTGGTGGAGGTGGCCGGGCGCAAGATGCAGGAGGACTTCGAGTCCATCCTGGAGCGCCAAATACACCACCTCATCAACGGAGCCGAGGGCATCTGGCACATGGGCCAGCGCGACATCGTCTGGACGCGCATCAGCAAGAAGGCCCAGGCCAAGGGGTTCAAGATCCGCCACTACGGCGAGATCATCCACGCCAAGCTGCTCAACGACTTCCCCTCCATCGTGGACAAGGTGCAGGTGACCATCTACACCAACCTCGAGGACGTGGAGAAGTGGCTGGCCATCGCCCGTCAGGCCTACCGTTACCGCGACGAGAAGACGGCGGGCATGACCGACGAGTCGGTGGACACCTTCTACTCCTGCACCCTGTGCCAGTCCTTCGCCCCCACGCACGTATGCATCATCTCCCCGGAGAGACTGGGGCTGTGCGGGGCCTACAACTGGCTGGATGGAAAAGCGGCCTACGAGATCGATCCCACGGGCCCCAACCAGCCGGTGAAGAAGGGCGACGTGGAGGACCCGGTAAAGGGCGTATGGCCCTCCATCAACGAGTTCGTCAAGGAGAAGTCCGGCGGCAACACGCAGCGAGTGACCATGTACTCCATGATGGAGGACCCTATGACCTCCTGCGGTTGCTTCGAGTGCATCGTGGCCTTCCTACCCATGTGCAACGGGGTGATGATCGTCAACCGCGAGCACAAGGGCATGACCCCCTGCGGTATGACCTTCTCCACCCTGGCCAACTCCGTGGGCGGCGGTCAGCAGACGCCGGGCTTCATCGGCATCGGGAAGGTGTACATCACCTCCAAGAAGTTCATCTCCGCCGACGGAGGATTCCAGCGCATCGTGTGGATGCCCAAGGAGCTCAAGGAGACCCTTAAGGAACAGCTTCAGAAGCGCTGCGAGGAGATCGGCGACCCCGACTTCATCAACAAGATCGCCGACGAGGACGTGGGCACCACCGAGGAGGAGATCCTTCCCTGGCTGGAGCAGGTGGGCCATCCCGCTCTGACCATGGAGCCCATGCTCATGTAGGCATGAGGGGGGAGGGGCACCGCACCCTCCCCCTTTACCGGATATACAACAGGTGGGAGGACCGCTGATTTAGTAGGAAGGAGTTAGAGATGGGACTTTCGGGCTTGGATATCTTCAAGAAGCTACCCAAGACCAACTGCAAGGAATGCGGGTTCCCTACCTGCCTGGCCTTCGCCATGAAGCTGGCCGCCGGGCAGGCCAACCTCGATGACTGTCCCTACGTGACCGACGAGGTGCGAGCCGAGCTGGCCGAGGCCGCCGCCCCGCCCATCCGGGGGGTCACCATCGGGGTGGGCGACGAGGCCTTCAAGGTGGGGGAGGAACTGGTCCTCTTCCGCCACGAGAAGACCTTCTTCAACCCCACGGTCCTGGGGGTGCTGGTTAGCGACGACATGGACGACGCCAAGGTGGACGAGCTGCTCAAGCAGGCCAAGGAGTGTGAACACGAACGCGTGGGCGTCATCCTCAAGGTGGGAACCGTCGCCGTGAAATGCGCTTCCGGCGACGCCGCCAAGTTCAAGGCCCTGGTGGAGAAGGTGAAGGGCGCCACCTCCAAGCCCCTCATCCTCATGACCGAGGACGTGGAGGTCATGAAGGCCGCCCTCGAGGTGGCCGGCGATTCCCGACCGCTCCTCTACGCAGCCACCGAGGCCAACGTGGAGGCCATGGGAGCCTTGGCCAAGGAGAAGGACCTCCCCCTGGCGGTTAAGGCCGACGATCTGGACAAGTTGGCAGAGCTCTCCGAAAAGCTCGTCGGTATGGGACTCAAGGACCTGATCCTGGACCCCTCGCCGCGCAAGCCCAAGGAGACCTTCAAGGACCTGGTGGCCATCCGGAGAGCGGCGCTCAACCAGAAATTCGCCCCCTTCGGCTTCCCCACCATCACCTTCCCCTGCGAGGAGACCGACGACGATCTCTACGAGACGGCGCTCGCGGCCATGTACATCTGCAAGTACGGCGGGATAGTCATCCTCTCCCATGCCGAACAGTGGAGGATGTATCCGCTGCTGGTGCTCACGCTCAACATCTACACCGATCCCCAGCGCCCCATGGCCGTGGATTCCAAGTTCTACGAGATCGGCAACCCCGACGAGAACAGCCCGGTGCTGGTGACCACCAACTTCTCCCTGACCTACTTCATCGTCTCCGGGGAGATCGAGGGGAGCAAGATCCCGGCTTGGTTGGGCGTGGTGGACGTGGACGGCCAGTCGGTGCTCACCGCCTGGGCAGCGGGAAAGTTCGTGCCCGAGACCATCGCCAAGTTCATCAACACCTCGGGGATTGCCGACAAGGTAAAGCACCGCAAGCTGATCATACCCGGCTACGTGGCTCAGATATCCGGGGAATTGGAGGAAGAGCTCCCCGACTGGGAGATCGTCATCGGGACCAGGGAAGCCGCGGACATACCCGCATTCCTGCGCCAGTTCTCCACCACCTGAATCAGGGTAGGAGGGAGCGAACACTGCGGGTTGGAGATAAGACATGCGGTAAGATACGGACGACGGAGGAGGAACGCATAAGATGATCATCACCACGTCGAAGCCCTTCGAGGAGGTGCTCAAGGAACTCGAGGGCGAGGACAAGGTCTTCATCGTCGGCTGCGGTTCCTGCGCCACCACCTGCGAGACGGGCGGCGAGGAGCAGGTGGCCGAGATGAAGGCCAAGCTGGAGGCCGAGGGCAAGACGGTCACCGGGACCGTGGTGTACGAGGAGGTATGCCACGAGCTGAACACCAAGCGCAAGTTCCGGGAGAACAAGGAGGCCGTGGAGGCCGCCGACGGTTTCCTGGTCATGTGCTGCGGCGCCGGCGTGCAGTCGGTACGCGAGGCCACGGAAAAGTCGGTCCATCCCGCCTGCAACACCGTCTTCCTGGGCAACATCCAGCGCCACGGGCATTTCGTGGAGAAGTGCTCCCTGTGCGGGGAGTGCGTCTTGGAGGACTTCGGGGCCATCTGCCCAGTGACCCGCTGCCACAAGGGCATCCTCAACGGGCCCTGCGGGGGCACGGACGAGGGCAAGTGCGAGACCAGCAAGGAGAAGGATTGCGGCTGGACCCTCATCTACAACCAGCTGGAGAAGATGGGGAAACTGGACCGCTTCCGCAAGATCTACGGTCTCAAGAACTGGCAAGCCAACATGAAGCCCGGACGAGTGATCTTCGAGAAGAAGGGCGAGGGGGGTGAGTGAGATGACAGTGCTCATCAAGGAACATGCCAAGCCCTCCATACAGGAGATACTCGAATCCGGAAAGTTCCTGGTCACCGGGGAGATCGGGCCTCCCAAGGGCACGGACATCGACGAGATGATCGAGCACATCAACCTGCTCAAGGACAAGGTACACGCCATGAACATCACCGACAACCAGTCCTCGGTGATGCGCTACCCCTCCCTGGGGACGGCCATACTCATCAAGGAACTGGGCGGAGAACCCAACCTACAGGTGACCTGTCGGGACCGCAACCGCCTGGCCATAGAGGCCGACCTGCTCTTCGCCTACACTCGGGGCATCCGCAGCGTGCTCTGCCTCACCGGAGACTCCATCCCCGTGGGCGACCACAAGGAGGCCAAGGCGGTCTTCGACCTGGAATCGGTGCAGCTCCTGCAGCTCATCCGCAACATGGAGGAAGGCCGCGATTCCGGGGGCAACGAGCTCAAGGGCGGAGTAAAGTTCTTCAAAGGGGCCATCGTCACCCCTGAAGCCGTGCCCATCGAGCCCCAGATGCTCAAGTTCGAGAAAAAGATCGAGGCCGGGGCACAATGGTTCCAGACCCAGGCCGTATACGACATGGACAACTTCAAGCGCTTCATGGAGAAGGCGCGCAAGATCAGTGACAAGGTGTATATATGCTGCGGCCTGGTGCTCCTCACCAGCCCCGGACAGATCAAGTACATGAACGCCAACGTCCCCGGCGTCTTCGTGCCGGAATCCCTGGCGCGGGAGATGGAGGACGCTCCCAAGGAGGAGAGGCTCGCTACCGGCATACGCATCATGGCCCGCCAGATCCGCCAGTGCATCGACGAGAAGCTGTGCGACGGCGTGCACATCATGGCCATCGGCAAGGAGTCGGTGGTCCCCCGGATACTGGAAGAAGCCGGGGTGGACATCACCAAGATGTGAGGCGAAAGGGGGAGGCGATCGCTGCCTCCCCCTCGATAAAAAGCCCGTGACCGCCTCGCCCCGCCGTTGTGGGCGGTTGATTGAGAATCTCCGATAGCCGCCGGGGGGACATGTGCCCCCAACCAAGGCGGGGTATCGGAAGGGCGGTTTGGAACCGGTCCGGGGATTCCACGAGGAGGGCTGAGGATTGACCTTCCGGCCGTCTTTCACGGCCACGGCCATCGGTAGCCTCCCCCATCGCGACGCGGAGGAGGCCTGTGCCCTTACCCTCAGGCACCTCACGGAGGCACCTGCCTGGCCGCAGCTCCCCAGGCGAGATTTCCGTGAGAACATGTACGCCCAATACAGCGAGGGGCTTCCCGGCGTGGTGGTGGACCCGGCGGGCCGCAGGGTGTTCTGCGATACCGGTCGCGACCTCCTGGCGGAGATGGAGGAGGTCCTCAGGGCCTATTTGGAGGATGACCTGGAATGGGCGGCCGTAAGCGAGGATTACGCCTCGGGGCTGTATGCCCTGAGGCGTAGGGTGGCCGCGGAGGGGAGGAGGTATCCTCTCTTGAAGGGACAGGTGACCGGGCCGGTCAGCTTCGGTCTTGCGGTTCTGGATCGCGGGAAACGGCCCATCCTCTACGACGACCAGATGGCCGAGGTGATGGTCAAGCTGCTCAATCTGAAAGCCCGTTGGATGGAGGGATTTTTGCGGAATACCGGGGCCTGCGAGGAGGTGCTCATCTTTCTCGACGAACCCTACCTTGTATCGGTGGGATCCGCCCTGGTCAGCGTAGGACGCGACCAGGTAGTGGATTCTATACGGGGGTGCGTGGAGGGCTTGGGGTGCCTGACCGGGGCCCACTGCTGCGGGAACACTGACTGGACGCTGCTCTTCCGGGCCGGACTGGACGTGGTGAGCTTCGACGCCTACGGATACATGGATAGTCTGGCCCTCTACCCGGAGGAGCTCAACCGTTTCCTCGAGGGAGGCGGCATACTGGCCTGGGGGCTGGTTCCCAACACCGCCGCGGTGGACGGGGAGGAAGTCGAGGACCTGGTGCGTCGTTTCGAGGAAGGGGTGACCCTTTTGGCCTCCCGCGGCGTGGACGAGGACCTCCTGCGGGAAAGGGTTATGATCACCCCCTCCTGCGGGCTGGAGGGGGTTAGCGAGGAGCGGGCGGAGAGGGCCTACCGCCTGGCGGCAGAGGTCTCCGCCGCCCTGCGCGGAAAGACTGCCGGCGATTCCTCGGAGGAAAACGCATGACGAGGTTGGCGGAAGCGGGGAGAGATCATTATCGGACGCGCATGCCCCGGTGGCTTTACCACCCCGTCCTCGCCGGAAGCGATCTGCGAGAGGTGGAGACCCTCCTCGAAGACCTCCGGTTGAACACCGTGTGTCGCAGCGCCAAGTGCCCCAATCGTATGGAATGTTTTTCCAGGCGCACGGCCACCTTCATGATCTTGGGTGGTATCTGTACCAGGAACTGCGCCTTCTGTGGGGTCCCCAAAGGGGTTCCCCAACCCCTGGACCCGGAGGAGCCGGAGCGGGTGGCCAGGGCGGCCGCCGCCCTGAAGTTGAGCCACGTGGTGGTGACCAGCGTCACCCGGGACGACCTGCCCGACGGCGGCGCCTCGCATTTCGCCGCCACGGCGCAGCAGTTGCGCGAGCGTCTCCCGGGGGCGACGATCGAGTTGCTGGTACCCGATTTCCGGGGAGATGCCGAAGCTTTGATGCTGGTCCTGGAGGAACGACCGGAGGTCCTGAATCACAACCTGGAGACGGTTAAGGAGCTCTATTCTCGGGTGAGGCCCGGTGCCGATTATCGGAGGTCCCTTAGATTGCTGGAGCTCGCCCGGACGTACGACCCCGGGGTACGGACCAAGAGCGGGGTAATGGTGGGGTTGGGCGAGACCAGGGAGCAGCTGCGGAGACTTTTCCGGGACCTGGCCGCCGTGGGTTGTGATATGCTCACCATCGGCCAGTACCTGCGCCCCGGGAGGGAGCAGCTGGAAGTGGAGAGGTTCCTCTCGCCGGAGGAGTTCGCGGAACTGAAGGAGGAGGCGGAGGAGGCGGGCATCCCCGCGGTGGCCTCCGCTCCCCTGGTACGCAGTTCCTACCGGGCGAGGGAATTGATGGAAAATAAAGGTAAGGAAGGGCGGAAAGTCGTCGACCGCGAGAGCGACCAAGGAGGAAGGAAATGCTGATCATCGGCGAGAAGGTCAACGTGATGATGAAGAAGATCGGCCAGGCCATGAAGGAGTACGACAAGAAGCCCATCCAGGAGATGGCGCTCCTACAGGTAGAGGGAGGGGCCAATTGGTTGGACATCAACCTGGGCCCGGCCACCAAGGAAGGACCGGAACGGATGCGCTTCGTGGTGGAGGCGGTCCAGGAAGTGACCGACGTCCCCTTGGCGTTGGACACCATGAACATCGAGGCCATGAAGGCCGGCCTGGAGACGGTCAAGGACCGCGAGGTGATGATCAATTCCATATCCTCCCAGCCGGAGCGCATCGAGAGGCTCATGCCTATGGCCGTGGAGCACGACGCTTGGGTAGTGGGGTTGGTCCTCAACGCCCAGGGCAACGTGCCGCGCGACGCCAACGAGAGGGTGGAGGTCGCTTACAACATCATCATGGCCGCCCAGGAGTACGGGATACCCCTCAACAAGCTGCTCATCGACCCTATCGTCCTCCCCATCGCCGTGACCCAGGACCAAGTACACGCCCTCATCGATTCCATGGACATGCTCCAGGGTGTCTTCGCCGAGTTTGACCCGCAGCCGGGAACGGTGGTGGGCCTTTCCAACGTCTCCAACGGCGTGCCCGACCCCCAGCTGTGCAGCCTGCTCAACCGCACCCTCTTAGCGGTGCTCATGGCCAAGGGGCTTACGGCGGCCATCGTGGATCCCAACGACGAGGCGCTGATGGGCGTGGTGAACAAGAACGAGGAATACCAGATCGTGGAGAAGATCGTGAAGGGCGAGGAAGTGGACGAGAGCGATCCCACGGTGGTCAAGCTCCTCAAGACCTGGAAGGTACTCACCGAGGAGACCCTTTACGCCCATTCCTATCTGGAACTCTGATCGAAGCGCGGCTTTCGTCGCGCCCGGGCGTCATCGGACGGCCGGATGGAGGGAATCCCCGGAGGAGATGCCGGCTTCCCCGGGTTTCCCGGCGGTATCCCGGTGCCCGGTATGCCGGGGATGCGCGGCGAGGCCTAGGGTGAAGGCGGATACCCATCTCGAGGAGGAAGGACGATGGAGGGCGAGACTTGTAAGTGCTCCCAACGCTTCGCCGATGTGGACGATCTAGGGCCCCTACAGGAGATACTGGAGCGTTACCGAGGGGAGAAAGGAGCCTTAATACCTCTCCTGCAGGACACCCAGGAGGCCTACGGATACCTGGACGAAAGGATCATGCGCGCCCTGGCCAAGGGGGCCGGTTACCAGCTCAGCCAGCTCTACGGAGTGGCCACCTTCTACACCCAGTTCCGCCTCCAGCCCATCGGCGAGCATCTGATCAGGGTTTGCCACGGTACCGCGTGCCACGTGGCCGGCGCGGAGCTGATCTCCGAGGAGATCCACAACATCCTGGGCATAAGGGACGGTGAGACCACCCCGGATCGGAAGTTCACCGTGGAATCGGTGATGTGCGTGGGCGCCTGTTCGCTTTCGCCCATCATGATCGTGGACGAGGATACCCACGGTAAACTGAAACCGGCCAACGTGCGCAAGGTCCTCAAGAAGTACATGGGAGAGAGCGGGGAGAAGGAAGAATGAACGGGAACGGGAGGACCAAACTGGTACTGGGCTACGGCACCTGCGGCATTGCCGCAGGGGCGGCGGCAGTGAAGGAGGCGCTGGAGAGGGAGCTCTCCGCGGGGAAGTACGACCTGGAACTGGACATCGCCGGATGTATGGGCTTCTGCTTCCGGGAGCCCATAGTGGAGGTCCATTATCCCGAGGGGAGGTCAGTGGTCTACGGCGACCTGACCCCCAAGAAGGTACCCCAGTTACTGGAGGCCGTTTCCGCCGGAGAGGTGCTGGAGGACTGGGTGGTGCGTCGAAGCGACGACCCCACCGCCGGGGAGGGCGACTTCCTGGCCAACCAGCACCGCATAGTCCTGCGCAACTGCGGGAACATCAACCCGGAGAGCATTGATGAATATATCGCCGTGGGAGGGTACGAGGCGGCGCGGAAAGCGTTGACCACCATGACCCCGGAGCAGATCATCGACGAGGTGAGCAGATCCGGCTTACGGGGTCGCGGCGGAGCCGGCTTCCCCACCGGGACCAAGTGGGGATTCGCCCGTAAGGCCAAGGGGGATCAGAAATACCTGGTGTGCAACGCCGACGAGGGCGACCCGGGGGCCTTCATGGACCGCTCCGTCCTGGAGGGAGACCCGCACGCCGTCATCGAGGGCATGATCATAGCCGGCTACGCCATCGGGGCCTCCCAGGGATATATCTACTGTCGGGCGGAATACCCCTTAGCCCTGAAGCGGCTGGAAAAAGCCATCGCCGCCTGTCGGGAGCGCGGTTTCCTCGGAGAGAGGATATTCGGTACCGACTGGAACTTCGACATCAAGATCAAGAAAGGAGCCGGCGCCTTCGTGTGCGGCGAGGAGACCGCTCTCATAGCCAGCATCGAGGGCAAGAGGGGCATGCCTCGGCCGAGGCCTCCTTTCCCGGCCAACGAGGGGTTGTGGGGCAAGCCCACCAACATCAACAACGTGGAGACCTTGGCGGCCGTGCCCTGGATAATCGCCAACGGGGGGGACAAGTACGCCGAGCTGGGAACGGAGAAGAGCAAGGGGACCAAGGTCTTCTGCCTGGCCGGAAAGGTCCGTCGCAGCGGATTGGCCGAGGTCCCCATGGGTTATACCCTGCGACAGGTTATATTCGACGTGGGTGGTGGTGTGAGGGAAGGAAAGGAGTTCAAGGCCGTGCAGCTGGGGGGGCCCTCCGGCGGATGTCTTCCCGCCAGCCTCCTGGACACACCGGTGGACTATGAGGCCATCACCGCCACCGGAGCCATCATGGGATCGGGCGGCATGATCGTGGCCGATTCCTCCACCTGCATGGTGGACCTGGCCCGCTACTTCCTGTCCTTCACCCAAGCGGAGTCCTGCGGGAAGTGCGTTCCCTGCCGTTTGGGGACCAAGCGCATGCTGGAGATACTCACCCGTATCTGCGAGGGGAAGGGGGAGCCGGAGGACCTGGAGAGGCTGGAGATCCTGGCCGCGGACATCAAGGCAGCCAGCCTCTGCGCTCTGGGAGGCACGGCACCCAACCCGGTCCTCACCACCCTCCGTTATTTCCGCAACGAGTACGAGGACCATATCTTCAACCATAAGTGCACGGCGGGCGTCTGCCCCGCCCTGATAACGGTGAGGATCAACCGGGAGATATGCACCGGTTGCGGTGCCTGCGCCAAGATCTGCCCGGTGGGGGCCATCTCGGGCGAGAAGAAGGAACCGCATTTCATCGATCCCGAGGTATGCATAAGGTGCAAGCTCTGCCTCAGCCGTTGTCCGGAAGAGGCCATCTACGCGGAGTGAGGAGGTCGGGATGGAGCAGGTACGCTTGAGCATAGACGGCGTGGACGTGGTCACCACCTCCGACCGCACCATCCTGGAGGCGGCGCGGGAGGCGGGAATACGCATCCCCAGCCTCTGCTACGACCGACGCATGGAGCCTTACGGTGCCTGCCGCATTTGCATCGTGGAGGTGGAGGGCGCACGGGGACTCCTGCCCTCCTGTGCCACCAGGGTGACCGACGGCATGGTGGTGCGCACAAACACGGAGGAGCTGCGGCGCATCCGGCGCACCATCATCGAGCTCCTGCTCTCGGACCACCCCAAGGACTGCATGACCTGTGAGAGCGCCGGCAACTGTGAGCTCCAGGACCTGGCCTACGAGTACGGGGTAAAGGACACCCGTTTCGCCGGGGAACAACACCATTACGAGGTGCTGGCCGACAATCCCCTCATCGAGCGGGACTACGACAAGTGCGTCCTCTGCGGGCGTTGTATCCGCATATGCCGCGAGGTACAGGGAGTAGGGGTCTACGATTTCGTCAACCGGGGGTTCGAAGCCGTGCCCGGGACCCCCTATAACCGACCCCTAACCGAGACGCCCTGCGAGTTCTGCGGGCAGTGCGTGTCCACCTGCCCCACCGGGGCCATCATCTCCATACCCTCCAAAGGAAAGGGTAGGCCCTGGCAGGTGAAAAAAGTACGCACCACTTGTCCGTACTGCGGTTGTGGGTGCCAGATAGACCTTCACGTGCGCGATGGGGAGATCGTCGAGGTCTCCTCGCCGGTTATGGTGGGACCGGGGCAAGGAAACCTGTGCGTAAAAGGACGCTATGGTTATGCCTTCGTCCATCATCCTGAGCGCCTTACCACCCCTTTGTTGAGGAAGGACGGAGAACTGGTTCCGGTGACGTGGGAAGAGGCCTTGGGAGCGATAGCGAACCGCATCCATAAGGTTCTGGACGAAAAGGGACCGGACGGAATGGCCTTCCTCAGCTCCGCACGGTGCACCAACGAGGAGAACTACCTCCTGCAGAAGCTGGCCCGCGCGGTGGTCGGCACCAACAACGTCGACCACTGCGCCCGTTTATGACACAGCTCAACGGTCGCCGGTCTGGCGACGGCTTTCGGAAGCGGGGCCATGACCAATTCCATCGACGATCTGGAGAAGGCTGAGTGCATCTTGGTCATAGGCTCGAACACCACGGAAGGGCATCCCATAGTGGGGCTGCGCATCAAGCGGGCGGTGATGAAGAACGACTGCAAGCTCATCGTTGCCGAGCCCCGGCATATACGTCTCTGCTATTACGCTGACCAATGGATCCGCCATCGTCCGGGCACCGACGTGGCCCTGCTCAACGGGATGATGAACGTCATCCTCTCCGAGGGCTTGGCGGATGAGGAGTTCATCCGCGAGCGCACCGAGGGCTTCGAGGAGTTCAGGAAGGTGGTGGAGCAGTACCCGCCGGAGAGGGTGGCAAAGATCTGTGGGGTGGACGCGGAGGACATAAGGCGCGCCGCGCGGACCTTCGCCGGAGCCGAACGCGCGGCCATCGTCTACGCCATGGGCATCACCCAACACACCACCGGAGTGGATAACGTCCTCTCTCTGGCCAACCTGGCCTTGCTCACCGGGAACCTGGGCAAGGAAGGAGCGGGCGTGAACCCACTGCGGGGTCAGAACAACGTGCAGGGAGCTTGTGACATGGGGGCCTTACCAAACGTGTTCACCGGATATCGGCCCGTGTCCGATCCCCAAGTCAGGGAGACGTTCGAGAAGGCCTGGCGGGTGGACTATCTTCCCGGGAACCCGGGACTAACGGTCGTGGAGATGATGGACGCCGTTCTCCGAGGCGAGGTCAAGATGCTCTACATCATGGGGGAGAACCCGCTCCTATCCGACCCGGACATCAAGCACCTTAAGGAGGCACTGGAGAAGGTGGATTTCCTGGTGGTCCAGGATATCTTCCTGACCGAGACCGCCCGCTACGCGGACGTTGTTCTGCCCGCCGCCTCCTTCGCCGAGAAGGAAGGCACCTTCACCAACACCGATCGCCGGGTGCAGAGGGTACGGAAGGCGGTGGAACCGCCAGGAGACGCGAAGGAGGATTCGTGGATCATCGCCCAGCTGGCGGCGCGGCTGGGTTACGACATGGGGGACGTCACGGCGGCCAAGGTGATGGAGGAGATAGCCTCCTTGACCCCCTCCTATGCCGGGATCTCCTACCAGAGGCTGGAGGAGCTCGGAGAGCTGCGCTGGCCGTGCCCCTCTCCGGACCATCCTGGGACTCCCATACTCCATGTGGATAAATTTACCAGGGGAAAGGGAAAGTTCAGTCCGGTGGATTACAAGCCTCCGGCCGAGGAGCCGGACGAGGAATACCCGCTGGTCCTCACCACGGGAAGGCTGCTCGTCCACTACCACACCGGCACCATGACCCGGCGCATAAAGCCCCTCAACGAGCTGGTTCCCGAGAACCGGGTGTGGATAAATCCCGAGGATGCGGAGAAGCTGGGGGTGATCGCCGGGCAGGAGGTGGCCGTGGAATCCAGACGCGGGGCCATAAAGGTCAAGGCCAGGATCACGGAGAAGGTGCCCCCGGGAGTGGTTTTCATCCCCTTCCATTTCGGGGAGTCACCGGCCAACGCCCTTACCAACCCGGCTCTGGATCCGGTGGCCAAGATACCGGAACTCAAGGTGGCGGCGGTACGCATAGTCACCGGACCGGACATGGAGCGGATGAGTTTCGTGTCCTCGGATTGACTTTGGTCGAAAAAGGGTCGCTGTGCGTTTTACGTAGCAGCTCCGGGTGGTAGAATAATAGCCGACCGGGAGGGAATCGGGGAGTGGAAAGAGGAAACGGGATGACGATGTTCCCGGAAGGGCCGTAGGAGAGGGTAGATACGGGAGAGATGAAACATGAATCTATACCAGAATCTCGTGAGGACGACGGAGAGAAATCCCGAGGCCACAGCCTTGTACTTCGGGCACGAGACGATATCCTACGGAGAGCTCCTGTCCCGGGTGAACCGTCTGGCCAATGCCTTCCGGGATCTGGGAATAGATGAGAATTCCAAAGTCGCCATACTCCTGCGCAACGTCCCCGAGTTCATTGTCTCCTACTACGCCGTATTGGCCCTGGGGTCGGTGGTGGTCCCCCTCTGCTACATGTGCCTGGCGGAGGAAGTGGAGAAGATAGTCTGCGATTCCATGGTGGAGACCCTGATCACCAACTTCGAGTTCGACGACATGGTGAAGGACCTCCAGAAGTCCATGTGTTCGCAGATAAGCCGCATCATAGTGAGCGAGGCCCCGGAACTGGAGGGAGTAATCCAGTTCGAGAAACTCCTGGAAGGCAAGTCGGAAGAGTTCCGCGGCGTGGACCGCGAGGACGACGACGTGGCGGCCATCCTTTACGCACCGACTTCCTCCAAGGTGGTCAGGGGTTGCATGCTCACTCACGGAAACCTCATCTGGAACGCGGCGACGGTGGCCAAGCTCTGCAAACTCACGCCTCAGGACGTGGTCATGGGGGTGTTGCCCTTTTTCGCCGCGTATGGCCAGAGTTGCGTGATGAACGCCTCCATCTACGCGGGATGCAGCATTGTACTCCACGAGTCCTTCATCCCGGGAGAGGTGCTCAAGTCCCTCCAGCACGAGCAGGTCACCGTGTTCATGGGCGTTCCCACCATGTACGTGTACATCCTCAACCACCCCCTCATCTACCAGTACGACCTGGGGTCGGTGCGGCTGTGGACCTGCGGAGGCGCACCTTTCCCGCGCGAGGTCATGGAGCGCTGGAACAACGAGCTGGGAGCTCGCATTTACGAGGGATACGGTCTTACCGAGGCCGCTCCCCTGGTGACCATGCAGCCCCTGGAAGGTCCTTACAAATTGGGTTCCATCGGGGTTCCCGCCGAGGGCGTGGAGGTCAAGGTGGTGGACGAGGAGGGCAAGGAGCTGGAGACGGGCGAGGTGGGGGAGCTCGTTATCCGCGGTCCCAACGTGATGAAAGGGTATTACAACAAGCCCGAGGAGACGGCGAAGGTCCTCAAGGACGGCTGGCTCTACACCGGGGATATGGTGTACATGGACGGCGACGGCTACCTGTTTATAGTGGGCCGCAAGAAGGACCTCATCATCCGGGGCGGGTTCAACATCTATCCGCGGGAGATCGAGGAGATACTGATGTCTCACCCCCTCATCTCCGAGGCGGCGGTGGTGGGCATCCCCAACAAGTACCTCGGGGAGGAGGTCAAGGCATACGTGAAGCAAAAGCCGGGATCCAACCTCACCGAGGAACAGGTGCTGCAGTACTGCGAGGAGAGGCTTCCCTACTACAAGACCCCTAAGTTCGTGGTCTTCGTCAAGTCCTTCAAGAAGGACCCTTCGGGCCAGATCCTCAAGGACCTCATCGAGGAGGAGTCCGAATAGGGCCGACGGCCGGTCAGGCCCAGCGTTTCGGACCGGGGTCAACCCGGTCTTTTCTTTTCCGCCTTCCCCTCGCGCGGGTGCCGGTAGCGCCCTGCGCCCAGCGCGGGGACTCGTCCAAGCAGGTCCGATCCGGAAGATCTTCCTCGCCCTTGGTGGGTGAGGCGGCTCCCTTCCTGAAGGGATCGCCGCGGCATGCGGGGGAATAAGCACTTATAATGCTGTTAAGCGATAAGGAAAGGTGTTTTCATGCAGGGATCCTTCATAGACAGGCTTCTGGATTTCTTCATGCCCCTCTTCTCCTACTGGGGATATGCCCTCGTTTTCGGCGGAGTTTTCCTGGAGAGTTTTTTCCTCACCGGCTGGGTGGCCCCCGGGACCACGGTGGTCCTTCTGGCCAGCTTCTATGCCGCCCACGGTGAACTGAACGTGTTCATGGTGGCGGCTACGGCCGCGGTAGCCGCTCTTTTGGGGGACCTACTGGGCTTCCTCATCGGTATCCGCGTGGGAACGGAGATCGTGGAGAGGTATGGCCAACGTCCCCGTATCCGCAAGAACATGGAAAGGGGACAGCGTTATTTCCGTCGCTTCGGGGCGGCCACCGTCCTGGTGGGGAGGATGCTCTCCGGGGTGGACGCCTTCATCCCCCTCACCGCTGGCCTCCATGCCATGCCGCTTCGGAAATACCTGGGTTACGATCTGGGAGGGATCTCCATATGGACGACGCTCTTCGTTTCTTTGGGCTACTTCTTCGGGGCCAACTGGAGGACCATCGACCGAGTGATCGACGCCCTGGGCTGGGGTCTTCTGGTCGTGCTGGCGGTGGCGTTGACACTTTATGCGCTGCTCGGCAGGAGGAAGAAGGGCGAGACGACCGGAGAGTCTTGAGACGTCGACCAAAGCCGCCGTTCCGCCTACAAGGCCGATGGGAAGGACCCGTGGATGCAGCTCATGATATGAGAAAGCCGGCCCGTCCTCTTTTCCGCTCGTCGGGGGTTATGCTAAAATTTCTCCAATTTAAATCGTCTCCGATGGGTTGAACTGGTTGTCTGCGGTCCTAGGGGAGAGGATATTGGGAACGGCAAAGGCGTTCCGTAGACGTGGTCTACTTTTCGTCATCATGATCCTCTTCTGGATCATCCTCACTGCCTCTTTGGCCCTGCACGAGATGTTGTTGGGGGCGATATGCTCCGCAGCGGTGGCCGCTCTGACCGTTTCCCTGTTGGGTCGGGCCCTGGACCCGCACATAACGCCCGCGGTGCTCCTGCGCCTACCCCTGTTCATGCTCAGGCTCATCTGGGAAATCGTCAAGGCCAACCTCGACGTGGCTCGCATCATCCTGAACCCCGGGCTTCCCATCGACCCCCGCATCGTGGAATACCGGACTTACCTGCCCGGCGACCTGCCCCGCACCGTATTCTCCGACTCCATCACCCTTACCCCGGGCACGGTCACCGTAGAGCTCCGAGGAGACCTCCTCAACGTCCACTGTCTGTGCCCTTATCACGAGGAAGGGCTGGCCGGGCTGGAGCGACTGGTGGCCTGGCTGTTCGGGGTCAGAAGGGACGGGGAGGTGAGAAAAGGTGGATGAATTCCTCACCGCCGTGGCCCTGGTCATCAGCCTCAACGCCGTGATTTGCCTTTACCGCGCGGCGGTAGGCCCCACCACCCAGGACAGATTGCTGGGCGTTAACATCGTGGGCACCAAGACTTTGGTGGTGGTTATCCTGGTCACCTTTATCCTGGCCGAGAACTATTTCCTGGACGTGGCCATCGTCTATGCCCTGCTGCTCTTCGTGGTCACCGTGGCCGTGTCCCGGTATCTGGAGGCCGAGGGATGGAAGGAGGCGGAGAGTTGACGGCCAAAGAGATAGTCGCCGGGATCTTCTGCTGCATAGGGACCTTCTTCTTCATATTGGGGACCACGGGACTTTTACGCATGCCGGACATATTTTCCCGCCTCCATCCCTCCACCAAATGCGACACCCTGGGAGCCTGCTCGGTGATCGTGGGGATGGCCGTGTACAGCGGATGGTCTTGGGATCTCCTAAAGCTGATCTTCATTGCCTGCTTTCTACTTCTTTCCAGCGCCACCTGCGGTCATGCCATCGGCCGTTCGGCGTTGCGCAGGGACATACCTTACTGGAGGAGGCAAGACGAGGGGGCGAAAAGTGGGGACGGCGCTTAACCTGGCCCTGATCGTCCTTTTGTTGACCACCGCCATCCTGGCGGTAACCGCCAGGGATCTGCTGGCGGCGGTGATCATCTTCTCCGTGTACAGCTTGATCATGGCCCTCATGTGGCAGCGCCTGCAGGCTCCCGACCTGGCACTCACCGAGGCGGCGGTGGGAGCGGGCGTGACCACGGTGCTCTTCGTGGTGACCATCTTCAAGACCAGGAGGAGGGAGGAGGAATGAAGAGGACCGTCTCCCTGCTCTTCATAGCCGCACTGGCGGCGCTACTCCTTTACGTGGTGGCCAATATGCCCCCCATGGGGGATCCGGCTAACCCCACCGCCACCCACGTCATCCCCCGTTACCTGGAAAACGCGGAGGAGGAGACGCACACTGAAAACGTGATCACCGGAATCATCCTCAACTACCGGGGATACGACACCATGGGGGAGGTGACGGTCATATTCTGCGCCCTGGCCGCGGTGCTGGCCGTGCTGGGGAGGGAGAGGAGGGGAGCCATAGAGGGCTTCGTGGACCGCTCGGAGGTGGTTTCCTCCACCATCGTGAGGACTATGGTGCGCTTTATGGTACCCTTCATCCTGCTCTTTTCCCTTTACACCATCTTCCACGGGGAGTCCTCTCCTGGAGGCGGTTTCCAGGGAGGGGCGATAATCGGAGGAAGCATGATCGTCTTCACCACCATTTTCGGACTCGCCGAATCCTCTCGTCGCGTGCCTCAGAGGATCAGAGCGGCCCTGGAGGGGGCGGCAGTGATGGGGTTTTTCCTGGTAGGAGCCCTGGGTCTTCTGGGCGGGGGGGAGTTCCTGACCTATGCCTGGCCGAAGGTGGCGCCGGGCCTTCAACCGTCTCTGGTGGTGTGGCTGACCATCCTGGTGGAGGTGGGCATCGGCCTGGGAGGGGCCATGGTCCTCACCTCCATCCTCTTCGCCATGATACGGGAGGAGGAGATTGCGACTGCTTCATAACTATCATTACGTAGCGGCGATGGTCCTGTTCTGTATAGGGCTTTACACGGTCATCGTGCGCCGCAACATCGTCAAGAAGCTCATCGGTCTGAACATCATGGAGACCTCGGTCTTCTTCTTCTTCATATCGCTGGGGTATCTGGACGGAGGGATGGCCCCCATCCGGGTGGGTAAAGCCGATCCCTCCCGCATGGTCAACCCACTGCCCCAGGCACTCATCCTTACCGGGATAGTGGTGGCGGTTAGCGTCACCGCGCTGGCCCTTTCCCTGGTCATCCTCCTGTACCGTCAGTACGGAACATTGGACGTTGATCGCCTCATGCGCGAGGAAGAACAATCGGAAACAGCGGAGCGGGAGGAGAGGGGATAGTGGGAGCCTGGAGGCATTTCCCCATACTCATGATCACCGTTCCCTTGCTGGGGGCGGTCCTGCTGCCTTTCCTGGGCTACCTCCGCGAGAGCTGGGTCCCCCACGTCGCCCTTCTGCCTCTGGGTTTCTCCACCGTATTGGGGTTTCTGCTCCTGGGGAGGATACCTTCCGACGGGTATCTCAGCTATCACCTGGGAGGATGGGAGCCGCCTCACGGGATCGAGATACGCGTGGATTACGTGGGGCTTTTCCTCATGTTGGCGATATGTGGGATAACCCTTTTGGCCCTGGTCTTCTCCCGTCACTACATCTCCAAGGAGGTCAGCCGGGGCCGAAGGACCGCCTATTTCGTACTGTTCCTGCTCATGTCCGGGGCCATGTTGGGGTTCGCCGCCACGGGGGACATATTCAACCTCTTCGTCTTCATGGAGATACTGGCCTTGTCCTCCTATGCCCTGGTGGCCATCACCGGGAACCGCAACGCGGTACGAGCTGCCTTCAAGTACGTGCTCATGGGGGCCCCTTCCTCCATAATGGTGCTTTTAGCCATAGGCTTTCTCTACTCCGCGACCGGTAGCCTGAACATGGCCGACCTCGCGCAGCGCATCGCCGAATCGGGCTACACGGAGGTGCTTACGGTCTCCTACATACTCTTCGTGATCGGGTTCGGGGTGAAGGCGGCCCTCTTCCCTTTGCACATGTGGCTGCCCGACGCCCATTCCATCGCCCCCTCGCCCATAAGCGCCCTCCTTTCCGGCCTTCTGGTGGAGGTGAGCGCCTTCGCCCTCTTGCGCATAACCTTCTCCGTCTTCCCCCGAGGGGCCGCCGATCTCATAGGGGGCACGGCGGACGCAGTGGGAGTGGCTGCCGCCGCGGCGGTCCTCTACGGAGGGATAATGGCCATACTCCAGAAGGACCTCAAGATGATGATCGCCTATTCCACCATCAGCCATATCGGATACATCTTCCTCGGCCTGACCGCCTTTACCGCCGAGGGCCTTACCGGCGCCGTGTACCATATGCTGGATCACGGACTGGCCAAGGCCTGCCTCTTCCTCTGCGCGGGAAATTTCATCTACGTGAAAGGATACCGCCGGATAGAGGAACTAAAGGGCGCCTGGCGCCAAATGCCCTGGACCTGTTTCGCCTTCGCCCTGGCTTCCATCTCCGTCATAGGCATCCCCCCCACGGCGGGGTTCATCAGCAAATGGTACCTCATCCTGGGAAACGTGAGAGGTGAGAAATGGCTTTATGCCTGCGTCCTTCTTATCGGGAGCATCCTGGCCGCAGTGTATTGCTTCCGGGTTATATATTACATGTTCTTCCAGGCGGGAAGGGAAGGAGCATGGGAAGATAGCTGGAACGACGCTCCCCCGAGCATGCTGACGCCGGTATGGATGCTATCCCTGGGGACCCTGTTCTTCGGGATATTCTCCTATTTGGTGATACCGTCCCTTTTGAAGGCGGCGGCGTTTCTTCTATGAGCGGACGAGGAGGGTGGAGAATTTGGTAGAAAATACCATAAATGACCGAAAGGAACGAAGATACGATCCGGATGGAGACTTCGGGGGCCGGTCTTCTCGGAGACGAGGCGAGCCCCCCGCGAGCGGACAAAGGGGGTAGTCGATGCCGGAAAGCAAATTCTCGGTAGTTCCGCTGATAGCCATCCTCTTGCCCTGGACCACGCTGGTGGCCATACTCGTCTTTCCCAAGCGGGCACAGAGATTGCGCCTCTGGCTATGCTCGCTGGGCTCTCTGGCCACCTTCGGGGTGGTTCTTTCCATGCTGCCGTCCGTTTTGGACGGAAACAGGTATACCATTAACCTGGCCAGCGTGGTGGAGAACCTGGAAATAAGGCTGTACGTGGACACCCTGGGATATTACTTCGCCCTCATCCTGTCTTTCCTCTGGATGTTGGCCACGATCTATTCCATAAGCTATATCGATCACAAACACAATCGATTCTTCGCCTTCATGGCTTTGTGCGAGTCCTTTATCCTGGGCTGTGCCTTTTCGGCCAACATGTTCACCTACTTCATCTTCTACGAGATGATGACCTTCGGTTCCTATCCCTTGATCATCCACGAGGAGACCACCGTGGCTCGTCGAGCGGGGTACAAGTATCTGGTGTATGCCATCGCCGCGGGCACGGTGCTCTTCTTCGCCATAGTGGCCCATTACTTCTGGGGAGACGGGCAACTGGGGTTCGGGAAATACGGGGTTTTGAGCCTGGAGACGGCCAGCCGTGCCGCTTTGATGACCGTCTTCTTCACCTACCTGGCGGGGTTCGGGGTTAAGGCGGCCATCATGCCCTTGCACGGATGGGTGCCGGACGCCCACCCGGCGGCTCCCTCCCCGGCCAGCGCCCTGCTCTCCGGCGTGATCCTCAAGGCGGGGGCCTTCGGCATAATCCGAGTCTGTTTCAACGTGTTCGGCGTGGATCTGATGCGGGAGTTGAAGGTCAACGTGGTCATGGCCATCGCCGCCTGTATCACCATAGTGGTGGCCTCCGTCTTCGCCCTTACCCAGGACAACCTGAAGAGGCGGCTGGCCTATTCCAGCATCGGACAGGTCTCCTACATAATCCTGGGTCTGGCCATGCTGGCCCATGACGGCGCCCTGGGAGGCGTGATGCACCTCACCCACCATGCCCTCATGAAGGGCTGCCTATTCCTCTGCGCCGGGGTGATCCTGGTGAAGACGGGCAAGAAGAACATAAGCGAGATGGCGGGCGTCGGTTACCAGCTCCCCATAACCATGATATGTTTTTCCGTGTGCGCTCTGGCCATGATGGGCACGCCCCCCTCGGTGGGCTTCATCACCAAGTGGCTCCTGGGAAGCGGCTCCTTGGAGGCTGGGCTGCCCGTCTACATCGTCATACTTCTGGTCAGTGCCCTGCTGAACGCGGCCTACTTCCTCCCCATCGTCTACACCGCCTTCTTCCGGTGGGAGGGCGACGAGTTGGACGAACACGGTGAGCGGCATCATCCCAAGCTGGTCTTCGGGAAGGAAGCCGACCACAAGCTGGTCATCCCGGTGGTCGTCCTGGCCGCCCTGGTGATCATCGTGGGGATCTGGAGCAACGTGCCCGGTTTTCCCTACTCCCTGGTGAGCAAGGTGGCCAAGGCAATCTTTCCCTGAGCCGTGAGGTAAGAGGTTGCACGAGGAAAAGGTTACCATACTGGCCTACTCCATCCTCCCCGCCCTGGCTTTGGCCCTGCCCCTCCTGGGAGGATTGGGGACTTTGGCCGCGGGAGAGCGAAGACCGCGGCTGCGCAACTGGACGGCGGTTGTCTCCACCGGCGCCACGCTGGTGGTGGTCTTGGCCATGCTCTCCCGAGTTTTGGGACGGGGTCCGGTTTATTTCGACCTCGGTTTCATGCGCCTGGGAGAGCGGTTTTCCTGCGGCCTGGAGGTGGATTCCGTAAGCGCCTTCTTCGCCTTCTTCGCCTCTCTTTTGTGGTTCGCCGCGGCCCTGCACGCCTTCCGGTATATGGATCACGAGCACAAACGGACCCGCTTCTTCCTCTTCATGCTCCTCACCCAAGCGGCGACGCTGGGCGTCTTCACGGTACGGGATTTCTTCAGCCTGTACCTCTTCTTCGAGGCCATGGGCCTCCTGGCCTATCTCCTGGTCATCCACTCCGAGACCAGGAAGGCGCGGGATGCGGCCGCCAAATACATATCCCTGACCGTGATCGGCGGCCTGCTCCTCGTCGGCGGCATATTTCTGTACTTGGGATACGCCGGGACCGTTTCCTTCCGGCCCCTCACGGGAAGCGCCTGGCTTGGCGGCCCCTTCAAGGTGGTGGCGGTGGTGCTCCTCATAGCGGGGTTCGGGGTGAAGGCGGGCATGGTCCCCCTGCACGTGTGGCTTCCCGATGCCCACCCGGCGGCTCCCTCCCCGGCCAGCGCCCTCCTCTCCGGGGTGATGATCAAGGCCGGGGCTTACGGTATCCTGCGCACGGTGCTCTCTTTCTTACAGGCTCCGGTGTCCCACACGGCGGCGGGGCACGCCGCGGTGACCCATGGGAACGAGGCGATGGTCCATGCCGCGGGAGGCCTGGCCGCCGACGTGCGCATGTTGGGTTTCGCCGTCATCTGGATAGCCGTGGCCACCATGTTCACGGGCATGCTCCTAGCCCTGGTACAGACGGACATCAAGCGTACCCTGGCCTACTCCAGCGTCAGCCAGATGGGGTACATACTCTTCGGGATAGGTTGTTTGGGTTTTCTGGGCGGAGAAGGGGCCATGGGCATGGGTGGAAGCCTTTACCACATCATCAACCACGCTCTGTTCAAGGGATGTTTCTTCCTGGCCGCCGGCTCCGTGCTCTATTGTGCCCACGAGCTGGACATGTTCAAGCTGGGAGGCCTTTGGAAGCGCATGCCCCTGACCACCTTTTTCTGGTGCATTTCCGCCTTGGGGATCATGGGTATTCCCTTGGGCAACGGGTTCGTTTCCAAGACCCTCCTACATCACGCCATCCTGGAGTCTCACCATCTGGCGGAAGGAGCTCACCTGGCCACGGCGGGATGGGTGAAGGCCGCGGAGGTCATGTTCATCATAACCAGCGGAGGGACCATCGCCTACATAACCAAGATGACCTACTACACCTTTTTCCGCCGGCCCTCTCCGGAGCGAGCCCATCACCTGATGGAGGTGAGGGAAGCGCCGACGTGGATGCTCCTGGGCGCGGGTATCCTGGCAGGCGGGGTGCTTTTCAACGGCCTCTTTCCCGGCATCTTGCTGCGGAGGCTCATCGGTCCAGCGACGGGGACGGTACCGGGCCTGGAAGTCCATTACGTGGAGCACTTGGCACGGACACCCATCTTTCTCTGGTCAAACGTGAAGGAGATATTCGTCCCCCTGGCCATAGGCTTAAGCCTGTTCTTCCTGGGTGCTTGGCCCGATATCCTGGGCAGGCGGCGGGTGGGACCGGACGTCTTCCGCTTCCGGCTTCCCCGCTGGTTAGGAGTGGATTTCTGGTACCTGCGGGGAGCGCGGAGTTCCCTGGCGGTTCTGTGGTGGGGAAAACGCGCTTACGCCCCGCTGAAGGAGGGTTTGGTGACCGCTTGCAAGAAGGGGGCCAGGGCCGTGGTGACGACGGTGAGGGAGGTTGTTTATCCCTCTCTGACCTCTCGGCCGGCATCCTTTATCCGGGAGGCGGCGGTCAGGGCTTATCGGGAGGCCAGCGCGGAACTCATGCCCAGGATTAGAGAGTATCAAGGAGACATCGCCGTGGGAGCGCTGGTGATCGCCGTATCGCTCACCCTTTTCCTGATCATGAGGCTCCTGTGAGCGAAGGCGGCAGGGGCGTAGGGCGTATATATTTTCTTATAGTAAAGAAATTCCTTGTGCGGACCGGAGGGAAGGACCAAGGTTTCGGTACTCGGTCCAAGCTGAAGGACGGGGATGGAGCATGGTGAACGCGATTCGGATGGTGGCCATGGAAAACGATCTGGCCAGGGACATCTTCGCCGCTTTCGTCGCCGCCATGGCCGGGATCGCGGTCATCTTGTATGCGGCCGCTTCCGACCTTTTCCAGTTGAAGCTTTTCAAATTCGACCCCTTTTCCCTGCGCGTGCCCAAGGAAACGAAGGTGGAGTATTGGTACACGCGCGCCGCCAGATGGTTCCAAGCTTTCCTGATCGAGGGGGGGTGGAGGTACGCCAAAGCGAAAAAGAGGGCCAGGGTCGGGTTGCGAAGGGACTGGAGGAGGCTTCGTCGAGAGACGCGGCGCCTCTTGCCCGAGGCCATGCAGCGCCTCAACCGCGACCTCGCCCTGGGAGCGTTGGCCATAGCGGTGACCCTCGTCTTCCTGCTCATCATGAGGCTCCTTTAGGGTTGCGAAGGGGAATAGTCCGGTTGACGAGCGAGTAGTACGTGGGGGTGTGTATGGGTAAGAGGACCTTGGTGGCGGTCGTCCTGGTCGCTTTTTTCCTCCTCAGCAGCATGGGTCCCGCACTTGCCCGGCAGGAAGGAGAAAGTGGAGGGGGAAGTCCCGTCCGGCTGGTGGTCACCATAGCCGCTATATGGCTGGCCATCCTGGCCGCGGTAGTCACCCTGGTGGTCATCACCAGGCGCAAGGCCGGGGAGGAGGACCGTAAAAGCAAGGAAGAATAGGCGTCGATAACCCTCCCGGAAGACCCGGCGCGACCGCTCTTTGTCCCCGGCGCGTGTCGGGAAATCCCTCTGTTCACCTAGTGGATATCGGTTGGATAGAGGGGGAGACGCATGTTGCCGGTGAAAGGTCCTCGACCGAAGAGGGGACCCAAACGGAGACGTCGATGAGGGAGTACATACACCGCTTTTACCGAGAGGAGACGAAGGCCGCCGGGCTCGTATCCTTCCAAGTGAGGTTGAAGGAAAGCGACCTTTTCATCTGGGCGCGCCGGGACCTCTCCAAGGAGGCTTACCGGTCGCTTTCCCGCCACCGGAGCGAGCTGGAGGAGTTCATAACTCGTCAGCCGCTTTTTCGTACCACCTACCGGCCTTACGACGTTTCTGGCGAGGTCCCCGAGATAATCAGGCGGATGGCCTCCGCCGCTTTCAAAACGGGAGTGGGACCCATGGCCGCGGTGGCCGGAGCGGTGGCCGAGATGGTGGGAAGGGACCTGGCTCCCCTATCTCCCGAGGTAATGGTGGAGAACGGCGGCGACATATTCCTGCTCGCGACCCGAAAGGTCCGCATCGGCGTCTTCGCCGGAGAATCGCCCCTCAGCGGCAAGCTGGCCCTGGTGGTCCCTCCCACTCCTCCTGAAGGGATAGGCATATGCACCTCCTCGGCCACCGTGGGGCCCTCCTACAGTGCCGGGAGGGCCGACGCGGCCTTGGTGGTGGCGGAAAGCGCCTCCCTGGCGGACGCCGCCGCCACACTGCTGGGTAACCTGGCCAAGGATCCGGGGAGGATGGAGGAGGCCCTGGACAGGGTTAACGCGCTGGAGGGCGTGCACGGGTGTCTTCTCATCATGGGAAGCCGACTGGGGGTGAAGGGCGACCTCCGATTGGAAAAGGTCTGAACGCACACCCGAAGCCGGGAGCCTGCCTTCCGGATTGCTGAGGAACCATCTCTAGGCGGGCAATCTTTCTCGTCGGCCTTGAGGCGCGGAGACCTCCTCCTTTTCACCTTTCAGAGGGCAGCCTGGGCCCGGATAGCTCGCCCTTCCCGCTCGCTGCAAAAAAACGCATCGATGGTGTATAAAAATATGGGGATCAATCCAAAAGTCCGTGTGGAGAGGCCATGACTTCCGAGCTGGAAAAAGCCAGCAAGAGAGCCGAGGAGCTGCGCCGGGAGATAAACTATCACAATTACCGTTATTACGTGCTCGACGACCCGGTGATCAGCGACGAGGAGTACGATCTGCTCATGCGGGAGCTCCAGGAGCTGGAGGAAAGGTTCCCGGAGCTGGTCTCCCCGGACTCACCCACCCAGAGGGTGGGGGCCCCGCCGGCGGAGGCCTTCCGGCCGGTCCAGCATCGCGCCCGCATGATGAGTTTGGACAACGTGTTCAACGAGGAGGAGCTGCGCGCCTTTGTCCGCCGAGTGGAGAACCAAGTGGGAAGGACCGAATACGTGTGCGAGCTGAAGATAGACGGAGCGGGGATAGCCCTCACCTACGAGAACGGGGTCTTCGTCCGCGGTGCCACGCGCGGGGACGGGGTCACCGGCGAGGACGTTACCGCCAATCTGAGGACGGTGAGATCCCTTCCCCTCCGCCTGCTGGGAGAGGACATCGTTCCCTACCTGGAGATCAGGGGGGAGGTATTCATGCCCAAGAAGGCCTTTTTCGAGCTCAACCGCCAGAGAGAGGAGGAGGGACAACCCCCCTTCGCCAACCCTCGCAACGCCGCAGCGGGCTCCTTGCGACAGCTCGACCCTCGGATAACCGCTTCCCGGAACCTGCACCTCATCTGCTACGAAATAGGTTACGTGGAGGGGAGGACGTTTCGGACCCACGCCGAGGTGCTGGAGCAGATAGCCGACTGGGGGTTCCACGTGAGCGACAACTGGCGCTTGGCATCAGGGGTCGAGGAGATACTGGAATTCTGTCAGGAATGGATCGCCAGGCGGGATGAGCTGGCCTACGAGGTGGACGGGGCGGTCATCAAGGTAAACCCCCTCCATCTCCGGGAGAGACTGGGGGCGACGAGCAAGGCCCCGCGCTGGGCCGTGGCCTACAAGTTCCCCGCCGAGGAGAAGACCACCCGGCTTCTGGACATCGTGGTCAACGTGGGTCGCACCGGGGCCCTGACCCCCACCGCCGTGTTGGAACCGGTCTTCGTGGGGGGTTCCACGGTATCCCGGGCCACCTTGCACAACGAGGACGAGATCAGGCGCAAGGGCATAAAGATAGGGGACGTGGTCCTGGTGCACAAGGCGGGGGACGTCATCCCCGAGGTCATCAAGCCCATCGTGGAGCTCCGTGACGGCACGGAGCGCGATTTCGTCATGCCGGACCGCTGTCCGGCCTGCGGGGGAAAGGTATACCGCCCGGAGGGAGAGGTGGTGGCCAGGTGCGTGAACGTGGACTGCCCGGCCCGCCTGTTCGAGAGCATCCTCCACTTCGCTTCCCGGGGGGCCATGGACATTGAGGGACTGGGACCGGCCACCATACGGGAGCTCATGGAGAAGGGGTACGTGAAGTCCGTGGAGGACATCTATTACCTGACCGAGGAGCAGCTCTACTCCTTGACCGGGTTCAAGGACAAGTCGGTGGCCAACCTCATGAGAGCCATTCGGCAGAGCAAGGACCGACCGCTTTCCCGCCTTCTTTTCGCCCTGGGCATCCGCCATGTGGGTTCCCACGTGGCGGAGGTGTTGGCCCGCCGTTTCCGGAAAATGGACGACCTGGCGAAGGCCAGCCTGGAAGAGCTCCTGGACGTGGAGGAGATAGGCCCCACCATCGCGGAGAGCGTCAGGGCCTTCTTCGAGGAACCCCGTAACCTGGAGCTGATCGAGAAACTGAAACGGGCGGGGGTTAACATGGAGGAGAAGGTGGAGGAAGGACCCCGCAACCTGGAAGGGCTTACCTTCGTGCTTACCGGCGCGCTTTCCTCCATGACCCGCGAGGAAGCTCGCCAGGCCATAGAATCGCGAGGGGGAAAGGTGGCCTCCAGCGTGAGCCGAAAGACGGATTACGTGGTGGTGGGGACGGATCCGGGCAGCAAGTACGACAAGGCTCGCGAGCTGGGCGTGCGGACCATAGGAGAGGAGGAATTCCTGGCTCTTCTAGAGAGATGAGGGGCTCCCGAGACCCGGGAACAAAAAAAGGGTCTTTTCGCTGACCGGAGGATGAAGGAGACGAAAAGGAGAAGGGGATCATGATCGACGAAAAGGACGTGGAATACGTGGCCTGGTTGGCGCGCCTGGAGCTGTCGGAGGAGGAGAAAGAGCGGTTCACCCGGCAGTTGGGCCAGGTCCTGGAACACGCGGAAAAGATCAAGTCCCTCCCCACCGCGGACGTGGAACCGACCTCCCACGTGGTCCCCTTGAAGAACGTCATGCGAGAAGACGAGGTTATGCCCGGCCTTTCCCAGGAAGAAGCCCTTTCCAATGCGCCGCGGCGGGAAGGGGGCTATTTCCTGGTGCCCAGGATAATCTGACGGTCGGGAGGATCAAGTGGGCCCCTACCTGCTCCTGCTCACCGCCGCCGTCCTGACGGGAGTGGCTGCGTGGTTCCACAGGCATGCGGGAAAAAGGGGCGAGATAGGTCTGTGGTTCCTGGTGTGGGTCATCGCCGGAGCCCTTTCCGCCGTTTTTTCCGCCGTATCCTGGTGGTTGCGGGACCTGACCATAAGCCTTTCCTTCCGGCAGATGGCCATGGTCCTGACCCTTATGAGCTCTTTCTTCGTCTTCCTGTTCGCCCGCTCTTTCGCCAGGAACTCCGATCACACCCTCTTTTTCTGGTCTCTCCCCCTCCAGTTCGCTGCGGCTGCCGTCCTGATCAACGGGGACAAGGCTTTCAGCCATAACGGAAACACATGGGTCCTCGAGATCCGTTCGCCACCCGTCCTGGTGAACGCGGCGGCTATGCTCTTCTATGCCGTACTGGCCCTTTTCCATATCCTTGCCCTCCTTCAGGTCCTGCGACGGGAGGGGAGGGAGAGGGAAGGGAGGCGGGTGAGTATCGTTCTGGCGGCTCTCCTGTTTCTTTTATGCGCCAACGTGTTGGGCGATGTCCTGGGAGCGAGGAACTGGTTCGGTTCCCGGATACCCCTGGTGGAGTTGGCCTGGTTGGTGGGAGCCCTGATCTTGGCCAGGGCGGTGACGGTGAGGACGAGGCAGAAAACGGAGGTCTAGGAAGCGGGGGAATGAGGTGGAAGAACTTCACGAAAAAGGGGCATGGGAATTAAAAGAGATGATACGCCGGAGGGAGGTCTCCGCCTTAGAGGTCTTCCGCGCCGTTCGGGATCGTATCGAGGAAGTGGAGAGGAAGGTCAACTCCTATATAACCCTCACCCTGGAGGCCGCGGAGGAGGCCGCTCGGGCCGCCGACGATCGGCTGGCCGCGGGCGAGGACCCCGGAGTCGCGGCGGGAATCCCCTTGGCGGTCAAGGACGTGCTGTGCACCAAGGGCATACGCACCACCTGCGGTTCGCGCATCCTGGAGAATTACGTGCCGGTTTACGACGCCACCGTGGTGAGCCGCCTGAAGCGAGCGGGCATGACCATGATGGGAAAGGCCAACATGGACGAGTTCGCCATGGGTTCCTCCACGGAGAACTCCGCCTTCGGGCCCACACGGAATCCTTGGGACCTGGGGCGCGTTCCCGGTGGATCCAGCGGCGGATCGGCGGCGGCGGTGGCGGCCGGGGAGGCGATTTGGGCTCTGGGCTCGGACACGGGCGGCTCCATACGCCAGCCGGCCTCCTTCTGTGGGCTGGTGGGCCTCAAGCCCACTTATGGGCTGGTTTCGCGGTACGGGTTGGTAGCCTTCGCCTCCTCCCTGGACCAGGTGGGACCCATCACGCGGAACGTGCGGGACTGCGCCCTTTTGCTCGCCCTCATCGCCGGTCACGACCCCCGGGATTCCACCTCGCTTAACGTGGAACCCTCCGACTACCTGGCGGCGCTGGACGGAGGAGTGCGGGGGATGAGGATAGGGGTGCCCCGGGAACTCGTGCAGGAAGGACTTACCCCGGGGGTTAGGAAGGCCATGGAGCGAAGCCTGGAGATTTTCCAGGAACTGGGAGCGGAAGTGGAGGAGACCACCCTCCCCCATCTCGACTATGCCCTGAGTGCCTACTATATTATCGCCCCCGCCGAGGCCAGCTCCAACCTGGCCCGCTACGACGGGGTCCGCTACGGACTGCGCGTGGAGGGAAAGGACATGCTGGAGATGTACGGTAAGACCAGGGCGAAGGGTTTCGGCGCGGAGGTCAAGAGACGCATAATGTTGGGCACTTACGCCCTTTCCGCCGGTTATTACGAGGCCTATTACGGACAGGCCCAGAAGATCAGGACCCTGATCGTGGAGGATTTTCGGCGAGCCTTCCAGCGCTACGACGTACTGGTCAGCCCCACCTCCCCCACGCCGGCCTTCGCCCTGGGGGAGAAGGTGGAGGATCCCCTGGCCATGTATCTCTCCGACGTATGCACCATTCCCGTAAACCTGGCCGGGATCCCGGCCATCAGCATGCCCTGCGGTCTGGAGGACGGTTTGCCCGTGGGCCTGCAGATCATGGGTAGGGTGCTGGAGGAGACCACGCTCCTGCGGGTGGCAAGCGCCCTGGAGGTGGCCATCGGGTTCCGGGAGAGGCCGAAGGCGGGTAGGGGGGTGGGATGATGGGCGATTACGAGGCGGTCATCGGCCTGGAGATCCACGCCGAGCTGAAGACGCGTTCCAAGATGTTCTGCTCCTGCGACGCCTCCTTCGGGGGAGAGCCCAACACCAAGACCTGCCCCGTATGCCTGGGCCTCCCCGGGGTGCTTCCCGTGCTCAATAGGAGGGCGGTGGAGCTGGCCACCCGGCTGGCGCTGGCCCTGAACTGCGAGATAGCTCCCCGCTGCGTTTTCCACCGCAAGAACTATTTCTACCCGGACATGCCCAAGAATTATCAGATATCCCAGTACGACCTGCCCCTGGCGGTCGGCGGGTTCCTGGAGCTGGAGAGCGAGGAAGGTCCCTTTCGGGTGGGCATCACCAGGGTTCATCTGGAGGAGGACACCGGGAAGACGCTGCACGCCAGCGAGAGCGGACGGATTCACGGCTCGGAGTACAGCCTGGAGGACTTCAACCGCGCCGGGGTTCCCCTCCTGGAGATAGTCACCGAACCGGATATACGCACCCCGGAGCAGGCTCGCATCTTCATGCAGGAGCTGAAGAGCATCATGGAGCACCTCGAGGTGTCCGACTGCAAGATGGAGGAGGGTAGCCTGCGCTGCGACGCCAACGTCTCCCTGCGTCCGAGGGGCTCGTCCTGCTTAGGGGTGAAGACGGAGATCAAGAACATGAACTCCTTCCGGGCCCTTTACCGGGCCCTGGACTACGAGATATCCCGCCAGCGCGATATCCTGGATAGCGGTGGGGAGATCGTCCAGGAGACCCGTCACTGGGATGCGGACGCCAACGTGACCACGCCCCTGCGGACCAAAGAATACGCTTACGATTACCGTTACTTCCCGGAGCCGGATCTGGTTCCCCTGGTTCTGGACCGCAGTTTCGTCGAGGGGGTGAGGTCCTCCCTGCCCGAGCTCCCGGCGGAGAGGCGGCGCCGTTTCCGGGAGGAATACGGACTGCCCGCCCACGACGCCGCCCTCTTGACCTCGTCCAAGGCCATGGGGGATTTCTTCGAGGGCGCCGTTTCCGCGGGCGCTCCGCCCAAGGCGGTCAGCAACTGGATGATGGGAGAGCTTTCCGCTTATCTCAACGCGAGGGGTATGGAGGTGCCGGAGGTCAAGGTCACCCCCTCTCAGCTGGCGGAACTAATCGACCTCGTGGAGAAGGGGACGGTCAGCGTCACCCTGGCCAAGAGCGTCTTCCAGGAGATGCTCGAGAGCGGGCGCGATCCCCGCCTCATAGTGGAGGAGAAGGGAGCCACCCAGATAAGCGACCAAGAAGAACTGGAGCGCTTGGTGGGAGCGGTATTGGAAGAAAATCCCAAGGTGGTGGAGGATTTCCGGAAGGGTAAGGAAAAGGCTCTGGGTTTCCTAGTGGGCCAGGTTATGCGCAGGTCCGGGGGCCGGGCCAATCCTCAGATGGTCAACGAGATCCTCCAGCGCCTGTTGCGGGAGAGCGGTTGAGCCGGAATGTTTTGCCGGGAGCTCCAGGATGCGGCCGACCTTCTACTAAAAAGGAATAGCGGTGAGAAGCGGTTGATGGAATGATGCGGGGTTGGGATCGACCGGTGAGGACATGATTTACTGTGTCCGCTGCGGCAGGGAGGTCGAAAAGACTGCCTCCTTCTGCATGTACTGCGGCGCCTGCCTGACCGGAGAGGAAACTTACGTGCCCCTCCCAAGAGTTCCGGCGGAGGCTCCGCCAGCTCCCGCAAGGACCGTTCGCGGACGAAGGCGGCTGGCCCTGCTGGCGGGCGCGGTGGGATGCCTGACGATCGCCGCCGCTGCGACCCTCCTTATCCTTTACCTGCTCTCGTGGAGGGGAGCGAAGTCGGACGACCCGTTGTCCCTGGCCTACAGGTACATGCGGGCCCTGGAGGAGAAGGACGTCGATTCCTACCTGGGCTGCTTCGCCGAAGGGAGATTTTTCTCCGAGGACGGTCTGCTCCGGGAGAACATGGGCGTCGACCCTCGAAAGTTATTGGAGCTTGGATTCCATTTTATGGAAGTGGAGTTCCAGGACGTGGGACTGAAGCTGGAGAGGAAAGGGGTGCATGACGCTTCCGTGGTCACCACCTCCGGCACCCTGGTCGTCTCGGTCCTGGGCATGAAGACCGAGACGGATCTGGGCGAGGAACCCGTCCGTTTTCGCATGACCAGGCAAGACGGGAGGTGGTATCTGGCGGAAGACCCTCTGCCCGACCTTGCCGTTTCGAGGTTCTTCCGTGGCGAGGGGAGAACGGAAATCGGTCCCGATGATCTCGGCCTGCCGGAATTTTGGAATGATTTTCCCGAGGGAAATTTTCCCGAGGGAACGGACCTCGAGGAGTTGGAGGAATGGTTGCGGCACATGCAGGAATGGCTGGAGGAGGAGGTCCCCGAGGAGGTCCCCGAGGACATAGCCGCCTGAGGCCGCGGGGAACGGTCGCCGTAACGGGAAAGCCGGAGAGTGGGGATCGGCGGGGTGGGGTGCGGAGGTGAAGCGAGGATGCCCTTCGAAGAGCGGAGAGGTCGCGGAGTTGAGAAGTCCCTCATCCTGGCGGGGTCGGCGGCGGCGCTCGCGCTGGTCGGCTTGATCGTCCTCCTGATTATCATCCGCCCGGATAGGAGGGTGCAGGGGCGGGAGGGGCCCTTGGAG
>JACVJF010000013.1 GCA_015711855.1 Candidatus Solincola quzhuomuensis | reverse complement strand
ACATGAGGACGGCATTGACCGCCCATACCGCCAAGATGACCTCATTGGACCTACGCACGACGAGATAGACCAGAAAAGCGGTAAAACCGAGCACTGCCGACCAGGCGTCGGACGACAGGACGGCGGCGAAGATGGCCAGGCATATCCCGAGTGCCAAAGGGCCCTCGAACATGAGCAGGCCGGTCCATACTCCGAAGGTCGCGGCGATGGACTTTCCTCCCCGGAAGCGGAGGAAGGGGGAGAGCGCGCTGCCTAGCAGGGGCGCGATGGCTACGGGCAGGACCCGCCATCCCTCTATTCCCAGGAAGAACCGAGCCAGGCCCACGGGAAGGGCGCCTTTCATGAAATCCAGTATACCGGCGGCCAAACCCAACCGAAACCCACCCGCCCTAAAGACGTTGGCCGAACCCGGATTACCGTCTCCATAACGCCGCACGTCGGTCTTTAGGACCAGTTTTCCCAGGATAAGGGAAAAGGGCACCGAACCCAGTAAGAAGCCGCCGAGGGTTGCTATTATCCACCACATACCAGCTCCCGGCCCTCAAGCGAGTCCACCCTCACGGCGAGTTCTTTCCCGTCGCGTAAGTCCATGATAGGAGACACCGTCTTCGAAGGATGTCCCATGGATAGAGGACTCGGCGATTAAAGTTTTCTCTCTTTTATTATTGACGACTCCGGAGTGGGTAAAACATGCGTGGAGCGGGCATCACTTGCCGCTCTTCCATTGCTCGTGGTAACGGCTGATTCTTTTGACGTAAGCCTCCATGTCGAACTTCCGGCGCAAACCCTCCGCGCTCATCCAGCGGACCTTGCCCGTCACCTTTCTCTCGGAAAAGGGACGATCGTGCTTGCCGAGACACCAGAGGATCCCCGCATAGCCGTTGGGATCCCTCCCATCCAGCTCGTACTTGTCGTTAAGGTAATGCATGATCCTGAGGGCTTCCTTCGCGTTCGGCGTCCATTCGAGGATCTTCTTTCCCCAGTACATGCGCATGTAGTTGTGCATCCTGCCGGTGATAAGCATCTCCATCTGCGCGGCGTTCCAGAAGCGGTCGTGGGTACGGGCTTCCTCCAGTTCCTCAAGGGAATAAAGGTATTCTCGGCGGTCGGCGGCGTGGTCCTCCAGCGTCCGTCGGGCCCAGGTGGGTAGAGCGTCCAGGGAATCGTAGGCGGGATTGTAGAAGACGAAGTTCACGGAAAGCTCGCGTCTCACGATGAGCTGCTCGAGGAAGGCCTCCGCTCCCGGCCCACCCGCTTTTCTTATCTCCAGGGCCACCTGCAGGGGGGATACCTGCCCGAAATGGAGGTAGGGACTAAGCCCGGAAGTGTAGTCCAGTTCCGGATGATTGGAGAGGAGGTGGTAGCGGTCCAGCTTCTCGTGGATGAAGGAACGCAGCCGCACCAGAGCTTCCGAGGTACCGCCGGGGGGGATCAGCAGGGGATCGGGGGCCGGCGCCGCGCGTATCTCCCTGGTCAGCCGGACGGGGTCGGAGAGATCCACCCCCTCCAGGTCCAAGTTCGGACTTTTTTTCCTGAGGTCGCGCGGGGAGAGGGGGGCCAGGAAGGCGGGAAGCAGGCGTGATATTTTGGGTCGGAAGGTTGCCGCCGCGTATTCTTCCTTGGAAGAGGCCGCCTCCACGGGCACCACCACGTCACTTTCCACCTGGACGACCGGGCAGGGCGAGCGGCGTGCTATCCATGCCCGCCATTCCCTTTGTTTGCGGAGGTATCCCCTGTCCACCACCAAAAGGGAGGCGTCGCCGGCCAGTCGCAGGGCGCCCTTTTCCGGTGAGACCTTGCGGACCACGAACTGCGCGCCCCGATCGCCGAGGGCCTCTCCCACCTCTCTCAGTCCCTCCAGCATGAAGAGGTAGTGGCGTCGGTTGGCCCCGGGGTAGCGGGGGGTGATACCGAAGAAGACCACCAGGGGGAGGTTCAGGTCGTTGGCCCTCTCCACGGCGAATTCCAGGGCGTGGTTGTACACTGCCCGTTGCGAGGCCTGCATCCAATATAGGACGTAACGTCCCGGAGCGGGACTACCGGACTTGAGGACTCTCACCCTTTCCTCTCGGATCATGCTCGTGAGACCTCTTGTTTGTCTTTGCTAGCCGCTTTTAACGGGCCGTTCCATTGTCGCGAATGCCGTTTTTGACTTTCTACCCCGGTGGGTTATCGCTTTTATGTGCCCGGTGCGAGGGCATGTTCTGCCCTAAGATCGTTGCTTGTTGTCAATCCGTAGCTTCCCGGACCTTCGAGGGACTTTTAGCCGTCCAAGCGTTTCTCAAAAGTCCCTTCCCTTGCCGGAATCGCTGATCATGACCAGCTCCTCGGGATAGGGCCGGAAATAGGTCTGTTCGGCTAGGTATTTCTCGCCGAACCTGTTTATCCAGGAATTTACTATCTCCACGGGAGCGCTCAAGGGTATCCTTTTCTCCCGGTACCTTCGCAGTGCTTCCAGGAAGTGCGCTTTCTCTCCCGGAGTGAGCCGGTCGGAGAAATATCCCATGGAATGCATGAGCACGTTGATGTTGCTGGCGTAACGGGGCGGCCGGGCGAGGGCTTTGCGGAGGTGTTCACCATAGAGCCGGAACAGTTCCTTCTGAGGGCGGCGCTCCGGATTGGCCACCAATCTCCCCATGGCCTTCAGTTCCGACTGGTTGTAGGACATGAGCAGGAATTTGTGGCGGCTGTGGAAGTCCACCAGCGCTTCCATCGTCCTTTTTTTTGCGGCTTCCCGGAAGCGGGCGTTGGTGAATATGCGCACCAGGAAGTGCTCGCGCAGGCGGAAGTTCCTTAGGCGACCCTCGCTTTCCGCCGGCAGCAGGGGGAACCTCCGCTGCACCTCTTCACCGAAGAGGCCCGGTCCCTTGTCCACGGCGCCCGATTCACCGCCCCCGTAAGGAAAGACCTTCACGTCCCCGATGCCGCAGCTGGGCGAGCGCGCCTTGAGCAGGAAGCCGTCAACTTCGGGTAGCGAATCGAGAAAGGTCTTGGAGAAGGAGAGCATGCTCTCGGTAACGTCCCTACCGGTCGCCGGTTGGATGAGCCGGCGACCCTCCTTGCCCGCCTCTATGTGAATGGGATCACGAGGTACCCCCAAGCCGATCTCCAGCTCGGGGCATACGGGGATGAACTGCACGAAAGAGTCCAGAAGCCCCACGAATTCGTCGCGAACGATCTCTCCGTTCCAGCGGCACGCCTCAAAACCCAGGCATTTGCTGACCACCACCACCGGTTTTACGTAGTCCGGCATGACTTCCTTACCTCCTCGGCGTTTCCAATCAGGACACAACCACGCGGTTCTTGCCCTCCAATTTGGCCCGATACATGTTGGCGTCCGCTCTGACCACGAGTTCTTGAACGGTGTCCTTTTCCCTTGCCAAGGTGCCGCCTATGGAAACGGTCGTCCCCACCCGCCTGCCGTCTATCCTTATTCCGGACTGTTCCACCAGCAGACGGAGTTTTTCCGCTATCCGACTAAGGCGTTCCAGGTCCACGTTGACCACGAGGATCAAGAACTCCTCGCCGCCCCAGCGGCTTACCGTGTCGAAGACGCGCAGGCTGTTGCGTAGGGTGGTGGCCACCACTTTGAGAAGCTGGTCACCGGCCTCGTGGCCATACAGGTCGTTGACGACCTTGAAGTCGTCTAGGTCGACGAAGAGGACCCCGAAACTCCACCCGTACCTTTCCAGCTCCTCTAGACGCAGGTGGAGGTTCATCTCCGCGAATCTACGGTTGCCGATACCCGTCAGGGGATCCATCAGAGAGAGCTTTCTCAACTCGCTTATAATTTGGATGTATTCCAATATATGGGAGGCATTGCTGAAGGTGACCACGACGCCCTTCACGCCTTCCGGCGCTCCTCTCATGGGGAAGATCTTCGTGAGCACGGGGACCCGGTAACCCTTTTTATGTTTTAGGAAAAGTATCTCTTCCCTTGCCTCGCCGTCCGTGAGGGCTTTGACCGAAGGGCATAAGTCCACGTCACAAAGCCGGTTCCCCTTCTCGTCCGTGTGCTCGAGCACGTCTTCCCGACAGAAGCAACCTATCACCTCGTCGCTGCGGTACCCGGTGAGCGCTTCCGCGCCCTTGTTCCAGAAAGTGATCCGCCTGTCGCCGTCCAGAAAATATACTCCGTCGCTTATGCTGTCCAGGAGGTCCCTGTAAAAATCGGCGCTGAATTCCATTGACGTCTTACCGCTCATCTTGCGCATTTTTTTATAATTCTACCCGCTATGGAGGAAAAGCTTGCCGATCTTGATTATGGACCGAGATCTATCTTCTCCGAGGTCGGAAAACATGTTATCTCATCTCATCGTCGTATTACGAGCGACGGAGCGCGGTTCCCTATCGTGCGAGAGATCACAGCTTTTCCAATGCCCCGGTGGTCACGTGGCCCACGTTGTTGGCCAGGTCGCCTACGCGTTCCAGGTTGCTCAAGGTGTCCAGAAAGACCACACCCGCCGAACCGTCGCACTCTCCGCGGTTTAGGCGGGCCAGGTGGTTGCGGCGGAAGCGGCTGGCCATCTCGTCCACCAAATGCTCGAAGGACTGGTAATGCCGGGCTTCGTCCGAGCTTTCCTTCTCGAAGGCGTCGATTATCCCCTCGTACATGTCCAATACCGTACTAGAAATATCTTCCAGTTCTTGCTTGGCCGTCTCCGTGAAGGCCAGGCCGTCCTCGGATTTGTTGAGGGCCAGGTACATGATGTTCTCCGCGTGGTCCCCGATGCGCTCGATGTCGTTGACCGCGTGCATGTAGCCCACCAGGCGGTCGGACTGCTCGCCGGACAGAGGCTCTTGGGAGAGCTTGGATAGATACTCGGTGATGGAGTGGGCCAGTCCGTCCACTATGGATTCCATCTCCATGAGCTGCTTCTTGCCTCCTCGGTCCATCTTCTTGAGATAGCCCACCGAGGTGCGGAGCATGTCCAGGGTGATGCGGCCCATGCGGGTTATCTCCTTGCGGGCCATCTCCAAGGCCAGGGCCGGGTTGTGGAAGATACGGGGGTCCAGGAACAGGGGATCGCGCTCCACCATCGGCTCTTCTCCGCGCTTGATGAACTTCACCAGACGAATGAACTGGTTGACGAAGGGTAGCCAAAGAACGGTCATGGTGAGGTTGAAGAAGGTGTGGAACATAGCTATCTGTCGCGCGATGTTCTCCGGACCGGCTCCGAAGAATTCCGAGATGCGCAGGGTCAGCTTGGGCAGCCAGGCCAAAAACGGCAGGAAAAGGAGGGTCCCCGATACGTTGAACAGGTAGTGGGCGATAGCCACCCGCTTGGCCGGCATGCTGGCGCCGAGGCTGGCGATGAAGGCGGTGATGCAGGTACCTATGTTGCATCCCAAAATGATGGGGATGGCTATGCGCAGGGGATTGGCCCCGTTCGCGGATAGGACTCCGGCGGCGCCCATGGCTATGACCATGCCCGTGGTGGCGGAGGAGCTCTGCACCAGGCTGGTGATGACGATCCCCAGAAGGAGGCCCAGGAACCAATTGCTGCCGTAGCGAATCAACCAGTTCTCGAACGTGCCCGATTGGCTCAAGGGAGCCAGCCCGCCCTTCATGAGCTCGATGCCCAAGAATAGGATGCCGAATCCCAAAAGCACCTGGCCGGTATACCTCCAGACTTTTCTGCGAGCTAAGAGGTAGAGCACGAAGCCCAGTCCGATGCAGGGGAAGGAAAGGGTCTTCACGTTGAAGGCCACTATCTGACCGGTGATGGTGGTACCGATGTTGGCCCCGAAGATGACCGCCACGGACTGGGAGAACTTCATCAACCCGGCGTTGACCAGGCCCACCAGCATGACCGTGGTGGCCGAGGAGCTCTGGATGAGGGCGGTGACCCCCGTTCCCACCAGAACCCCGCGGAAGCGGTTGCGGGTCAGGCTCTCCAGCATGCGGCGCAGGCGGTCTCCAGCCGCCAGCTGCAGCCCCTCACTCATGAGGTACATGCCGAAAAGGAAAAGGCCCAAACCTCCAAAGAGGACCAAGATCCCGAACCAGATGGAGGTGGCCTCTAATTTCACCGTGCTTTTCTCCCCGGGTGACCAGTCGCTTTCGTCACGACCTCTATCCCTCACCCAATGGGCAATTATATTTATCCTGCCGGGCGGCAACAAGGTCTAGGGGGAAGAATCTTGGTTTGAGGTAAAAGATCCCCAGGGGTCTTCATGGTCTGGGCCAGGGTAACCTTCGGGACACCCGTATAACATACAAGATCACTATATATGTATATGTACGCCTTTTATGCGTCACAGCGAGGTTGGCGAACCTTCCGCCGCGGCCCGCTTTAGGCGTGCCTATTGGTGAGTGCCGGAAGAGGCGGCGCGAGTGCCGGCGGCAATATGCGTCCGGAACGCTGCCCAAAGGTTGTCTCCCGGCGGTGCCCCAGGGGAGGCAAGCGTATCGCGGACGGCTTGAAGGGGGAGTTTTTAGCGGAAAAGGTACCGTATCTTTTCCGCGGGCTCTTTCCTGGAGGAAAGGTCGAGACCGCCGGATCATATCGATAAAACAGCCGGATCGGGGAGGAGAAAAGGTGATCTATCACAATCGATCCGGAAACCCTGATGCTCGTCCGGTCGAGTTTGCGAGGGGTATAGAGGGAAATGGGAGAAGGCAGCCGGGGCGGCGGGTTTATTGACGGAGTAGTATGTTGATGTTAATCTGTTTTAGGTTAGAGCCGCGAGAAGGGTCGTAGAGGACCTTTCCCCAGCCAGAAACCCCGAGTTAGAAAGGGATTCTCACCCCGGGATGCAGACGCCGGGAGAGCCCGGGATCACAGAGGGAGGTGAGAACCGAACTTCTGTCAGTTCGCAAGGTCTCCTCGCGACGGGAAAGAGAGGTGAGAAATGGCCTACGACTACGATCTGCTCATCGTGGAAGTTGAGGACGGAGTGGCTACCGTGACCCTCAACCGCCCTCCTCTTAATCCATTGAACGCGGATCTTTTCCTCCAGATCGGGAAATGCGCCGAGGAGCTCACCCTGGACGAAAGGGTGCGGGCGGTGGTCATCACCGGCGGGGAGAAGAATTTCGCTGCCGGAGCGGACATCAAGGAGATGGTGGAGCAGGGGGCGGTGGAGATCTCCAGGTTCATCGGCATCGCCCAGGAGAGTTTTACCAAGGTGGAAGATATTCCCAAACCGGTCATCGCCGCCATCAACGGCTTCGCCCTTGGCGGGGGCTGCGAGCTGGCCATCACCTGCGACTTTCGCTTCGCTCACGAGAACGCCAAGATAGGGCAGCCCGAGATCCTTCTGGGGATAATCCCCGGGGCGGGTGGAACCCAGAGGCTCCCCCGCCTCATCGGGCCGGCCAAGGCCAAGGAGATGATCTACAGCGGGCGTTTCTACAGCGCCCAGGAATGCTTGGAGATGGGTTTGGTCCAGAAGGTGGTCACCGGGGACGAGTCGGTCATCGAGTACGCCAAGAAGGTGGCCGCCAAGTACGCCGCCGGGCCGGCGGTGGCTCTGGCCATGGCCAAACGAGCCATCAACAAAGGTATGGAGTGTTCCATCGAGGAAGGCCTCGTCATAGAAGCCCAGGGCATCGCCCTGTGCTTCGCCTCCGAGGACCAGAAGATAGGCATGCGGACCTTCCTGGCCGAAGGACCGGGCAAAGCCAAGTTCGTAGGCAGGTAGGCCGGCATGCATTCATCATATAGGGAATCCCGGAATGCCGGGCTGCCGAAAGGGATGCAGTAAGATGCGCCGAGGAGTTCGAAGAGTCAAGGAGGTTGTTGGATGATCGATTTCGAACCCACCGAGGAACAGAAAGCAGCAGTGAAGATGGCCCATGACTTCGCGCTCAACGAGATGCGCCCCATCGCTCTCGAGTGCGATAAGGAGGGCAAGATCCCCGACGAGCTCATCAAGAAAGCGGCGGCGGCGGGACTCACGGCCATGGCCATCCCCGAAGAATATGGAGGAGGCGGCCTGGACCAGGTGACCGCGGCCATGGTCAGCGAGGAGCTGTTCTGGGGATGCGCCGGCATCGCCACCACCCTGGGCGCCAACAGCTTAGCCACCACTCCTATGGTCATCGCCGCCAACGAGGAGCAGAAGAGGAAGTACTTCCCCAGACTGACCGATCCCGATAACCCCAAGTTCGCCGCCTTCTGCCTGACCGAGCCGGGCGCCGGTTCTGATGCCGCCTCCATCTCCACAACCATCAGGGAGGAGGGCGATTACTACGTGGTCAACGGGCAGAAGTGCTTCATCACCAACGGGGGCATCGCCGATTTCTACAGCGTCTTCTGCACCTTCGACAGGGAGAAAAAGTACGGCGGCATCGCGGCGATCATCGTGGAGCGCAGCTACGAGGGGGTATCCATCGGAAAGAAAGAGGACAAGATGGGGATCCGGGCTTCCAACACCACGGAAGTGATCTTCGACAACGTCCGGGTGCCCAAGGAGAACCTCTTCGTACCCATGGGCCAGGGGTTCTACAACGTCATGGTCACCCTGGACATGACCCGGGCCAGCGTGGCATCCGGGGCGGTGGGCATCGCCCGCGCCGCCTTCGAGGAGGCCCTGAAGTACGCCAAGGAGCGGGTGCAGTTCGGCCGGCCCATCATCGCCCAGCAGGCCATCAGTTTCATGCTGGCGGACATGGCCATGCAGATCGAGGCCGGCAGGCGTCTCTACCTCCTGGCCGCCTGGAAGGCCTCCAAAGGACTGCCGTGTTCCCTGGAGTCCTCCTATGCCAAGGCCTTCTGCGGGGACATGGCCATGCGGGTGACCACGGACGCCGTGCAGATCCACGGCGGGTACGGGTACATGAAGGAATACCTCGTGGAGAAGCTCATGCGCGACGCCAAGATCATGCAGATCTACGAGGGCACCAACCAGATCCAGCGCGTGGTCATCGCCGGCAACCTCATGGGTGTCACCGACGCCTATCCGTGGGGTTAGGTCCTGATCAGGACCTGGTTCCGCTCACCGGGTATCGAGGGGGGCGCCATCGGCGCCCCCTTCCGCTTGGTGGGGATGAGGTATAAAAATAGGAGCGGCCCAGCGTGCCGCGACGAGGAGACGGGCAGGTCGAAGGGACCGACCATGAGGGTAGGCATAACCACCACGGTACCCATCGAGGTCATATACGCCGCCGGGCATGTCCCGGTGGACCTGAACAACGTCTTCGTCTCCCACCCGGAGAGGGAAAGGCTCGTCGAAGAGGCGGAACTGGCCGGCTTCCCCCGCTCCTTTTGTGCCTGGATAAAGGGCATATACGGAGCGGTGAGGAGCGTAGGCGACCTGCGCGCCGTGGTGGCGGTGACCCAGGGAGACTGTTCCAACACCCACGCCCTCATGGAGACCCTGCAGTCAGAGGGAATGGAGGTCATACCTTTCGCCTATCCTTACGAGAGGGACTACGCCATGCTTCGCCTGCAGCTGGAGACCTTCATGCGGCGCTTCGGGGTCGGCTGGAAGGAAGTGGAAGAAACCATGCGGTGGCTGGATCGGGTGCGGGGTCTGGCCCGGAAGATAGACGAGATTACCTGGAAAGAAGGCTTGGTCACGGGATTTGAGAACCACCTCTACCTGGTCGCCTGCAGCGACATGGAGGGGGATCCGGAATGTTTCCGCTCCCGGTTACGGGAGTTCCTCTCCCTCGTGGAGGAGAGGAGAAACGACCGTTCTTTCCCCCGCGCCGGGGAGATGATCCGCCTGGGATACGTGGGAGTGCCTCCCATCGCCCCCGAGCTGTACGGTTTCCTGGAGTCCGTCGGGGCCCGGGTGGTCTACAACGAGACCCAGAGGCAGTTCAGCCTGCCCTTCCGGACCAACGACCTCGTGGAGAAATACCGTCGTTACAGCTACCCGTATTCCATCTTCTACCGCCTGAGGGACATCAGGAGGGAGGCTTCCCGGCGCGGTTTGCGCGGCTTGATCCACTACGTCCAGAGCTTCTGCTTCCGACAGGTGGAGGACATCATCTTGCGGAGATCCCTTTCTCTCCCCGTGCTCACCCTGGAAATGGACCGTTCTTCCCGTCTGGATGCACGTACCAGGATGCGACTGGAGAACTTCGTATCCATGCTCCGGAGGTCCGGCTGAGGTCTTGTCTTGAACGGACAGGCCGTTGCCGTGACGGCTGTCCCGGTATCCCTCGGTTCAGAAAGACCGGCGTAGAGGACGGTGACCGGGCCACGTCATCGACCCGATGTGTTGTAACATGGAATCGGAGGACCCCACGAGAGAACGTCGAGGCTGAAGGGAGGTCCGGACCGTGATCAGGCGGTGCGGTGTGGATCTGGGAAGCAGTTTCGTGAAGATCGCCCAGGAGGAGAGCGATAGCTTCCACTTTCTCGGACCTTTCGTCACCGCCGACTTCTACCGGACTTACCTGCAACCCGGTAGGGGAGGGGCCGTTCTTAAACGCCGAGAACTGGGCCTTGACGAGGACATGCCCCTGGCGGCCACCGGATATGGACGGTCACGCTTGGAAGGTGCGCTCATGCTCCCGGAGCTGGAGGCCATAGCGGCTGGGGTAAGTGCCCTTACCGGCTTACGGGACGCGGTCATCCTGGATGTGGGCGGGCAGGATTCCAAGGCCTTGCTCATGCGGGGAGGGAAACTAGCCGACTTCGAGGCCAACGACCGCTGCGCGGCCTCCTCCGGTAAGTTTCTGGAGAATATGTCCCGTGTCCTGGGCTTGAGCTGGGAGGAGTTGGGCGAGTACTGGGAGGACCCGGTGGAGCTCAGCTCCACCTGCGCCGTCTTCGGGGAGACAGAGGTGGTGGGGCTTTTAGGGGAGGGCGTGCCGGTGGAAAGGCTCGCCTCGGGAGTGAACCAGGCCGTCGTGCGGAGGCTTCTACCACTCCTCGCTCGATTCGACGGCCTAGACGTCTTGGTCCTCACCGGCGGCGTGGCCCGCAGCCGGGCTCTGCGCCGGCTCCTGGCCGAGAGGTTGGGAAGGGAACCCGTGGTTCCCGACCCCCCCGATTTCGTGGCCGCCGTAGGTTGCTGTCGCATCCTGGCCGAGGAGGGATGAATTGATCGGGAGATACGAGATAGTGGTCGCAGCCCACTTCGACGCCGCCCACCGCCTTCCCGGATATTCCGGTCCCTGTTCCCGCCTGCACGGGCACCGCTGGGAGGTGGAGGCGGCGGTAACCGGTCCCCAACCGGGAGCGGAGGGGATGGTGGTGGATTTCCTGGTACTGAAGCGCATCCTGGGGGAGATTGTGGAAGCCTTCGACCACCGCTGTCTGAACGAGGTGGAGCCCTTCACCGAGATCAGTCCCACCTCCGAGAACTTGGCCGGTTATCTTTACCAGGAGTTCGTCACCCGGGTCGCAGGTCTTGGAGTCGGGATAGAGGTATGCTGGGTTTCGGTCTCCGAATCGCCGGACACCAAGGTGGTCTACCGAGGTGGGACATGGAGGTAGGTAAAAACCTGGTGCTCTTGTCCGGAGGCCTGGACTCGGCGGTCAACCTCCTGTTGGCGGAGAAAAGGGGAGGGGTGGCGCTGGCGCTCACCGTGGACTACGGACAGAAAGCCGCCGCGCGGGAGAAGGAGAAGGCGGCGGCTATCTGCCGAAGGTATGGGATAAGGCACGAGGTCGTGGAGACCCGCTGGTTGGCGGATTTTTCCAGGGATGCCCTTACCTCACGTAAACGGAAGGTCCCCGAGGTGAGGCCGGCCGACCTGGAAAGAGAAACCGGCCACAATGAGAGCTCATGGGCGGTCTGGGTGCCCAACCGCAACGGCCTGCTGCTCAACGTGGGGGCCTGCGTCGCGGAATCCCTTGGAATTCCGTATGTGATAATGGGGCTGAACGCCGAGGAGGGAGAGTATTTTCCCGACAATTCCGCTGCGTTCGTGCGGGAGGCCAATCGTTTTCTGGGCTACTCCACACGGCGGCGCGTGCGGCTGAGGAGCTTCACCGCGAAATGGGACAAGCGAGAGATACTGCGGGTAGCGATGGAGATGCGGCTGCCCATGGAGGAGATATGGTCGTGCTATAATGGAGGCGCTTTCATGTGCGGGAATTGCGAATCGTGCTCTCGATTTCTGGCCGCGGCGGAAGCCCTGGGAGTGAGCGACAGGATAGCCGGCCTCTTCGTGCTTCAGGAGTAGAAAGGCTGAGGACCACGTCCGGAGAGCGGTGATGAGGGGAAAGTATATCAAGGGAAAGACCATCACCTACGACGGGACGCAGCTCCATTCCCTTTACGCCTATACCGATCACGACGTGCAGGGGGATTCGGTGGTGGCCTTCCGCGGTCCTTGCCGGGTGGGGGTGGAAAACCTGGTGGACCTGGAGGACTGGAAGAGGGGTGCCGAGATATACAGCGAGGACATGGCCCATTTCATCGTGGAACTCTTCGACGCCGATCTGGAGCGCACTCTGGTCATCCAGAGGCTTTTCCTCTGCGTGATCAAGGACGTCATCGAAGAACTCAAGCCGGAATTGTTCATCACCCGTCGCGGTGACGACTTGTACATAGAGGTCGAGGTGGAGGAGGGACAGGAGGAGAACCGCAAGCTCACGGTTTCCGTGGCCACCGCCAGTCCGGTTTCCACCCTCATACACATAGGCATAAACATCTCCAGCCGCAACACTCCCGTTCCCACCCTGGGATTGGAGGATCTGGAGATTCCCGTGGACGACTTCATTCTCAAGGTCCTGCAGGGTTTTATAAACGAGATGAAGGGCCTGGAAGCCGCTCGCTGCAAGGTTCGGGGCGTACGCTGACACCTCTCGGGGCGGCAGCACCGGCTTTTCCGGGAGAACCGTCCAGGCGAACCGACTTCCGGACGCTCACGATTCTTTACCTCCACGCGGGGTGGGCGAGAAGAAGGGCCGGAAACCGTCCGTACCGCCGCTTCGCATGCGGGATATGCGGGTGAAGCCACGCGGGATACCGTTGACGACTTTGCCGGCCCGGGTTGCTTTTTCTACCGTGCGAAAGGGGATGAGGGATGGCATCCGTAAGGGGTTTGGCCAAGAGATTGCTCGGAAACACCTTCATCTGGACCCTTCTCCTCAAGGCGAGGTATCACCTGCTCCGGGGATGTCGCCGCATGGAGGAACCCTTCCATCGGGTCATCATGATGCCCTTGCGGCGGGTGTACAGGAAAGCCGTGATCCGGGTGCTGCCCGAAGGTCTGGTCTGCCGGTGGGTGGATTCGCAGATCCAGAACCAGGAATTCTACGGGTCGAGTTATTTCGATGCCCCCCGCGAACCCGGAAGAGAAAGCGGCTACTCGGAGGATTATTCGGAGATAGAGGATTTCGGGGAGGTGGCGCGGCTTTCCGGAGAGCTGCTGGGCGTGAGGAGCGCCCTGGACGTGGGATGCGCCAAAGGTTTCCAGGTACGAGCCCTGCGCCGGGTGGGAATCGAGGCCTGGGGCATCGACTTGAGCGAATACGCCGTGGGATCGGCACCGGAAGAGGTGAGAGGATGGCTGAAGGCCTGCAGCATACAGGATGCCGACTTTGCCGAGGGGTCCTTCGACCTGGTCCTGGCCATGGAGCTTCTGGAGCACATTCCCGTTACGGACATCGAGGGCGTGATCCGCAAGCTCTTTATCTTCACTTCTCGGTACGTGTTGGCCACCATTCCCTCCTTCGGGCCCAACCCCTATGGTAGGGACGGTTGGTTGGAGGGCAAGATAGATCCCGGCAAGATACCCTATTACCGCGACCACCTCATAGACCTTGCGGAGATCAAGCACCTCGTTTTGGATTCCCAAGGCCTTCCGCAGCACGGGCATGTGCTCATCGCCAGCTACGACTGGTGGACGGCTGCCTTCACCCGCTGGGGTTTCCTGAGGAGAGGGGATCTGGAACGGGAGATCAACCGCACGCTGGCCTCGGCCAGAAGGGGTGTGTGGTGTTGCTATCTTTTCCAGAAAGCGGTAAAAGTAGCGGGGCGTAGGGAAAAGGTGTCTCTGAGACGTGAGGACTTCGCGCCGCGGGGCGGCGGGTGGGAGAGCATCGCCTTCTTCCTTCCCGAGGGTACCTCTCGGCTGGAACTCGACCTCGAGGTAAGGGATATAAAGCGGAGAGGTCCCGCCCGCGAGAGGGCGGTCTCCCTTGCCTGCCTTTCCCGTGGGGGGGAGATAGTGAACGGGCAACGCCTATTGACCCGGAGGGAATTACTGGATAAAGGCGGCGATGGCCTCCTGAAGACCTCTTTGCTCTGCAACGCGGTGGAGAACGGGCCGGCCTTCTTGCGCGTCGTTTCGGGACCCGGGTTCCTGTTCACCCCCTTGTACGCCGAAATCACCGTGTTGTAACGAGCGGAGTGGGGCGGCACGTGAATCACCGGAGAAGGTGGCGAGCGAGAGGCGGGATACGGTTCGCCCATCGCTGGAGGTGAAAGGCTTGACGGTGCCGAAGCGCCTTAATTTAGTGGAGATCTTTCCCTCCTTTCAGGGGGAGGGGGTACTGGTCGGAGTCCCCCAGATCTTCCTGCGCCTAGCCGGGTGCAACCTCAGCTGCTCTTATTGCGACACCCCGGAGGCGCGGGAAGAACCGGGATTTTGTCGGATTTACGGCTGGGAAGGGTTGGTGGAAAGCACCGCCAATCCCCTGCCGGCGGGAGAGATCCTGGAGAGGACCGTTTCCCTTTGGGGCCCGGCCATGCACTCCGTAAGCATCACCGGGGGAGAACCCCTCTTGCAGGCGGAGGCACTGACCGATCTTTTGGCGAGGCTCAAGGAGCGCGGAATGCCCGTCTATCTGGACACCAACGGAACCCTTCCCGGCGAACTGCAGAAGGTCGTGGAGTGGGTGGACTGGATAGCCATGGACCTCAAGCTACCGTATACCCAGGGCGGCAAAGATCTACTGGGAATGCACCTGAAGTTCTTGGAAGTGGCTCCCCGCCGGAAGGTCTTCCTGAAGGTGGTGGTGGAGGAGGCGACGCCGGAAGCGGAACTGGCGAGGTTCTGCCGGGAGCTGGTGGGGAGGATGGGCGATGTGGAAAGGATCCCCGTCGTGCTCCAGCCGGTGACCGTCCCGATAGTGGGAGGAGAAGGAGGTCGCCGGAGGGCGGAAGGAGCTCGGTCGAAGGAAGAGGTGGCGACGCGAGGAGCCGCGGACGGAGGTTCCCGGGAGGGCGTCAGACGGGGCGCGTGGAAGATCGGTATATCCGGCCGCAGGGCAGCGGAGCTGGCCGCCGTGGCGGCGGCTTATTTCCGGGAGGTAAGGGTCATCCCCCAGCTTCACCGCGCCTGGGGGGTGAAATAGGGCCGTTCGAACCCGGGGTTTTATTGCACCTTACGTTCTTTGGCGTGAGAGCTCACGGTTCACATCAGGCGTAATTCGAGATTTCCGTGTTATATTCCTTTGCAGAGGAGGAAGAAGGGAGCAGGATAGCCGGTCGTGGCCATAGATCACTCGTCGCAGGAACTCAGGGAAGCCCGCCGGAAAGCAGTGCGGGAGCTCGGACTGCTCGATCCGTCCTGGATGGCTTCTCGCTCGGGGACCTTCTATTCTTACCCGCGCCGCTCCTTTTTCGTCCCCTTTTTCGGGGAGGCTTACGCCGTTACCTACCCGGAAGGCGCAGTCGCGAGGGAAGACGGAACCCCGGCCGGGGCGAGGGAAGCCCTCATAATCCTCCACTACCTCGTCCGTGCCGACGGGAGCAGGGTGCGGGATCAGTGGGTTGCCTATCGAGACCTGCCGGGAGCTCGGTATCATGAGCCGGCTTTCGTGGCCGAGGTGGAGAGGCCTCTTTCCCTGGGATTGGCCGGGCGCCTGGAAGCGGTTCGCAAGTGGGCCGAGCGCAGGGCGCGTCCGGTTGACGTACCCGGAGACGTCGCCGCCGCTTGGGATGTTCTACCCCGCGTTCCCCTGCTCCTGGTCTTCAACGAGGCGGACGAGGAGTTTCCCGCCAGCGCCAGGATCTTCTTCGACGTCACGGCGCCCAATTACCTTCCGACCGAGGACCTTTCCGTACTGGCGGAGCTGGCCGCCCTGCGCATCTTGGAGGAGACGGGTGCCTTGGGAGGAGGCGGATCGTAAGGCGCAAGGAGCCCTGCAGCGAGCTTTCCGGACGTCGAAAGGCGACGTCGCCTCGCTCGGGCGGGTGTGGCAACCTGTTCAAGGAAAAAGGCATGGTTTATTATATAGGGAAGTATTCGAAGGCAGAGGTGAAGAGGAGGTCGGCGGCGCACGGCGTAAGGTCGGAAAAGGACTGGCTGGTGCGGCGAAAAAGGGAGACGATGTCCAGGGTACTGGTACTGAACGCAACCTATCAGCCCTTGAATCTGGTGAACCTGAAAAGGGCGGTGATTCTGGTCCTCAAGAACAAGGCGGAGATCATCGCGGAAGGCGATGGAGTCCTGCGCTCGGAGAAAGCGGCCTTACCCTTGCCCACCGTCATCCGGCTGGTTTATTACGTGAACGTTCCTTATCGTTCCGCGGCCTTGACCCGCAGGGCGGTGTTCGCCCGCGACAACCATACCTGCCAGTACTGCGGAGGTCGGGCGGAGAGCGTCGATCACGTCGTTCCACGCAGCCGAGGCGGAGAACATGCCTGGGAAAACGTGGTAGCCGCCTGCCGGAAGTGCAATGCGCGCAAGATGAACCGCCTGCCCTCCGAGGCGGGGCTGCGGCTGATGCGCAAGCCCTTCCGGCCCCGGGACTCCATATGGTTGATCAGCATGGCGGGAGAGATTCATCCGACCTGGGAACCGTACCTGGAAGCGGCCGTGGTGGGGTGATGTCCACGACTCGCGATTACCCCGGCCTTTTAACGAACATAACTGAGGACATCCTGCATATCTGCATTCCTATACCTCACGTGCTCCGGAACGTGAACCTCTATCTCTTCCTGGGAAAGGAACCCGCCCTCATCGATGCCGGACCCGGACATCCCCTTCTGGAGCAGGTGGTGCGGGAGGCTCTCCGCTGCGCCGGAGTGCGCCGGCTTTCCTATTTGTATCTCACCCACAGTCACATAGACCATTTTGGCCTGGCGCAAGGGATAAGGCGTTTCACCGGAGCAGCGGTGGCCGCACACCGTGCGGAAGCGCCGCGTATAGAACGCGTTAACCGCACCCTACCCCGGGAGTACTCCTGTTATGCGTCCTTGTCCGGAGCCCTGGGGTTCCCGGAGGAGATGTCCCGTCGCATATTCGCGCAAGCTCGACGCTGGACCGAGTTTTCGGAACCCTGCTCCCTGGATGTCAAGCTGAGGGGAGGTGAGAAGCTGCCCGCGGGGGATCGGCAGCTGGAAGCCGTGCACACCCCGGGGCATACCGCCGGCCACCTGTGTTATTACGAGGCGGAGGACAAGCTGCTTTTCTCGGGCGATCACCTCATGAGGTCCATAACCCCCAATCCGGAGCTTTACTGTCCTCCCCGCCGGGGCAGAGTCACCGGGCTCCCCCAGTTCATCGCCTCACTTAAGCTCCTCGAGAGTTATGACATCGAAAGGGCTTTCCCCGGACACGGGCAACCCATCCGTCGGGTTCGGAAAAGGATAGAGTTCAACCTCTTGCATCATCACCGGAGGCTGGAACACACGGAGAAAGCGGTGCGGGCGGGCTGTTGCACCGTCTGGGAGGTGGCCATACGGCTTTTTCCCCAAATCCGAGGCAAACCCCCGGAGATCGACCATTTTCTGGCCCTTAAGGAGGCTCTGGGACATTTGCTCATCCTGGAGGAGCAGGGCAGGGTTCGGCGCAAGGAGGAACGCGGGATGTGGCTGTATACCCCGGCGTGAGACCGAGCCGGGACGAGCACGGCGATTGAAAAGCCCGAAGGGGATTGTTAAGATTTATGTGTCACTCGGGGGTAAAGGTGCCCTTGTAGCTCAGTGGATAGAGCAGTGGCCTCCGGAGCCACGTGCGGGAGTTCGAATCTCCCCAAGGGCGCCATTTTTTACAGGGGGCGAAGATTGCCGGAGACGAGAAAGTGTTTCAACTGCAGTAAGGAGATTCCGCTGGGAGTCGAAAGGTGTCCTGCATGCGGATTCGCTCTCTCCGGTGGTCGCATCGAGGCTATCAAGGAGGCCACGGAACTCAACTCGCTCGCCCAGCTTCACGATTCCCGCGGCGAGTTCGCGGAGTCCGTTTCCCTATATAAGAGAGCTGTGGAGCTCTATCCCGAATTCGTGGTGGCCTGGTATAACCTGGGAATTGCCTTGGGAAAACTATCCCGGTATCAGGAGGCGGCGGAATCCCTTTCCCACGCCATATCCCTAAAACCCGATTTCGCGGCAGCTTATTCGGCCCGGGGTGACGTACATGCGTCCGCGGGCTATTTCCAGGAGGCGGTAAAGGATTATTCCATGGCTTTGGAACTCTATCCCGACTATGCCCAGGCTTATTACAAGCGGGCTTTGGCCTGGCTGGAGATGGGCGGCATGGAGGAGGCCGTGCAGGACCTCGAGGATTATCTCTTCTACAAACCACACGACACCAGGGCGCGCCGGCGTCTGGAGAAGCTGAAGAGAGGAGCGTGATGTCGGTGTATGACGTGGAGGCCACCAGGGCCGTCCTGGCCGCCAGGGTGGGCGGCGAACTGATGGTCTGGACGCGCGGGGGACACTACTTCCGCGGCATCCTGGAAGAGGTGCAGGAGAAAGGCTTTATCGTCCTCAGGGACGTGAGCTGCACCCTGGCCGGGGAAAGGCACGAGAGGGAAACGGCATACATCTACCTTCAGGCCGTGGACGCCATTTCCTGAGGATGCCGCGCCCGACTCTTCCTGATTGTGGGCTTCCTCGACGAAAGGGCGGTCTCGCCTTTCTGTCGGAAGGAGGTCGTCCTCATATATTGGTCTTGGCTAACCCATGCGGCGTTTGAGCTGCACGTAGTTCAATTGGAGGTTGGCCAACGTACCCCGGAAGGGGCGTAGTTTCTCCTCGGCGATCTTTCCCTCTGCTCCCTTGATCATGGCCTCCAGGACATCCACGGCCAGCAAGGCCTGATGCAGGTCGCGGAATTTCAGGTTGACGCTTTCCGGAAGGCCCATCTTCAGATAGCCCAAACTGGCCATTTGGTTCATCAGGGTGAGGACGACGTCCTCCACGGTCACCCTCTCCAGGCTCTCCTCCAAGAACCGCCTGAAATCTTCCTCACTGACTCCTTCTTCCTCACGCCCCACAGTCCGCTTTGGGGATGCTTCTTCCGCGGCCTCCGCGCCGCTTCCCGCTCCGGATGCGGTCGCTCCGGCGGCCTCTTTAGAGGCCTCGTCCGGTACGTGCCGACCTCCCTCCGGCGCGCGAACCGTACGCTCGAAGGAATCGCTACGTCCCTCGGCGTCTCCTCCGGCCGGCTCCCTGGCGGTTTTTGGGGAGGGTTTCTTTCCGGCTTCTGCCTCCGGGGGGGCTTCCTTCACCGGTTTTCTCCGAGAAGCGGTCCTTTTGGGTTTGCTCTCTTCCTCGTCCATGTCCGTTTCCCTTCCGCATTTTCTGCTAAATATTATAGCCCATGAGCTTTACGAAGGTGGGTCGGGAGGAAAAGTCGAAAAAAGCGCGGGTAACGGAAAGAAAGGCCTTTCCGGCGGGTGATGAGCTGTAGAGGGCGTTTGAGGGTCCGTGTGAACGCGGCATGAGGCGTCGGCAAGAAACTGGAACGTCCAATCGTTCTAGCGGGCGGTTTGGGGTTTGAAAAGATTTTAAAGACCTCGGTGTCGTACGGAGAGAATGAGAAGAGCGATAAAAAGATAAAGAGTTTGAAAATAGGCGAGACTGTATCTTTTGAACGCGAGGTTTTGGATTTGAGATAGGTGGCGAGAGCTTTCTACCATCCTGATCAACGACCGAGATCAGAAGCGAAGAAAGGGGCGATCTCTCGACAAGCAAACAAGGATCGAATAAAGGGGCGGTCTTCCGACAACCGGATCAGAAATGAAGAACATGAAGGCCTCTCGACGCTCGATCTTATGGATGAAGGTGTTTCGTGACGGCGGAATATGATGTATATTTTTTTAAGAGAGAAAAGGAATATCATTAGAAAAGAGAATCCTTGAAAAGTCATATATGCCATGTAGGGGTGCTCCCGAGCGGGGGCTGAGAGCATACCCTCGGAACCTGATCTGGGTAATGCCAGCGAAGGGAACATGGCCGAAAGGAATATAAATAATCTCGCGCCGTACACCCCTTCGGGTGGCGGCGTTTTTGTTCTACGAAGGCAGGCTGAGGGCGGAGACGCAAGAAATGATCAAGGGAGGTAAAATGACCATCGACGAAGCGACCATAACCGCTTGTATAACCCGGGCTTTCTGCGAGGATTTCCTCTCCGAGCTGGAATTGGATGTGGCCATTGCCGGAGCCGGTCCGGCGGGGATAACCGCTGCCCGTTATTTGGCCGGGGCCGGGGCTAAGACGGCGGTTTTCGAGAGGAACCTCCACGTGGGTGGGGGTATGTGGGGGGGCGGAATGCTCTTTCCCCGCATCGTGGTCCAGGCGGAGGCCGCGGGTGTCCTGGAGGAAGCGGGGGTTAGGCTGAAGCCGGCCGTTCCGGGACTTTATGTGGTCGACTCGGTGGAGGCGGTCTCCTGCTGTACCGCCGCCGCCATACAAGCCGGTGCCCGCATCTGGGTAGGTATGGGGGTGGAGGACCTTGTGCTCCGCGAAGGCGACCGCGTGTGCGGGGTGGTCCTCAACTGGATGGCCGTGGAGAGAGCAGGACTCCACGTGGATCCGATGGCCCTCAAGTCCCGTCTGGTCATCGACGCCACGGGGCACGATGCCGAGGTGTGCCGCACGCTGGTCCGCAAGGTTCCCGGCCTGAGGTTGCCCACGGAGTCGGGCGGGGTCACCGGGGAGCGACCCATGTGGGCGGATAAGGGGGAGGAAGCTTTGCTGGGAAACACCCGTGAGGTCCATCCCGGGCTTATCGTGGCGGGCATGACTGCCAACGCCGTATTCGGTTCCTATCGCATGGGGGCCGTTTTCGGCGGCATGCTCCTTTCCGGAAGGAGAGCGGCGGAGCTGGCACTGGAAATTCTGGGGAAGTGAAATTAAGGGAAGCCACTTACCGGGTGTCGGATGTGCGGTGGATGCGAAAGGGGTAGCGCGGGCGTGGAGGCTGTGAAGCATGGGTCTCTAAGGCTGGGTCTTTACGTCATCACCTCGGACGACCGGGTGGCCGGGAGGGGGCACTTGGACGTCGCACGCGCCGCCCTGGCGGGCGGTGCAGACGCCCTTCAACTGCGGGACAAGACCCTTGGGGGAAAGGAACTCCTACGGCTGGCCGTGGAGATGAGGAGGCTTGTAGAGGAGAGCGGGTCTGGTTGCCTTTTTCTGGTAAACGATCGGGTGGATGTGGCCCTGTCGTCTCGTGCTCACGGAGTACACCTGGGGCAGGAAGACCTTCCCGCGGCGGCGGCGCGGGAGATCCTGGGGCCCGATATGGTGCTGGGGTTATCCGCGGGTACGGTGGAGGAAGCTCTGATTGCGGAGAGGGAGGGAGCGGATTATCTGGGTGTGGGACCCGTCTTTCCCACTCCCAGCAAGCCCGATGCCGGAGAGCCAATAGGGCTGGATGGCTTGCGAGCCATCCGCAGGGCGGTGAATCTGCCACTGGTGGCCATCGGGGGCATTAACGAGGAGAACCTGAGAGCGGTGTTTGAGGCTGGGGCGGACGGGGTGGCGGTGATCTCCGCCGTATCCTCGGCGGTGGACATGGAGGAGGCAGTGAGGAGACTTCGACGCGCGGTGGATGCTTGCCGGACGTGAAGGGCGAAGGCGGTGCCTTCCCGCCCGGGCACGCACCGTTCCGTCAGCCTCGAGTTGGGAGGAATGGAGATGAAGAGAAAGACCTTGGTGGAGCAGCTGAGATCGGGCGCGGTCCCCGATCTGGTCAAGAGGGTGGCCGGTGAGGAAGGTTTGCCCGTGGAGGAGGTGGCCCGCGCCGTGGCGGAAGGGACGGCGGTGATACCGTGCAACCAGGTAAGGATCCCTCCAAAGCCCTGCATCGTGGGCGGCGGATCCCGGGTGAAGGTGAACGCCAACCTAGGCACGTCCAGCGATTACGTGGGAATCGGGGATGAACTGGAGAAGCTGGAGGCGGCGGTGGAGGCCGGAGCGGACACGGTGATGGACCTCTCCACCGGAGGGCCCCTAGACCGGGTTAGGGAAGCCATAATAGCCGCCTCGCCCATCCCGGTGGGCTCGGTCCCCATATACCAGGCGGCGGTCAGAGCCCAGGAGGAGAAGGGGAGTATCGTGGCCATGACCGCAGAAGACATGTTCCGGGCCGTCGAGGACCATTGCGCCTCGGGGATCGACTTCATCACCGTGCACTGCGGGGTTACCGCGCGGGTTTTGGAGTCGCTCAAGGCCAACCCCCGCATAGCGGATATCGTGAGCAGGGGCGGCGCCTTTCTGGCCGGGTGGATTCTGCACAACCAGGAGGAAAACCCCCTTTACGCCGAGTTCGACCGCCTGCTGGAGATCGCCCGGCGCTACGAGGTGACCCTTTCCCTGGGGGACGGTTTACGCCCGGGATGCATCGAGGACGCCACCGACGCGGCCCAAGTGGCCGAACTGGTGATACTAGGGGAGCTGGTGCAGCGATGTCGTCAGGCCGGCGTGCAGTGCATGGTCGAGGGCCCGGGGCATATACCTCTACACCAGGTGGAGGCCAACGTGCGCTTGGCCAAGTCCATCACCCGGGGAGCCCCCTTTTACGTGCTGGGCCCGCTGGTGACCGACGTGGCCGCGGGATACGACCACGTGGCGGCGGCCATAGGGGGAGCTCTCGCTGCCTTGGCGGGAGCGGACTTCCTGTGCTACGTGACCCCCAGGGAACATCTCGGGCTCCCCACTCCCGAGGACGTGCGGGAGGGTGTCATCGTGACCCGGATCGCCGGACACGCGGCGGACGTGGCCCGTGGTGTTCCCGGAGCTCGGGATTGGGATCTGCGCATGAGCCGGGCCCGCAAGTCATTGGACTGGGAAGGGCAGCTGCGTTTGGCTCTCGATCCTCGAAAAGCGCGTCGCCTGTTCGGTGAGCGGCAGGTGGAGGGGGAAAGGGCCTGTACCATGTGCGGTGATTTCTGCGCCATGCGCTTCATCTCGGAGTATCTGGGCAAGGAAGAGATTACGGCATGCGATTGAGATCTTGTCCACGTGGGATGGGAAACGCATGACCTCGCCGATGAGGCGAGCGTCCGGCCGAATGTGGAGGGGGCGGGGCCTCCGGGGCCGACGGATCACCGCCAAACGAAGAATGCGAGCTACTGCAGGAAGGGGGATGGCGTGAAGATCTCGGAACGTGGGGAGTTCGGACTCATCCGCTCTATCCGGATGCTCTTGGAAAGGCCGGAGGAGGGGTTGGTATGCGGTGCGGGTGACGACGCCGCCGTCTTTCGAGGAGGACGGGGAGAACTTTTCGCCTATACCGCCGACGCCCTCGTGGAGGGGGTACACTTCGACCTCCGCTACACCAGCTGGCATTCATTGGGGTACAAGGCCTTGGCGGTCAACCTCTCCGATTTGGCTTCCATGGGAGGTGGAGGTCTTTCCTACGCCTTGGTGGTCCTGGGGCTGCGTGGGGACGAGGAGACGGCCTGGATAGAGGAGATGTATCGGGGAATGTTGGAGTGTGGGCGACGATATTCCTGCCGGCTGGCGGGAGGGGACGTGGTGCGGTCTCCCGGGGAGACCTTCCTTTCCATCTCCTTGGTGGGGGTGCTTCCCGAAGGGCGTTTCCTGAGCAGGGGAGCGGCGCTACCCGGACAGGTCATCCTGGTCACCGGGACCCTCGGCGATTCATATCTGGGAATGCGCTGGTTGAAACAGGGCGGAGATGCGGATAACCACTGCGCCCGCAGACACCTCTATCCACACCCGCGCCTGCGGGAGGGAAGGGCTGCCGTGCGCGGCGGGGCGGCAGCGGCCATAGACATAAGCGACGGATTGCTGCGAGACCTGGGCCATATATGCGAGGAAAGCGGGGTGGGAGCCGAGATCCGCATGGCGGACATCCCCGTGTCCGAGGAGGCCCGACGGGTGGCCCATGGGCTGGGTTTGGATCCTATGGAAGCCGCTTTGCACGGGGGTGAGGATTACGAGCTTCTGCTGACCGCTCCGCCGGAGTTGGCCCACCGACTGGCGGGGGCATTGCCGGCCAAACCTATCGGCCGGATAAGGGAGGAGCCCGGCGTATCCGTGCTGGATCTGGAGGGAGCCGAGGTGGCCATAACCCGGACCGGTTATGAGCATTTCGGGGGAGAATGATGGAGATGTGGGGCAAGGGATGCGGACCGGGTGCCTTCAACAGGAAAGGCAATGGATCATGAGGTGGCCGGTAGCCCTCACCATAGCGGGATCGGATTCCGGCGGAGGTGCCGGCATCCAGGCCGATTTGAAGACCTTTTACTCCCTGGGGGTTCACGGCACCTGCGCGATCACCAGTATCACCGGCCAGAATACCCTTGGGGTGCGCACGCGGTTCGATGTCCCGGTGGAAGTGGTCGTCGCCCAGGTGGAGGCGGTCGTCGAGGACATGGAAGTGGCCGCAGTGAAGACGGGCATGCTGGCCACGGTCGAGGTGGTGCGGGCGGTGTCCGAGCTGGCCGACAGGTATTCTTGGAATAATATGGTAGTCGATCCGGTAGCGATTTCCTCCAGCGGCCAGCCGCTCCTGGACCGGGGGGCGGAGGAGTGCCTCCGCGAACTGCTGCTTCCTCGCGCCAGGGTCTTCACACCCAACCTCCGGGAAGCCGCAACTCTCACCGGCCTGGAAGTGACCGGGGTCGAGGAGATGAAAGAAGCGGCCAGGAGCCTATGGATGTACGGGGCGCGTTTGGTGGTGGTCAAGGGAGGACATCTGCCGGGACGGTGCGTGGTGGACGTGGTATATGACGGGAAAAAATACCATGAGCTGAAAGGGCCGCGCGTGTATACCGCCGACGATCACGGTACGGGTTGCGTATTTTCCTCGGCGGTAACCGCTTTCCTGGCTCTCGGCCTGGATCCCCTGGACGCCATCCGCCGGGCCAAGGAAGTCGTGACCAGAGCGCTCGCCGGGTCGCTGCGCCTGGGGAAAGGGCGGGGGCCGGTCAATCCCTAAGGTGCCATATGCCGAGTGGAATGAGAGTGGACGAAGTGAGAAGGGACTTTCCCTACTTGCGCAGGCTCGGGCCGTTAGACCAATGATCGGGATGAACGCGGAGCGCCGACGCCCGGCCTATGCCCAGAGGCGGTTGAAAAGGGCGAATGGCATGCAGTCGCAGGGGTGTAACGAACCACTTTTATGGATGGTATATAATTTGGTCGACACGCCCCATGCGGAGAGGTCGGACGGCACAAGGCCTTGAGGACGAGAAAAAATGAAAGTAGGCCTGGTAAGCGATACTCACGGCGACCCCGCGGCTTGGCGCAGGGCCATGAAGCTGTTCCGGGGCTGCGAGCTCATCCTCCATGCCGGCGATCACCTTTACCACGGAGCCTTCAACCCCGTGCTCCCGGAGTACGACCCCCGGGAGATGGCCCGGGAATTGAACGAGTGCCCCATACCCATTCTGCACGCTCGGGGTAATTGTGACTCCGAGGTGGACCAGGCGGCCCTTCGTGACCCCATACTCTCGCCCTACGTGGTCTGTCGCCTGGAAGGCGTCAAGATCATGCTCACGCACGGCGATGCCGTGGACGAGCTGGAGCTGGTGGAACGAGCCAGGGGATACGGCATGGACCTGTTGGTGCGGGGACATACCCACATCCACGGTATCTGGGAGCACGGCTCGCTCCTGGTGTGCAATCCGGGAAGCCCCTCCCTTCCCAAGGGGGACGGCATCCCCTCGGTGGCCGTACTGGAGGACGGCGCGGTTCGGCTTTTCGATCTGCGGGACGGGTCGCTCATCTCGGAGAGGAAATTGCCGACGGGCTGATCACGGGCTCGGACGGAGGCGGAGGCGGAGAAACCGCGAACGCCTTTTCCTGGAGGTCGGCTCGGGAAAGGAATCCTCCGGCGAGGAGCGAATAAAGTGCATGATGTAAGCGGGGAAAATCATCCGGGAAAGACGGAGAGAAGATGCAGGAGGTAACGGGGATGAAAAAGCTCATGGTTGTTTCGCTGCTAGGGGTCCTGGCCTTATCCGTCGTCTTCGTGGCGTCCGGGTGTGGGGGGGACAAGAGCCGGGAGGAAGCCGGCAAGTACATGAAACAGGGAGACACGGCTTTCAAGGAGGCGCAGGATTCCTGGGACGGGCTTTACGCCAAATGGGCCGGGCTGGCGGCGGGAGCCGGGCAAGTCGGGGAAAACCTATTGACCGAGGTGGAAACGGCCTTGACCGATATGAAGGCCGATCTGGACGAGGCCGAGCTGGCTTACGGCAAGATCGCCGACCTGGAGGGGGTGGAGGACTACAAGGAATACGCCTCCAAAATGGGGGAAGCTGTGGATACGATGAGGAAGATGGTTGAAGCCGCCCGGCGGCTCATGCAGGAAATGGTGGAAGCTTTTACCAAATCAACGGGGCAGGGAATGGACATCGTTTCCATGATCACCGGGAGCGAGACCTTCCAGGAGATCATGAGGCTGCAGGAGGAGCTCAAGGCCGTCACCGGAGAGGCAGAGGAACTCAAGAAAGAGAAGGGGCTGGAATAGGGAAGATCGGAGATCGCAGCGGAGCGGAGAGCTCCTCCGCTCCGCCTGCTTTTCGATCTTTCGGTATAACGGAGGTGCTGGCAGGGAGGGTATGGAAGATGGGGGGCAAGAACGGCCAATTGCGGGTGGAGGAGGGGATACTCGAGGAATTCGAGAGGGGCCTTAATCCCCGTAGACCCGAAGCCAGCCGCATTCCGGCCAGAGTGCTGGGCTACGGGGAGATAAGCACCGTATTCCAGATAACGCACGAGGGCTTGGAGAACCTGGCCTTCAAGCGCCTGCCCGTCTTTCGCGAGAAAAGGGAGATGGATGAATACCGGCGCGTCTATCTTGATTATAATCGCCTCCTAATCGAGGAGGTAGGCCTGAGACTACCCGATTACGGGTACGCCGAGCTGGTCACCGAGCAAGGACGCCCTGTTTTTTACATCATACAGGAGCGGATGCCGGCGGAGAGCATCGGCAACAGGGCCATTCACCTGCTGGACGAGGAGGGGGTTTGCTCCCTGGTCCGAAAGGTGTTGCGCGAACTCCGCAAGGTATGGGATTTCAACCGGGAGCAGGACCGCTTGCGGGTAGCCGTGGACGGTCAGATCTCCAATTGGTCCATTGTGGGGTTCGACCACAGGCATCCGCGAGTGGACGAAGGGGCGGAGCTATTATATCTCGACACCAGTACGCCGCTCTTCCGCGTGGACGGCGTGGAACAGCTGGACCCCGAGCTTTTCTTGCGCAGCGCTCCGTCCTTCCTGGTATGGATCTTGCGAATGTTTTTCCTGGAAGACGTGGTCAACCGCTACTACGATTTCCGTGCCGTGGTCATCGACCTCATCGCCAACTTTTACAAGGAGCAGAGGCCGGAGCTTATCCCCGCCCTGGTGGAACTGGCCAACGATTTCTTCGCTCGCGAGGCCGCCCATCTCCGGGTGCGGCCCATAAGGGCGCACGACGTGGCCTCTTATTACCGGGAGGACGCCTTTATCTGGTGGTTTTACCTGAACCTAAGGCGGCTGGACCGGTTCCTCCGCACTCGCCTTCTGCGGAAAGAGTATCCCTATATACTTCCGGGAAAGATCAGGAGGAGATGACCGGACTTTATCGCTTGCGGGAGTTTTTAGGCCTTCGCCGGGAGAGGGATTTCCGACGGGAGATATCGCTCGCGGAGGGCGGGAGGAAGCGATGGCGCCCGGAGGCGGATAGGGGGTGAACAGGATGTCTCTCATCGGCAGAGATCCCAAGGAGAGGGTGGTGGAGAGGTTCGCCCGCCACGTTTCCAGTGGAAAAGCTAGGTTTTTCCAACAGGCGGGTATAGACTTCGTTATCGGACGCCGAGAAGGCATATACGTCTGGGACCTGGAGGGCAACCGTCTCGTCAACTGTCACTGCAACGGGGGCGTCTTCAACTTGGGCCACCGTCATCCCAGGGTGGTGCAGGCGCTCAAGAGAGCCCTGGACGAACTGGATATCGGAAACCATCACCTGATAAGCGAGCACCGCGCCCTACTCGCGGAGCGCCTGGCGAGAATATGTCCGGGAGACCTCAACCGAGTCATCTTCGGCGTGGGAGGGGGCGAAGCGGTGGACACGGCCATCAAGTTGGCTCGGGCACACACGGGGAGGCCGGGCATAGTCTCCGCCGTGGGAGGTTACCATGGACACACCGGCTTCGCCCTGGCCGCCGGGGAGCCCAAGTATAGCGATCCCTTCCGGCCCCTGGCACCCGGTTTCTACCGCATACCCTTCGGCGACCTGGATGCTCTGCGGGAGATAATGGGCGAGGACATCGCCGGCGTTCTCTTGGAGACCATCCCCGCCACCCTGGGCATCGTCGTCCCTCCGGAGGACTACTTCCCCGGGGTGAGGGAATTGTGCGACCGATACGGGGCGGTGATGATAATCGACGAGGTGCAGACGGGTCTCGGTCGCTGCGGAAGGGCGTGGGGCATAGAGACCTTCGGGGTTGTCCCGGACATCCTGATAACGGCCAAAGGTCTTTCCGGGGGCGTTTATCCCATATCCGCCACCGTTTATCGCGACGATCTGAATCCCTTCTTCGACCATAATCCCTTCATCCATGTCTCCACCTTCGGAGGGGCCGAGGTTGGATGTCACGTGGCCCTGGAGGTCCTGGACATACTGGAGGAGGAGGGCTTCCTGGAACACGTTCGCCGCATCGCGGAGATCTTCCGGGAGGGCTTCCGGGAACTCAGGGAAGGTCATCCCGAGTTGCTTATAGAGACTAGGCAGAGGGGGCTGATGATGGGCCTGAAGATGGTCAACGAGGCCTGCGGACCGCTCATGACCCTGGCCGGCTTCCGGCACGGTGTCCTGACCATCTACGCGAACAACGACACCTCGGTGAGCCAGATACTCCCACCCCTGATAATCGGTAAAAGGGAAGCGGAAACGGTCTTGGAATCACTGGACCGCATGCTCGCCGAGGTGGAGGCCGTCCTCAGCGGAGCTCAATGACGGGTGACCTTTCCCGCCTTCATGCATTTGGTGCAGACGTTCATATGGGCGGGTTTGCCGTCCACCAGGACGCGGATGCGCTGGATGTTGGGATTCCAGCGGCGCTTGGTCTTGCGGTGGGAATGGCTTATGTTGAACCCAAAACCGGGCCGCTTGCCGCATATCTCGCATATCCTGGACATGTTTACCTCCTCCCAACATTCGGATGTATGTTATCAGAAGCCGGGACGGCAGGCAAGGATCGGGTGGGATCCGAGGCGATACGCTTGTATGCCGGCCGAGCCCGTGGCCTTATCCGGGAAGACGGGGCCTCCCGTGCCTTCCCGTCGGCATGAAAACCCGCCCGAATCGCATGCGCTGGTGGCCACCGTACGTGAATGTGGTTTCCTTTTGGCGGTCATCCGGTGTTGCTATAATCAAACCGTTCCTGGAGGATCACGCGGCGGAGGAAAGGTCTTGAAGAAAGAGACCACGGATACGGAACTGGGGAAGATAATCATAACCGACGAGGTCCTCGCCGACCTGGCCGGCTTGACCTGCACACGTTGTTACGGGATCGTGGGCATGGCCAGCCAGAGCTTTCACGAGGGAGTGGCCGAGCTCCTGGGTAGGGAATCCCTGCGGAAGGGTATCCGCCTAAAGCGGAAGGACGACACGGTGAGCTTCGACCTCTACGTCATCGTCAAGGCGGGCGTGAACATCGTGGAGGTGGCCCACAATCTTATCGAACAGGTCAAGTACGTCGTGGAGACCTGCAGCGGGCTCAAGGTGGAAGAGGTACAGGTGCACGTGCAAGGTGTGCGCGAGTCCTGAGCCTGGAGGTGTGGAGTTTGACGGAGAGGCTGCGGGCGGAGGACCTGGTGGGCATGGTGGACTGCGCCATAGACGCCCTACGCGTGCATAGGGAAGAGATAAACGCCATGAACGTGTTCCCTGTCCCGGACGGGGACACAGGGACCAACATGCTCCTCACCATGCAGGCGGTCAAGGAGGCCATCGGCGGAAGCAACCATTACGACATGAGCTCCGTGTGCCAGGCCATATCCAGGGGTTCCCTGATGGGGGCCAGGGGCAATTCCGGAGTGGTGCTTTCCCAGATCCTCAAGGGCATGACCGAGATCATGGAGGGGAGGGAAAGCCTGGACGTGCCCGTTATGGCCGAGGCCCTTTCCCGCGGCGCCGAAGTGGCTTATCGGGCGGTCATGAAACCGGTGGAGGGGACTATCCTCACTGTGGTCAAGGCCGCTTCCGAGGAGGGCCAGAGGATAAAGGACACCTGCACCACCCTGGAAGAGTGGTTCACGGGGGTGACGCGGAAGGCCAAGGAAGCCCTGGACCAGACGCCAGAGCTGCTCCCAGTGCTCAAGGAGGCGGGCGTAGTGGATGCCGGAGGAAGGGGGCTTCTGGCCATCTTCGAGGGCATTTTGGCTTTCCTCACCGGGGAGGAGCTGGGAGAGATCGAGGAAGAGGTGGAACAGTCGGGGGTGCGCACCCACCAGCAGGTCGAGGATTACCGGTACGAAGCCCAGTTCATCCTGCACTGCAAGGATTCCAAGGTGGAGGCTTTTCGGGAAACCTTGCAGGGCTTGGGGGGATCGGTGCTGGTGGTGGGAAGCGATAAGCTGTACCGGGTCCACGTACACACCGACGATTTGGGAAAGGTCATCGAGGCAGCTTCGGCGGTGGGGCGGCTCAGCGACGTGGAGATAACCGATCTCCGGGAGCAGGTGGAGGAGGCGGCCCTAGTCGGCAGGGCGCCGGAGAAGCCCGTAGGAGTGGTGGCGGTGGCCGTGGGGGAAGGGGTAAAGGAAGTGCTGCGCTCCATGGGAGTGGACCTGGTGGTCAACGGGGGTCAATCCATGAATCCCAGCACCGCGGAAATACTCGACGCCATAAACGCCCTCCCCCAGGACAGCGTCCTCTTGATACCCAACAATAAGAACATCATTCCCGCCGCGGAACAGACCAAGGTGCTCACCCACAAACGGGTGGCGGTGGTGCCGGCGGCGGCCATCACCGAGGGCTTCGCGGCCATGGTGGCCTATGACCCGCGGGCGGATTGGGAGGAAAACCAGAGAAGAATGACCGAGGCCTTGGAAAACGTGCGCACCGGAGCCGTGACCAAGGCGGTGCGCGACAGCAAGTGCCGTCTGGGAAAGATAAAGAAAGGCACCTTCATCGGTTTGTACAAGGGGGAGATCGTTTCCGCCTCGGAAGAGATGGGTAGGGCCGCCGTCCAGCTTCTCGACCGGATGGTTGAGGACGGGGGAGAACTGGCCAGCGTGATCGTGGGAGAGGAGGCCAGGGAAAGGGATCACGGGGACATCGTCCGCCATCTGGAGGAGAGGGGGTTGGAAGTGGAGGTGATATACGGCGGACAACCCGTCTATCATTACATCTTCGGACTGGAATGAGCCTCATCGTCCCGGGAGCGCCTTCAGGCGTGTCTCAGCGGACGGAACATTCCCCTTGCGGGAGGGAACACGAGGAGGGACGTCGCCCCGATGGCGGATCCGGAGGTAAGGAGGGCCGAGGAGCTGGCTGACAATTGGAAGGCCCTCCAGCGTCCGGTAAGCGCCGTGAGAGGGGTGGGAAGCGGCCTCCTCGCTTACCTGCGAGCCCTGGATATCCACACCGTAGAGGATCTCCTTTATCACTTTCCCCGGCGTTATCTGGACCGTCGTAAGGTCTTCCGCATAGCCGAGGTCCGGATAGGCGAAGAGGCCACGGTCATGGGGAAGGTCCGCTCGGCCGAGCTTCGTCGCCCCTCGCCTCGACGCAGCGTTCTCCACGTAGCCGTGTACGACGGTACAGCCTATCTTTACGGTGTGTGGTTCAATCAACCCTACCATGCGGACCGGCTAACTCCGGGCACGGAGGTCGTCTTCTCGGGAAGGGTCCAGTACCGCTTCGGAAGGCTGCAGATGGTGAATCCCTCCTATGATATCCTGGAAGACTCCGCGGATTCGGGCCAAAGGACGGTGCACACCGCGCGCATCATACCCCTGCACCCCGCAACTCAGAAATTGAGCGCGGCCATGTTGCGTCGCCTGATAATGCGCGCCCTGGACCAGTTCGGGGACCTACCGGATCCCGTGCCCTACGCTCTGCGCCGGCGCTACCGGTACCCTCAGCGCTCGCAGGCCCTGCGCGAGATACATTTTCCCAGCTCGCTGGGCAGGTTGAACCGAGCACGACAGCGCTTGGCCTATGAGGAGTTGCTGGTCATGCAGGTGGCACTGGCACTCAGCAAGCGTCACCTCGAGGAGGAGACCAAGGGCGTGGCCCATTCCCCTCCCGGAACCCTCGTCCGGGATTTCCTCGCTTCCCTTCCCTTCGAGCTCACGGCATCCCAGCGAGCGGCCTTTGCCGAGATAAGCCGGGACATGACCAATCCCCATCCCATGAACCGTCTCCTGCAGGGAGAGGTGGGTTCGGGTAAGACGGTGGTGGCCTTGATGGCTCTGCTCCTCACCGTGGAGAGCGGTCACCAAGGCGTGTTCATGGCCCCTACGGAGATACTCGCCGAGCAGCATTTCCGGACCATCAACCGGCTGCTGCCCTCGGAACTCGGGGTCCGGGTGGAATTGCTCACCGGAAGCACTCCGGCCTCCCAGCGCGACCGGATACTGCGGGCTGTCCGGAGCGGGCAGGTGGATATTTTGGTGGGCACCCACGCCCTAATACAGGAGGATGTGGAGTTGCAAGATCTGGGACTGGTGGTGGTGGACGAACAACACCGCTTCGGGCTACGTCAGAGGATCATGCTCAAGGAAAAGGGAGCCCACCCGGACACCCTGATCATGACCGCCACCCCCATTCCCCGCACGCTTTCGCTCACCCTTTACGGCGACCTGGAGGTCTCCACCCTCCGCGAGCTTCCTCGAGGCCGTGCCGGCACGCGCACCATGGTCATCAGGCCGGAGGAGAGAGACCAGGCCTACCGGCTGATGAGAGACGAGATCTCCCGAGGAAGGCAGGCTTTCGTGGTCTGCCCCCTGGTGGATTCCTCCCCCGCGGTGGAGGCCAAGGCGGCGGAGAAGGAGGCCGGCGAGCTGCAGGTGCTTTTCCCCGAATACAGGGTGGGTCTTCTGCACGGCCAGATGGCCAAACAGGAGAAGGACGAGACCATGGAGTCGTTTCGCCGGGGGTCGATCGACATCCTCGTTTCCACCACGGTGATAGAGGTGGGCATCGACATCCCCAACGCCACGGTGATGTTGGTGGAGAACGCCGACCGCTTCGGGCTCTCCCAGCTGCACCAGCTCAGGGGCAGAGTGGGAAGGGGAGAACACACCTCCCATTGCATACTAGTGTTTCGCGGCGATACCGAGGAATCGGTAAAACGCATGCGGGCCATAGCCGAGATAAGCGACGGGTTCGAGCTGGCCGAGGCGGACTTGGAGATCAGGGGGGAGGGATCCCTTTTCGGGACCAGGCAGTCGGGGATGTCCGATCTACGGGTGGCCAGGTTGTCCAAGGATTACCACATATTGAAATCGGCTCGCGCCGACGCCTTTCGGCTGGTGGAAAAGGATCCCTGTTTGGAAAGACCCGAACACCGGCTCCTGCGTATGGAGGTCGGCCGGAGATACGGAGAGGCATTGACCTGGCTCTTCCAGGCTTGATGGGAAGTCGCGCCCACAAGCGCCGACACGGGCGAAACAGCCGCACTCTACCCCCGGAATCGGGACCTCTTGGGGCATATCTTCCTTCGGATAGAATAATGAGCATGAGAATCATAGCCGGTGAGCTGAAGGGCAGGAAGATAAAGGCCCCCCGGGGTAGGGCCACGCGGCCCATGCGCGATTTCGTGCGCGAGGCGGTCTTCGACATGCTCGGGGAGCTGGTGAATGGGGCGAGGGTGCTGGACCTTTTCGCCGGCAGCGGTTCTTTGGGTCTGGAATCGCTGAGCCGGGGAGCGGAGGAGGCGGTGTTCGTGGACCGCGGGAGGGAACCGGCGCGTATAATCCAAGAGAATCTGGATAATCTTGGCGTGGGTTCCAGGGGTAAGGTCGTCCGCTCGGAGATCCTCGAGTATCTCCGCAGGTACGGGTCCCCGGAGAGGCCTTTCAATTTGATTTTTATAGACCCGCCTTTTAAAATTGATGTCAATTACAGAAAAGAACTGTTGAAAAAGTTAAGCGAGGGCGGTTTCCTGAGCCCGGCAGCGGTGGTGGTGATGGAGGCTCCGTTGCGGTCTTCCGTCACGGAACCTCCACCGGGACTGGAGTTCAGGGAACGCAGGAAATACGGGGAAACGGCAGTGGATATTTATGAAAAAAGGGAAATGACGTGAATTAGGGCGTAAGCGAACCAGGAAGGAAGTCATGACCGTAGCTGTTTGTCCCGGTACCTTCGACCCCATAACCAACGGCCACCTGGATGTGATACGCCGGGCCAGCCGTTTTTTCGAGCGTTTCATTGTGGCCGTGGCGGCGAACCCGGCGAAGAGACCCCTCTTCAGCCTGGAGGAGAGGGTCTATCTCCTGAAGAAGGCCACGGAAGGGCTGGAGAACGTGGAGGTGGCCTGGTTCGACAACTTGCTGGTCGATTTCGCCCGAAAGGTGGGGGCCACGGCGATCGTCAAGGGATTGAGGGCCTTGAGCGATTTCGAGTACGAGTTCCAGATGGCCCAGATCAATCAGGCGCTCTCGGAGAGCATCGAGACCTTCTTCGTCATGGCCAATCCTCAGTACACCTTCATCAGCTCCAGCGCCGTCCGCGAGGTGGCCAGCTACGGGGGTTGCGTAAAAGGATTGGTTCCCGAAAATATAGAAGATGAGTTGATAAAGATGTTCAAGAAGAAATTTAGCCTTGCGGAAAAGGGGGAGGGCTAGATGGACGTATTTCAGCAACTGGACAGGATCGAGGATCTGATCGTATCCAGCAAGCACGTTCCCTTCTCTTCATCGGTAATGGTCAACGAGGCGGAGCTTTTCGAGCTCTTGGACGAGTTCCGCAGCTCGCTTCCCGAGGAGCTCAAGCAAGCCCGCTGGATGGTCAAGGAAAAGCAGGAGATCATGGAGGAGGCCCGCAAGGAGGCCGAGAGGATAAGGGAGGAAGCCCAAGAGGAGAGAAGGCGGCTCATAGAGGAGACGGAGATAATCAAGGCGGCCAGGGCGGAGGCGGAGAGGATCGTCGAGGAGGCGCAGGCCCAGGCCAGGGAGATCCGTCTGGAAGCGGAGGACTACGCTGACGAGAGATTGGCCAACCTCGAGGTCACCTGCTATAAGCTCCTGGAGGTCATAAAACGCGCCCGGGAGAGACTGCAGGGTCGCGGCGGGGAGGATAGGGAGAAGGAGGAGCTGGAGCTGGACTGACCCGGTCTCCGGCCGCGGTTCACCCGAAGGCCGTACCTCTGAAATGTCGTGCGGGAGAAGGTTTCCCGCATTTTCTTATGCCTGCGCGCTCCCGCCAGCGGGGGATAAGCGCTCGGCGGGGAAATCTCCTTGCAACGGTGAGGGTTATGCCTCACATTAGAACTGAGGAGTGAGGCTTATGAAGAGAAAGGTAGGCCGGCCTGAGCCCGGTTCAAGCGGCGGTAAGGCGTCGGGAGACGTCCTGGATTCCCGCCTTCTCAAGGTGCCCGTGGAAAGCCTCATGAAGAAGCTCTTTTCCAGGGAGAGGTTCTTCGCCGACATAGACGTGGGAGTGGGGGACAAGGGGCTTTTCGAAAGGGGTGACCGAGGAGGCCTGAGGCTCGATTTCTGGCTGGAGAGCAGCCCCGACGGAATACGGGTCAAGGGCCGCATGAGCGGTTCCATAGCTCTGGAGTGCACGCGGTGTTTGGGCGAGTACCGACAGGAGGTGGACATCCCGGTTGACGAGTTCTACCGTCGTCCGGGCCTAGGGACGGCCACCCCTGAAGGGAAGCCCCTACCGCGGGAAGTGGAAGTTCCGGAGGAGGACGAGTACCTTATCGAGGAGGGTATGATCGACCTCAACGTGTTGGTGAACGACGCCGTGCTCCTGAGCCTTCCCATAAAACACCTTTGCAGTTCGGATTGCCGCGGGATCTGTCCGTACTGCGGCACGGACCTCAACGTCTCCACCTGCGATTGCCGTGTGGATCTCGTGGATCCCAGGCTGGAAATCCTGCGCCGTCTTCTGGACGAAGGATCCGATCGGCTGCCATCGGATTAGCCGGTTTGCGGTTCGGACTCGAGGGCGCTCCTCCGATCCGTGGAGAAGAAGGATGCGGCGTTTGCCGGTACCCGCGGCTCCTTGACCAGGGTTCCGGTAGCTATTTATACTCGATTGGAATTTGGAATGGAAGGTTAGGCCTGGAACAGGCGCGGAGGTAGATATGGCCGTACCCAAGCGGAAGAAGTCCCGGTCACGCACCGCCTCCCGGCGTTCGCGGTGGATCGCCCGACCGCTTCCCAGGTCCATATGTCCCCAATGCCACTCCCTGAAGCTCCCGCATCGGGCCTGCCCCAATTGCGGTACCTATAACGGCAGGGAAGTCCTGGAAACGGAATAGACGACGCCGGATGCCGCCGCTCGGCGAAACGGCGCGGTAGAGGATTAACGGGGATAACCATCGATGAGCGGATCCGAGATCGTGGTCGCCCTGGATGCCATGGGTGGGGATAATGCCCCGGAAGCCACGATTTCCGGAGCCCTGGACGCCCGCGACGAACTTGGTATAAGGGTTCTACTGGTGGGGGACGAGCCCCTTCTTGTCGAGCACATGAAACGATTGGGAAGGGGATCGCTTCCCGTGATCCACGCCCCGGAGACCATCGGCATGGAGGACGAGGGAGCACTGGCGGTACGAAGCCGCGAGAATTCCTCCCTGGTGCAGGCGGCGATGGCCGTCCGGGATGGAAAAGCCCAGGCTATGGTCACGGCGGGAAACACTGGGGCGGCTATGGCGGCGGCGCTTTTGACCTGGGGAAGGATCAAGGGAGCCAAAAGACCCGCGGTGGGGGTGGTGCTGCCCCCGCCGGAAATGCCCGTGCTTCTCCTGGATGCCGGGGCCAATGCGGATTGCCGTCCGGAGCACTTAAGGCAATTCGCCTTGCTGGGAAGCGCTTACGCCTCCCTGCGATTCGGGATGGCGAGGCCCAGGGTCGGCCTCCTGAACATAGGCGCGGAGGAGACCAAGGGCAACCAGCTGGCTCGCGAGGCTTACGGACTTCTGGCCGCCGAGGAGAGGATCGAGTTCGTGGGCAACCTGGAGGGCAGGGACCTGGCGGCGGGCAGGGCGGATGTGGTGGTGACCGACGGCTTTACGGGCAACGTGGCTTTGAAGGTGATCGAGGGGACGGCTTCCCTCATAACCAGAAGGCTGCTATCCAGCCTGAGCTCTCTGGACGAGGAAGAGTTAAAGCCGGTCTTGCCGTGCCTCGCCAAACTGCGCAGTGAGTTGGATTATCGGGTGGTGGGCGGAGCTCCCCTACTGGGCGTTAGGGGCGTGTGCATCATAGCCCACGGCAGTTCCGATGCCTTGGCCATAAAGAACTCGCTGCGCGTGGCCACCGAGGCCGTGGAGATGGGCCTGGTGGAGAGGACGGAGCTACTCCTGGCAGGCGGGGAGGCGTCTTCATGAGACTGCGGAGAAAGCGCAAGCCCAGGGAGCCGGTGGAGGAGCTTCTGGGGATTTCCTTCCGGGACAGGACACTGCTGCGCAAGGCCCTAACCCATCGGTCCTACGCCCACGAATCCGGACTGGGCAGTGAGGACACCAACGAAAGGCTCGAGTTTCTGGGCGATGCCGTGCTGGACCTGGTAATATCCGATCACCTCTTTCGTAATTACTACCACCTGGACGAAGGAGAGCTTACCCGCATCCGATCTCATCTTGTGAACATGAATTCCCTGGCCGAACTAGCCAGGGAGGTGGGGTTGGGGGAATATCTTTTCTTGAGCCGCGACGAGAAGGCCGACGGGGGCGCGGATAAGTCCTCTATAATATCCGACGCTCTGGAGGCCATCATCGGAGCGGTTTACCTCGACCAGGGCCTGCAGGCGGCGAGGGAACTGGTGATGCGCCTCTTCCGCGACCGCTTGCGGGAGGCCGTCTCCGGGAGGCTGGATTTTGACTACAAATCGCAGCTCCAGGAGTTGGTGGTAAAGGAAAGGGGAATCCTGCCCCGTTACCGGCTCCGGGAAGAGGGTCCCGATCACGCCAAGACCTTCTACGCCACCGTTTATATCGGTGACAGGAAGATGGGAACGGGAAGCGGGAGCTCCAAGAAGGAGGCGGAGCAGGCGGCGGCGAGGGAGGCCCTGAAAAGAAAGCGGGCCCAGTCCCCGCATCGACCGGTCCGCGAATCGCGGGAGAGCAAGCCGCGGGAATAGGGAAGACGGGGAGAACGGACTCTTTGGCGTGAGGTCGCCCGGCCTTTCGGCGGAAGGGGAAGGGGCGCGGTGGGGAGGACCGGGGGAGAGGGCCTGATCGCCGGGTTTCGCAAAGCGGGTCTTGCTAGTGGGCCTTTCATGGTCCATATTTTTTGCATGTGATCCTTCTTCCCGCCGTATCTACGGCTTTCGGTTCGGTCGGTTGTTTAAGGCGGGATGAAGGAGGAAAATAGAATATCCGGGGCTTCCGGTAGCGACTTTTCGCGCCGGGCGAGAGAGGAAAGGGGGACCGGTCATGGCTGGCATCGGCATCGTCACCGATTCCACGGCATACCTCGACGAGGACTACGTGAGGGATCACGACGTCAAGGTGGTCCCGCTCAAGGTGATTATGGAAGGCAAGTCCTACCGCGAGGGGATCGATATCAAAAATGACGAGTTTTACGCGCTCCTCAAACAGCCAGGTACGTTTCCCACCACCTCTCAGCCCTCGGCGGGGGAATTTCTGGAAGCCTACCGGGAGATGTCCCAGCGGTACGATTCGCTGGTGAGCATACACATATCTGCGGGCATAAGCGGTACTTGCGAATCGGCCCGCTCGGCGGCCATGGAAATGGGCGATTATCCCATCCGCATCGTCGATTCCCGCTTTACCGGGATCCAGCTGGCCATGTTGGTGGACGAACTGGTCAAAGGAAGGGACGCGGGCCTGGGCCTGGACGACCTGGTGGCCATGGTGGAGGAAAAGATCAAGAGGAGCAGCCTTCTTTTCATGGTGGCAACCCTGGAATACCTCCATCGGGGGGGTAGGATCGGCGGTGCTCAAGCCCTCATGGGTTCCATGCTGCGCATCAAGCCCATTCTCTACATCGACGGGACCATCGACGCCTTGGAGAAGGTAAGGGGCTCGGGCAAGGCGCTGGACCGCCTGGTGGAACTGGCGGCGGAGAGGGCCGGAGGAAGAAGGGTGCGGGTGGGCCTGACTCATGTCCGGGATGAGGCCCGTATGTTCGAGCTTATGGAGAAGGTGAAGGGCGCCCTGAACTGCGACCCCGAGGAGATAACCTGGAACGAGACGGGCCCGGTTATCGGTTCCCACGTGGGTCCGGGAACGGTCGGAGTGGGTTTCTTCTGATCCTGGCCAAGAAAAGGGGACCGTTACCTCACGGGAAAGTAAAGGGCGAAAGTACGGCGCTCTTCTAAAGGGTAAACCGGAGCGGGCAGAGAAAACTAATAAAAATTTACTTTTAGGGAGCAAAGGAGAAGCGGTAGCGTATGTACCTGAAAGCCCTCACCGCTCGCGGTTTCAAGTCCTTCGCCGATCGTGTGACCCTGGAGTTCGAGCCGGGGATATCGGTTATCGTCGGCCCCAACGGCAGCGGCAAGAGCAACATAGCCGATGCCGTCATGTGGGTTCTCGGTGAGCAGAGTCCCCGCAACCTGCGGGGCAGCAGGATGGAGGACGTCATCTTCTCCGGGAGCGCCACCCGCCAAGCCATGAACATGGCCGAGGTTTCCCTGGTCTTGGACAATGTCCGGGGCGGGATACCGCTGGGATTTCCCGAGGTGGTCATAACCCGCCGCATCTTCCGCTCCGGGGAGAGCGAGTACCTGCTCAACAACGCTCCCTGTCGCCTGGCCGATATACAGGAACTGCTCTCCGACCTCGGGGTGGGCAGGGAACTGACCGCGGTAGTCGGCCAGAACCGCCTGGAGGCCATCATCCGCAGCAGTCCCGAGGACCGGCGGGCCTTCATCGAGGAAGCCGCCGGATTGCGGAAGCACAGGCGCCGCAAAGAGAAAGCTCTCCGCAAGCTGGAGGGCATGGAACGGAACATGGTGCGCATAAGGGACATAATCTCCGAGGTCAATAAACAGCTTCGTCCCTTGGAAAGACAAGCCCAGCAGGCCAGGGAATACCAGTCTTTGGCATCGGAGATACGCGATCTTTCCATCCGGATCCTGGTGGCCGAGCTGGAGGAACTGAGGGGCCAGTGGGAAAACCGGCGCCTGGAGGAGGAAAAGCTGCTACGGGAGGCGGAAGAGGTCGAAGAGCAAGTCAGGGCTGGAAAGGAGAGGCAGGCCTTCCTGGAAGGCTGGCTGCGGGAGCTGAGAGCGACTCTCGAGGGATGCCACCGGCGGGAGATGAGATTGCTCTCTTTGGGGGAGAGGTTGCGCTCCTGCCACCGTCTGGGTCAGGAGAGGTTGAAATTCTTCGCCGCCCTTCTCGGGGATGTTTCTTATGGGGAGAAATGGGCCTCCCGTCGGGAGGAGCTCAAAGCCAGGCTTTCCGCTCTGGAGCAGGAATACGCTGCGGCGCAAGCCGATATGCTCCGGGCCGAGGATGGGGAGAGGGCGCTCCTTTGTGAACTGGGCGCCCTGGCTGAGGAGATGGAAAAAGCTGCGAGCAGGGAGGGGGATTTGCGCCGCTCTTTACAGCGGGAAGAGGAGCGTATGAAGGCCCTTGCGGAAGGCTTGAACCGGGAGCGGGAGAGAGGGGAAAAGCTGCAGGCAGACCTGGAATCTGTGGAGGCGGAAAAGCGTGCCCTGCGGGCGGAGAGGGAGGACCGGGAGAAGCGTATAGGGG
>JACVJF010000012.1 GCA_015711855.1 Candidatus Solincola quzhuomuensis | reverse complement strand
CTTCAGGAAGAGAGGCAGCACCATGGCCGCCGACCCGACGGCCACGGCCAGGAGCGCCAACGCGTCAGCGGGGCCGAAGCTTCTTGCGCCCCGGGCCTTAGTGCCCCGCTGTTCCTCGCCGTGTACCCTCGCTCTTTCCGGGAACACCTCGGCCGCCGTGGCCTGCAACACCCCCGTTTTTTGATAAGCGGGGCGTGGGGCATGGGTCGCCTCCGTGCCCCGGCGCAATGACGCCAGGGGAAGGGGGCTCCCGCACTCATGGCAAAAACGGTTGGACTCCGGATTGGACGCGTAGCACTCGGGGCACATCACCCGGGAAACGCGGGATATCATTTCCTTTTCCACTACTGGTTCGAGCGACTGGGTGACGTCCGTCTCCGCGAGCTTCTCTGCCCCCGCGGTGGTGGCGGGAAACGGCGACGTCTCCACCTCCTGTCGCGGGGGAGGAAAGTCCGTCTCCGGCGGAATATAGGGAGTCTCATCGGCAACCTCGTCTGCAGAACCACCATGCGCACGAGTTTCCTCCACCCTTGAGGGTTCCGTCACGCCGCCTCCGAAAACGAACCCTCCGGGGGAAACCACCCGAAATCCCCGCGCGGCCGTTTCCGCTTCCGCTTCGGGCTCCAGACCTTCTCGGTCGCGGGGAGGTCGGTCGTCTCCTCCTAAAGGTGAACCGCACACCATGCAGTAAAGGGCTCCGTCCCGATTCTCCCCACCGCAAGCTGCGCACTTCATGGATTCTGTCCTCCTCGCGACCACCCTTGATCGATCGTTATATCTCTTCCTCGCGCCTATGATAATTTCCTTGCCTGCCACTCGCTAAGCAGGGCGTCACGCCCCACAGACCGAAAATTATGATCGCCCAGATCTTCGTCCCGTACCCTCACTCGGCCCGCCGACGGCCTCGCGTCCCACGAGCGCTCTTTTCCTTCCCGGGCATGATCCGACAGCATACCCTCAAGAGCTCCAGATCGCCGCCAAAGGAAGGAAATAGGCCACGAAATTGTTAAGGAGGTGCGCGGCCACCGGCGACCATAGATTATCGGTGTATTCGTAGAGCACGCAGAAAAGGGCTCCGGCCAAGGTCCTTCCCAAGAGGCCGAACAGGCTGAAATGGAAAGCGGAGAAGAGCAGCCCGTTGAGAAGGGCGGCGGTCCACAGCCCCATGCCCCGCCGCATCGCCGGATAGAGGAAACCCCGGAAGAATATCTCCTCGCAAACGGGCGCGGCCAAGATTATCACCAGCCCGGCCACGAGCAGGTCCAGGCCGGAGGTGTTCTTGACGTTCACGTCGAAAAAGCTGCGCAAACGTTCCTCGAACCAGCTGACGTGTTGCAAGAGGCCTTGCGAGAGCAATCCGCAGGCCGTGACGGTCCAGAAGGTCAGGGATCCCCCGATAATCCCCAAGCCCAGACCGGCGGAAAGATTTTTAGTGTGCATACCCAGCCTTTTCCACATGTCACCATAGGGGCTGACGACCAGAAAAGCGAACCCCAGGGTGGTGGAATAAAGAAGGATGCTTATGAGCAGCTGGGCCGCTCCCACGGAAACCTCCTCACCCTGGCGCATCATGTAGGTCATCAACCCGCTTAGGGCAAAGGGCACAGGCAGGAAGGCAAGGCCCGGCCATAATCTCCAGGGCGCAGGGGTCGGAAAGCCCCCCGAGGTCCGACCCATATGCACAAGACTCCCAGATGTACCAGCCTCCGTCTCCGCAACGACCCCGAAGCAGTGCTCGCAGTACCTCTTCCCCCTCGCCGGCCGTTGACAGGAAGAGCAGAGCAGAGCCCCACACCGGCTGCAGCGGGTGACCGCCCTTACCCCGGGGTGGAAGGCGCAGCTCGCCACCACCTTGGCCGCTACCGGCCCCCCGCTGATTACGGCTGAAGAGGCCGCCTCGCCCGTCCCGCGGGACACGCTTTCCCGTCCTGAGCTCTTTCCGGCACACGACCGGCAATAAAGCCGGCCTCCCGCTTCTGCGACGCAATCCGAGCAGATGCGGTCACCGCATCCGGAACATACGTATTCCGTCACATTGAAGGGATGGGATCGGCAGCGAAGACCCTCCGCCCGCATGGCATCAACCATTCCTTTCGCCTTATCCGGAGCCCTGCCTCTACTCTCCTCCCATTCTCGGTCTTGCCGTTAGAAAGCGGACCCCGCCTTCGGACATCACCATCTGGCAAACAAGGTGATCAAAATCGTACAGAGATTGTACAGCGCATGGGCGATCATGGGCGCCACAAGGGAACCGGTTCTCTCGTAAAGATAAGCGAGAACCGCTCCCACCAGCATCAACGAGAGCATGAACAAGGGCTGGAAGTGCAGGGCCCCGAAAATGACGCCGTTAAGGAGCACCGCCACCGCGGACCCCACCCTGCGGCGAAGGGCGGGATAGAGCAAGCCGCGGAAGAACAGTTCTTCAAACAAGGGAGCCAGAACCACCGCCACCGCCAGGACCAGCGCCAGGCCGCCCCCCCTCATCTTCTCGAGCATCCTGCTCTCCTCGGTCACCGGCGGCCTCCCCGCGAGGTTGTAGTAGACGACGTAGATCAAGAAAAAGGAGGCATAGCTCAGAAAAAGCGCCGCCACGCTGCCCAGGAAGCCCCAGAGAACGGTCTTTTCCGTTTGGCCCAGCCGGAGACCCGCTTCCTCCCAGGTCCTTCCGTGGCGCCTGATCAGCCACCAGGCGCTGATGAGGATCAGCGGACAGAAAAAAAGGGCGTAGGAAAGATAACTATAAAAAAGCGGGTTGTTCGTCGTTAGGAAAAGGGCCACACCCAGGGCGTTATATACTCCGAAGATGAGCAGCAAGGCCACGGCGACCTCGGAGAGCTTCCAGTCCGCCCTCCACCAGCGCCGCTCGCCGGGATCCGCCGGTTCGGGCGGTTGCGGGGCGGGGGTCGGGATCGAAACCGGGACGGAATAAGCCGGGTGGTACCCCCATGGGAGGGGTGTCTGCAGCGTGGACGCCCGGACATCCGGCAGGCAGCGAGGGCAGAAATGGCGGAATCCGTATCGGCGCACGCATTCTAAGCAAACCGTCCTGCCGCAGGACACGCACCGGGCCACCGCCGGACGACCGGGGTGAGAGAAGCATGGTGGGACGCGACCTTCCCCTTCTCCGCCTCCCCTTCCCGGACTCTCCCCGTCCATTCAGCTCTCCAGAACGAGCTCCGCTATCTGGACCGCGTTCAGAGCGGCGCCCTTGCGCAGGTTGTCGGCCACGATCCACAAGTTCAGGGCTCTTGGGCAGGAGATGTCGGCTCGAATGCGTCCCACGAAACAGGCGTCCTTCCCGGCAGCGTCGACGGGTAGAGGGTAGAGATCGCTTCCGGGGTCGTCCACCACCTCCACCCCGGGCGCAACGGAAAGTATGCGCCGCGCTTCCTCCGGATCGATGGCTTCCTCGAACTCGGCGTTTACCGACTCGGAATGGCCTATGAAGACGGGCACGCGAACCGTGGTGGCGCAGACGGGCAGGTCGGGTATTCCCATTATCTTCCTGGTCTCCTCCACCATCTTCATCTCCTCTTTGGTATATCCGTTGGGGAGAAAGACGTCTATGTGCGGGAGACAGTTAAAGGCTATGGGGTGTGGGTATACCCGGGCCACGGGTTCTCTTCCCTCCAGGACGGAAGCGCTCTGCTCCCTGAGCTCCTCCACGGCGTCCTTGCCCGTCCCGGAGACGGACTGGAAAGTGGTGACCACCACTCGGCGCAGCGGGGAGCGCTCGTGGAGAGGCTTGAGCGCCACGACCATCTGGATGGTCGAACAGTTGGGGTTGGCGATAAGTCCCCGGTGGGAAAAAGCGTCTTGGGGATTCACCTCGGGGACGACCAGGGGCACCTCCGGATCCATGCGAAAGGCGCTGCTGTTGTCGACCACCAGCGCTCCCGCCCTCACCGCCAGCGGGGCGAAGCGTCTGGATATCTCGGCTCCCGCAGAGAAGAGGGCCAGGTCGACACCTCGGAAGGAATCCTCCTCCAGCACCTGCACCTCGACGTCCTCTCCTCGGAAAGGCAGGCGCCTTCCTCGCGACCGCTCCGAGGCCAGGAGTTTCAAGTCATCCACGGGGAACCGCCGCTCCTCCAGGATCTCCCGCATGGCCATCCCCACCATTCCCGTGGCCCCGACAACGGCTACACGGTATCCGCCGGCCATAACTCCGCTCCTTCCCGCCTCAGGCCCTCATGACCACGCCTTTATCCAAGCCGAACTTCTTGTGAATGGCGCGCACCGCCTTCTTCACGTCTTCCGCTCTGATCACGCAGCTTATCTTTATGGTGGATGTGCTTATCATCTCGATGTTTATGCCGTTCTCCGCCAGAGCGCTGAACATATCCGCCGCCACCCCGGGGTGGGTGCGCATGCCCGCTCCCACCAGGCTGACCTTGGCGATGTCCTCGTCCACGGTAACCTCACCCGCGCCCAGGCGACGGGCCACCGCCCTGGTTATCTCCTCCGCCTTCCTCAGGTCCTCCTTGCTCACGGTGAAGGATATGGCCGTCTTCTGTTCCTCGCTGACGTTCTGGATGATCATGTCCACGTTTATGTTCTCCGCGGCCAGAGCCTGGAAGAGAGCGGCAGCCACGCCCGGACGGTCGGGGACATCGAAAATGGTCACTTTGGCCTCCCCTATATCGTGGGTCACTCCGCTTATGATGGCCTTTTCCATGCGCTCCTCGCCGTCGTATATCCAGGTTCCCTCTTCCTCCGAAAAGCTCGACCTCACGTGTATCACCACCCCGTAATTCCTCGCGAACTCCACGCTGCGCAATTGGAGGACCTTCGCTCCGGTTGCCGCCAGCTCCAGCATCTCCTCATAGGAAATACTTTCCAGCTTTCGCGCTTCCGGCACAAGCCTGGGGTCGGCGGTGAAAACCCCCTCCACGTCCGTATATATCTCGCAGACGTCCGCCCCCAGCGCCGCCGCCAAAGCCACTGCCGTGGTGTCCGACCCTCCCCGGCCCAAGGTGGTGATCTGGTCGTCCAGGGTGACCCCCTGAAAGCCGGCCACGATGACCACGCTGCCCTTCTCCAGCTCCTCCAGGATGCGCCCCACCTTGACGTCCAGGATCTTGGCCTTGGTGTGTGCGCTGTCGGTCACGATGCCCACCTGGGCCCCCGTGAAGGATATGGCCTCGTGCCCCAGCTCGTGCATGGCCATGGAGAGCAGGGCCACCGAAATCTGCTCCCCCGTGGCAAGGAGCATGTCCATCTCCCGTTCGCGGGGGCGCGGAGTGATGCGGTGCGCCAACTCGATTAGCCGGTCGGTGGTGTCCCCCAGCGCGCTGATCACCACCACGACATGGTGCCCCTTCCTTTTCGTCTCCGATATACGCCGGGCGACGTTCTTGATCCTCTCCGTGTCGGCTACGGAGGTCCCTCCGAACTTCTGAACGATCAGTTTGGGCTTTGTTTCCCCTTCCATGTCCGCTTGTTTTCTTCCGTTCTTCCCAATATTTCAACCCACGGCGACCCGTTTAACCTATTACGCCCGGTCGGACAGGCTGTCAAGCAGGTTAGATCTCCAGCCTTCCCCTAAGGGCTCTGCCCAGGGTGACCTCGTCCGCATACTCCAGGTCCCCACCAACCGGAAGGCCGCTGGCGATACGCGTGGTCCGCACCCCCAAGGGCTTGAGGAGGTTGGCTAGATACATGGCCGTGGCCTCTCCCTCCACCCGAGGATTGGTGGCCACGATCACCTCCCGAATCCCCTCCCTGCGCACTCTCTCCAGTAGCTCCCTTATGCGCAGCTCCTCGGGCCCGATGCCGTCGATGGGGGATATGGCTCCGCCCAGGACATGGTAGAGGCCCCGGAACTCGCCGGTCTTCTCCACGGCAACGATGTCCTGGGGACGCTCCACGACGCACACCAGGGAGGGATCTCGACGGCCGTCCCGGCAGAACTCGCACAACTCTTCCTGAGCGAAGTTGAAGCACCTCCGGCAGTAGGCGACCTTTTCCCTGGCGTCCAATATGGCTTCGGCCAGGGAGCGGGCTTCCTCCTCGGGCACCTTTAAAAGGTGGAAGGCCAGCCTCTGCGCGGTCTTCGGCCCCACGCCGGGCAGCTTGGAAAGTTCCTCTACAAGGCGGGCTACGGCAGGGGTGTACAGCAATTCACGCTCCTACATGAGTCCGGGTATCTTCAAGCCCTTGGTGAAGGCACCTAATCGTTCTTCCGCCAGTTCCCTTGATTTCCTAAGAGCCTCGTTGACCGCCGCCAACACCAGGTCCTCGAGCATCTCCACGTCGTCCGGATCCACTGCCTGTGGGTCTATCTTGATTTCCAGGACGTTCTGCTGCCCGTCCGCCACCACCTTCACCACACCTCCGCCCGATGTGGCCTCGACGCGCTCCTCGGCTAGTGCCTCTTGCGCCTCCAACATCTGGCGTTGCAGTTTCTGGGCCTGCTTCATCATCTTCTGAAGGTTCCCGTTCATCCTCGGACCTCCCCATCCAAGCGGCTTCTCCTATGCTCCGGTCATCAGCTGCCGGGCCTTTCCCGGTTCCGACATATCGCCGCCCTCCTCTATTCCTGGAGCTTGATCTCCTCCACCATCTCCGCACCAAAAACGTCCTCGACCAGTTTCACTTTGCTCGTCTCGCTTGCCTCGGACCCCTTGCCCGTGGGGGTAGGGGACTCTTCTTCTTTGCCACTCGGGCATATCTCCGCCTGCTCGGCGCCTTTCTCCGCCTCGGACGCTGCCTCCGACTGATCGGATCCTATCCCGCTTCGCTCGGCACGGGAAGCCCTTTTCCTTGCCGCCGCGGGTGCCGCAATCGCCGGGGCATCCCCGAGTTCGTTCCCATTATTTTCCAAACAAGTGGAAACGCGCAGGCGAACCCCCAACACCTCCTCCAGGGCCTCCTCCAGCACGCGCCTATGGACCTCCTTTTCCATCTCCCCGCGATGGAAAGACCGGTCGGGAGGAAAGGAGATGACCAATTCCCTGCCTTTGATCTCGTGAGGCTTCCCTTCCAGCAGGAAGGCGTGGGTGGTGACTTTCTTTTCCTTCACCCGCTCCTTCACTCTTGCCCAGGAGCGCCGCACCGCGGGCAGATCCATAGGGGCCGGCGGAGAAGGAGCCTTTTCGCCGGCTTCCGGAGGTGAAAGCTCGACCGCCCCTTGATCGCCCTCTCCGGTCGCCTCTCCGGTTACGCGGGCGGCTTTCTCCCGCAAAGCCCGTTCCCTGCTCCCGGACGGGCTTTCCGCCTCCCTGCTCGGCAAAGCCGCCGTGCGTGCCTCCTCCTCGGCTCGCACCAGCCGCCTTGCGAGCCTCTCCACTTCTTCCTCCACTTTACGCAGGCGAGCGGCAAGGGCATCCGGGTCGACCTCCATGCTCTCCCGGGCCATGGCGATAAGGGCGCTCTCCAGCACCAGTCGGGGAGCGGAAGCGCGCTTCATCTCCTCCTGGGCCCAGCGTAGGGAGGATATGAAGTGAAAAGCCTGCCCCGGTTGGAGAGCCGAAGCCTGGCGCTTCAGCTCCTGGTAGGAAACCTCGTCGACCTCCAACTCCGCCGGACCTATCCGGGCGTATTGCAGCAGCAATATCCTCCGAAAGTGCTCCTGAACCTGCGCCGCGAAATGGGCCAGGTCCCGGCCCTGGTCGTATGCCCTTTCCACGAGCTCGACTACCTCGCCGGCGTCCCCGGATATAAGGGCGTTTCCCATGCTGATCAGCATCTCGTCCTCGATCAGGCCCAGAAATCCCGCCGCATCGGATTCATCCACCTCTCCGTCACCGTAACTGGCGAGCTGCTCCAGAGTCACCAGGGCGTCGCGGACCGAGCCCCTGGCACGCCTGGCTATCAGGCGCAGGGCTTCATCGGTCACTCGGAAGCCTTCCGCATCCACGACCCTGCGTAGGTAGTCCGCCATCAGCGAAGCGGGGACGCTCCGAAAATCGTGCCTCTGGCAACGGGACAAAATGGTCTGGGGCATCTTGTGCGGCTCGGTGGTCGCCAACACGAAGACGACGTGTGCCGGCGGTTCCTCCAGTGTCTTCAGGAAAGCATTGAAGGCCTCTTTGGTGATCATGTGGGCCTCGTCCAGGATATAGACCTTAACCCGCGAGGAGGCCGGGGTGAATATCACTTTTTCCCGCAGATCCCGGATGTCGTCTATGCCCCGGTTGGAGGCGGCGTCTATCTCCACCACGTCCACCGAGATGCCCTCGGTTATAGCCCGACAAGACGCGCACCGATTGCAGGGGTTGGGAGTAGGGCCTTCCTCACAATTGAGGGCCTTGGCCAGGATGCGCGCCGTGCTGGTCTTTCCCGTCCCCCGGGGCCCGGCGAAGAGATAGGCATGGGCGAAGTTCCCGTTACGCAGGGCATTGGCCAGCGTCCTGGTCACGTATTCCTGCCCCACCACCTCCTCAAAGGTCTGGGGCCTCCACTTGCGGTATAGGGAAACGTAGGTCATTTTCCCCCCGGCTACATCGCGGGACAAACCGTCTCCTCCGTGCCCGGCTTCGATTTTCGGGCAGATATATTTTATGTGATCGTGCACCCTCCCTCGACTCCCGACCCCAAGCGCTACACCGGTAGTTGGCTCCGGCCAGGTTTGTCTGCGGCGCCCGGGAAGATTTGCTTACCGCTGCTTCCTTCCGGACCTGACGGGGTTCGCAAGTTCCCGTCGCGCAGGACCCGGCCTTCAACGCCACTTGCCGGCGCGCAATACTCAAGATCGGAGAGCCTCAGTTGGGAATTCGGCCCCGCTATAGCGGATTGCGGGTACAGGGCACCGCTAGCTCCCCGCTTAGCACGATCACACCCTAAGTATAGCACGCACCTCGGGCAGGCGACGCTCGGGGCAAGCCCCCACGGCGCATGAAGGGCGGCGGTCGCTGCCTCGTCCCAGTAGGCGCCTTGGGGTTGAAAAAGGGCGAGGTCACCCTATCGTCCCGATCCGGAGCAAGGTCGAAGGACGAAAGGGCCGACTCTCAAAGTTCGATCCGAAGGAAGCGACGCCACACACGATCCGCCAAGCGCAGAGAATATAGGAAACAGAGTCGAGGGCCGCCAGGGCGCTCTGCGATCTGGGCAAGGCCGTCACCGCTTGGGGAAGAGGACGCAAGAGAACGTGTATAATAAGAGCCGGGGTAGGAAGATGGATGATAACCGAGTGCAGGAAAGAGCGTCCACGGGTATCGCCCGGCTCGACGAGATGATGGACGGCGGGCCCTTCCGGGGTTCGGTAACCCTGGTGTTGGGACCGCCGGGAACCGGAAAAACGTGCCTGGGGCTGGAGTTCATCTCTCGGGGAGCCATAGATTACGGGGAGCCGGGGCTTATCATTACCTTCGAGCACTTCCCCAAAAAGCTGCTGCGAGATGCCCTTTCCCTGGGATTCGACCTCCAGGACCTGGAGAGCAAAGGCCTGGTGCGCATCCTTTTCACCTCCCCGGAGATCTTCTTTGAACAGGCTCAAGTTTCCGGCGGGCTCCTGGACACCATGGTACAGGAGTTGGGCGCCAAGAGAGTGCTTGTGGATTCCATATCCCACCTGGAGAGGCTGGCCCGCGACCCGGTCAAGCTCCGCGAGATAGCCTTCACCTTCACCAACGCTTTGCTCCGCCACGGGCTTACGGCCTTCGTGACCCAGGAGGATCCGGGCATCACCGGGGATATGGCCGCCGCCCAGTACGGCATATCCTATTTGGTAGATGCGGTAATTGTTCTGCGCTACGTGGAGCTTGACTCCTCGATAACCAGGGCCGTCATGGTTCTCAAGCAGCGGGCCAGCTCACACGATAAAACCATAAGAGAGTTCTGGATCACCGACGAAGGCATCAGGATAGGGGAACCCTTCAAGGATCGGGAGGGCGTGCTCTCCGGCTTGCCCAGGAAAAAGGAGATCGACGCCTTCATGGAGGTATTCGGGCCCAGGGGAAAGTCCGGCGGCAAAGGGGAGGGAAGGTAGGTGGGGGAAAAGATCCTCATCGTGGACGACGATCGCGAGATGGTGGAGCTGATCGAACTCTTTCTGGGCAATGCCGGGTATGCCACCATCAGGGCTTTTTCTGGGGAGGAGGCGCTGGAAAAGACCTTCCGCGAGAAGCCGGACCTGATACTTTTGGACATCATGATGCCCAGGATCGATGGGTGGGAAGTGCTTCGGCGCATCAAGAACGATCCAGAAGTCCACGACACGCCGGTCGCCTTTATCACCGCAAGGACTCAGAACATAGACAAGATGATCGGCCTCTCGGTGATGAAGGCGGCAGGATACATAACCAAGCCCTTCAGCAAACAGGAACTGCTGACCGAGGTGAGGCGTATCCTCGACGAGCGCAGGCGCAGGACCGGTGGTTCCTGATCCACAAACGTATCCGTTAAAGTTGGCGTGAAGGGGGAAGGGTGACATCCTACGACTGGTGGAAAACCGCGTCCCTGTTCCTCTGGTTCTACAACACCTCGGCGACGGGACTGGTGCTGGCGTATTTTTACGGCATCTGCCGACTGGCGGAGAAAAAGTTCGGCGGGCGCACATACGCCTTTCTGGTCTTTCCCTTCTTCGTGCTCATGGGGACGAGCACCTTCATATATTCCATGGGCGGATCCGTGGTGGCCATTTATATCTGGTTCGCCGTCTGGCCCGCCCTGGCCGGCCTCTGCCTGTTCACGATCATATACAGGGTTTACCGTTTGATGCTGGGAAAATGATTTACCTGTCTTCCGCCCTTTACATCATCGGACCCCTTTCGGTGGGGACTATGCTCATGCTTTTGATGGTCATGAGCCGCCGCCTGGGCGAGGCATTGGAGCTTCCGCCGTACTACCGGCTTTTCTTCGTCTCCGTCTTCTTTTTCATCCTTCCCCTTCCCGTAGCCTGGGTTCTGCTCCTTCTCAAGGCATGGGGCCTGCCTCAGCCCGAGCCGCTTGCCACCCTGGTGATCAAGATACTGGTGGCCTCCATACCCATGACCATCGCCATAACCTTCGCCCTCTTCGCCGTGTCCAAGTATTGGGGATGGATATGGGGTGAACTGCTCGGCTCCGGCCGCAAGGAGGAAGAGCGCCGTGAAGACCAAGGCTAGGGTCGCAGGAGTCGGGGTGTTCCTGGTCTTGTCCTTCCTCGCGGTCGCTCTTTCCCTGGTTTCGACTTCTCTCGGGTGGGGGTCGGCGGCCGTCTTTTTCGCCGGCTCGTCTCTCTTCTTCGTCTTCCTGCTGGGCGTATTCGTTTTATCGAGCCCCGCCTGGCGCCGTCACAAGGCGCAAGCGCCCACGAGCTCCGTGGAGGACTTCCTCTCCTTGTTCCCCCACCCGGCCCTGCTGGCCGATGAAGAGGGGCGGATATTGGCGGCCAACCGAATGGCAGAAGAGCTCTCCCGGCTGACAGGCCGGGAATCCGTCCTGCAAGCCGGGAAAAGCCTGGACGAGACGCTGCTGCCGCCGTTCTTCGGGAGCTGGACGTTATATCTGAAGAAAACGCGGGAGGAAGGCGGGCAGCTTTATCGGCACTCCGAGCAGTATTTTCTGGAGGACCGCTCAGGGGTCTTTAGGGTATGGGCCAGGGAGCTTCCTCCCACCTCCGCATGGGGAGGTTCCTTCCTGATCATGCTGGAGAACGTGACCGAAGAAGCCTCGGAGAAAGCGGCGCTCAGGGAGGCTTCGGAGCGCGAAGCGGGGCTTTTCGAGGGAGTGCCGGTCAAGATCGCCGTTCTGGACCGCAACTTCCGCCTGCTGCGGTGCAACCTACCCATGCAGGAGTGGATAAGCAAGACCTTGGGCATCGATCCCTCCTCGCTGCCCGGGCTTCCCGCCCTGGATATCATGCCCCAGGAGTTCCGCGCCGACTGGAAACACGTGCTTCGACGGGTGCTCATAGAGGCCAGGGCGTTCGAGCAGCCCCGCGTGCACCAAGTGGTCGGGGGGGTCGATTACTTCCACCGCGTGCGGCTGCATCCGCTGACGGACGAAACGGGCAACGTGAGGGAGGCGCTGCTTCTTTTCGAGGACGTAAGCGAATACGTACGTTTGGAGCGACGTCTGGCCGAGACCACCGACTATCTCAACCTGCTTATCGAGAGCCTGAACGACGGCTTCTACGCCATGGACGCCCAGGGACGGTTCACTTTCTGCAACCAGACCCTTCTGGATATGCTGGGACTGACCTTCCCGGACGAGCTGCTCTACAAAGAGCCGCGAGACATCGTTATGCCCGAGGAGGTGGCCAAGATCGAGCGCATGCTGGAAAGGCGTCGTCGCGGGGAGAAGGTCTTCTTCGAGACCCTTCTGCGCCGTTCGGACGGAACCCCTATTCCCGTTCAGGTAAGTTCGGCCCCTCTCTTCCGAGGAGGGAGCTTCGTCGGCATAGTGGGAATAGCCCACGACCTGAGCGAGAGAAAGCGCCTGGAGGCCATGGTGGAACAGAGCCACCAGGATTTGGAAAAAGCCTATGAGGAGCTCTCCGTGCTGGACAAGATGAAGTCCGACTTCATCGCCATTGCCTCCCACGAGCTTCGCACTCCCCTGTCCATAATCAAAGGTTATGCCGACGCTTTTCAGTACGGCGAACTAGGAGAGCTCACACCCCTGCAGTTGGAAAAGATCAAGATCGTAAACGCCCGCGCAGACCAAATGACCAAGATCATCAACGACCTGCTGGACATCACGCGCCTGGAAGAGGGTCGGCTGGTGGGACAGAGGTGGCCGGCCCCCGTTGAGGGGCTGGTGGTCAATGCCGTCTCGGAATATAAGACCCGGGCCGCGGAAAAAGGTTTGGAGCTGAGCCATCACGTTGAAGAGGGGCTCCCCCCGGTCAGCGTGGACGTTTGGCGAGTCCACCAGGTGTTGGAAAACCTGATCAGCAACGCTATAAAGTTCACACCCGCCGGAGGATCCGTGACGGTGCTCGCCCGACGGCCAGCGGAGCCGGGGGTGGTGGAATTCGAGGTGCGGGACACGGGGCCTGGCATCCCGCTTCACGAGCAGAAGAGGCTTTTTACCATGTTTTACCAGGTAGAAACCGATTCGACCCGCTCGGCGGGAGGATTGGGGCTGGGGCTGGTGATATCCAAAGGCATCGTGGAAAGCCACGGCGGGCGAATCTGGGTGGAAAGCGAGCCGGGCAAGGGCTCCTCGTTCAAATTCACCCTGCCCGTTCACGAGGAGGAATGACCGTTGCGCCCCATCGCACGCGGCGACCGCGGCCTACCCGTTTCCGACGTACAGAAACGACTGCACGACCTCGGTTTCTCGCCCCCGGGCTTCGACATGGAGATGAGAGAGTCCCGCTTCGGAGAGAGCACCGAACAGGCCGTCCGTGAATTTCAGACCAAGCGCGGTCTGCGGGTCGACGGTCGGGTGGACGAGATCACCTGGCGGGAGCTGGTGGAGGCCTCCTTTCGTCTGGGAGACAGGTTCCTTTATCTTCGAATACCCCCCTTCCGGGGCGACGACGTGAGGCAGCTGCAGGAATACCTAAACCGCCTGGGCTTCAACGCCGGTCGAGAGGACGGCATATTCGGTCAGGAAACCGACCGGGCCCTGCGTGCTTTCCAACACGATATGGGTCTCCCCGTGGACGGAATCGCCGGCTCTTCCACCATTTCCTGCCTCCTGAGGCTACGCCGGGTCATGAAGGAAACCAGCGTGGCCGTGGTTCACGAGGGACTCCGGGACATCTCGGACCGGGGACTGGAGGGCAGGCGGGTAATCCTGGATCTCACCGAAGCTGGGGCCGACACGGAGGCGGCCCTGAGCGGTGCCGCGGATATCGCGAGTAAACTGGGGGTTGTGCTCACCGTGTTCCGTCACACCCCTCCGCTTCCCAACGAGAGCGAGCGCGCCCGTTTGGCCAACCAAGAGGGCGCGGATCTCGTGATCGGCTTTCGGAAGAGCGAGCGGGGCGACGTACAGCTTTTCTACTTCGGGGGAAAGCGCTACTTTTCCCTACGGGGAAAGCGGCTGGCCGATCTCCTTGCCCTGGAATTTTCCAAAGCCTGGAAGAGTACCGTTTCTCCTCCCGAAGGAAGGAGCTTCCCTCTCCTGCGCGAGACGCGCATGCCTTGCGTGATTGTGGAATGGCCGGCTTCGGGCTCCATACCGCAAGAAATGAACGAGGCCCTGTCACGGGCCTTGGCTTCCTATTTTCTTCCTCCCGAGGAGGGAGGGGACGATGTGTGACGACCGAGCACCGAACTCGTGCCTGTCGCGCGCTTTCGACTAACCGGCTGGGGGCTCGATATCCTCGATCACCACGTCCACTTCCTCCACGCGGACGTCGGTAAGCCCCTCCACATATTCCTTTACCTTCCTCCTCACCTCGCGAGCCAGTGAGGGTAGGTTCACCCCGTACTCCACCCTCAGATGCACGCTGAGCCGGTAGGCCCCGTCGGATCGCTCCACCTTGATGCCCCGGTGCAAGAATTCCCTCTTCACCCGCGAGGCTATGCTTTCCACTGGGCTCTGATGACAGGCCACCACCCCGGGAATCTCGCAGGCCGCTTGAGCGGCCAAGGCGGCTATGGCCTCCCGCGAGACCTCCACGCCTTCTCCTCTTGTCTCGCCCATCACAGCTCCTTTACCCCATGCTTTATGGAGCTTATGGTCACCCGTCCGTCGGAGACGTCGAAGCGCATGGTCCTCCCGTAATCACCTCCGGTGTCCTCCGCCACCAGGGGGATGCCGAGCTCCTCGAGGGTGCGCCTTGCCGCCTCGACGTTCCTCTCCCCTATCTGCATTCCGAGGGCAGGTCCCGGAAGGTTTTTAGGGTTCTTTGCTCCGGGGATGGTGAACATGCAGGCACCACCAGCCATCTTGGCCTTGATGTCCCGACGACGGGAGCCGAGCCTCTCCATCTCCTCCACCATGGCTCGGATAGCGGTGTCCGCATAACGACCCGGGCCTCCCGGTTTGCTTATGGCCTTGGAATCGGGAAGCATGATGTGTGCCAGCCCCCCTATCCTCCTCTTCTCGTCGTAAAGAGCTACTCCCACGCAGCTTCCCAGTCCATAGCTGGCCAGCACGTGCGGGTTATGGGTCACGAAGTACTCCGCCACCCCCACGTTCACTACCTGTTCTATCAGGGTGCCGTCGGTCAATCCGCGCTCACTCCAAGCCTTCCCAAAATGATATCCAAAGACCCCAGGTCCGGGAACAGGATCAGGTGCCCTCTGATCTTGTGCTGCATGACGTCGAACTCCGTCTCGATGACCAGCACGTAATCCTCCGACTGGCTTATCTCCACCAGGATGAAATCTATAATGGCCCCGGCCATATCCATGGCGAAACCGGGCACGGAAGGCTTGAGGAGTATGCCGGTCATCTGAGAGAGTGCGTTCAGGTAGTTGCCCGCCAGAATGCTCCCCGTCTCCTGCAGGGCGGACTGCTCGATGGTGCTCAATTCCCCTTGGCCCTCCCCCGAGACCATGAGGCGGGCCAGTTCCCTAGCGCTGTTCTCCTCAAGAAGCAGGAGCATGCTGCCGGAAGCATCCCCGCTGATGTGGAGGTAGATGCCCACCACGGGTGTTTCCGCGCCGCCGACCAAATCGGAGACCTTTACCAGCGGAACCAAGGAAGCCCGCGGTACGCTCAACATCACCTTTTTATCCACCATGGCCGAAAGGGCTACCGCCGCGTTGCCCGATCCAATGTTCCCCACCTCTCGTAGGGCATCAAGCTGCAGGGGCGTCAGCCCTCTCCTCTCGGCCATAACTCCTCCTTTCCCTAACCCCGTCTATTTCAGCATTATCAGGATAACAGGGTAGGAATGTCCAGTATAAGTGCCACTTCCCCCGTTCCCAATATGGTAGCCCCTCCGAATCCCCTTATGCCCTTGAGAAACTTGTCCAGGCTGGTGATGACGATCTCCTGCTGGCCCAGCAGTTCGTCCACGGCGACGGCTATGCTGCGCGGCGCTATCTCCACCACCACCACCGGGAAGGTCCCATGGCCGTCATCCTCCGGCAATCCCAGGCACCTGGCCAGTCTGACCAGAGGCAGGGTCTCGTCACGCAGGAAGATCACCTCCTGGCCGGAAACCGACTTGATCTCGTGCGAGGAAATTACCGCGGTTTCCGAAACCGTGCCCAGGGGAATGGCGTACGTCTCTCCCGACACCCTCACCAGCAGGGCCTGGATTATGGCCAGCGTCAGGGGCAGCTTCATGGCGAACGTGGTCCCTTCTCCCTTGGCCGTCTCCATCACCAACATCCCGCCCAGCGATTCCACCTTGCTCCGCACCACGTCGAGCCCGACTCCTCGCCCGGACACCCCGCTCACCTCGTCGGTCGTGGTGAAGCCGGGGGCGGTCAACAGTCGCAACACCTCCTCGGAGCCCAGAGTCCTTCTGTCTTCCGGAGAGAGCAGTCCGGCCGCCACCGCTTTCTCCCAAACCTTCTGTACGTCGATTCCCTGGCCGTCGTCGGACACCTCGATGGAAACGTAGTTGCGGTCGCGGCGCGCCGCCAGCTTGATGCTTCCCCTCCTGGGCTTTCCCCGTGCCTCCCTCTCCTCCGGGCTGTCTATCCCGTGGTCCACCGCATTGCGCAGAAGGTGCATAAGAGGGTCGCTTATCTCGTCCAGGATGGTGCGGTCCAGCTCGATGTCCCTTCCTTCCATGGTGAAATCGACTTCCTTGCCACGGTTCTTGGCCAGGTCCCGAACCATGCGCGGGAACCGATTGAAGATATGCTCCACGGGCACCATCCGGGTCTTCATCACCTCATCCTGAAGGTCGGCGGTGAGGCGTGCCGTCTGTGCCAGGGCCTCCTTGAGCTCCGGTATGTTGTAGGAGGAGGCGATCTCCTGAAGGCGAGTGCGGTTTATAACCAGCTCTCCTATGAGGTTCATGAGGTTGTCCAGCCTCGAGATGTTGACCCTTACGCTCTGCGTGCGCAGGGGGACGGCGGCTCCCGCGCCGGATTCCTTGGATGAAGATATGGTGACGATCTCCTCCGGCCTAGAGGGTTCCTCTTCCGTTTCCGCGCCGGAAGCTTCCTCTTCCTCCAGGAACTCCACCTGAGAGACCTCGGCGATGGCCAGAAGTTCCTTGCGAATCTCCTCCCTCTTCGTGGCGGTCATGAGGAAAACCTCGAATGAGCGGTCGAACTTCTCGTCTTCCAGGTCTTCCATAGAGGGGCGCGACCCGGCAACCCTCCCCAACTGCGAGAGCTTCCGGAAGATCATGAAAACCCGCACGGATTTAAGGGCGCAATCCCTATCCAGGGTCACCCGCAGGCGCAGCAACTCCTCCTCTCCGCCGAGTTCTTGGGGAACGGGTACGGGCGACTCCGCCTCGCGCTCAGACTTTTCCTTCTCTACGCCGGCGGACGGCGCCTTGCGGGGCACAAAGGTGGGGCTCCCGCCACCGTATGCTTGCCGTAAGGCATCGATGACCGGTTGGGTGTCTATGGGCTGGGCGCTCCCCTCGGCGATGGCCGCCACCATGGCGCCCAAGAGGTCGAAGCACCCGAATAGGAGGTCCACGATCTCGGTAGACGCCTCTATGTCCCCGCTGCGCAAACCGTCGAGCACGTTCTCCATCTCGTGGGCCAGCTCGGTCAGCTGGTCAAACCCCATCGTTGCCGACATGCCCTTCAGGGTGTGCGCAGATCGAAATATCTCCGTGAGCACGTCGGGGTTTCCCGGGTCCTTTTCCAGATCCACCAGGGATTGATTGAGGGCCTCCAGGTGCTCCTGGGCTTCGTTTATGAATAGTTCTTTATACTGCGAGACGTCCATGTCCATTTACGAACACCCCGATGCCTCCCGGTGAGCATGACCTACAGTAGCTCCATGATCTTTTCCGGGATCTTCTCCAAAGAAACCACCCAGTCCACATGGCCTCGCTCTATGGCCACCTTGGGCATCCCGAACACCAGACAACTCGCTTCGTCCTGAGCTATGGTGCTCCCCTTTGCTTCCTTTATCTTCTCCATACCCTTGGCCCCGTCCGAGCCCATTCCGGTCATGATGACGCCGATGGTGTCGGGGCCGTAGGTCTCTGCAGCGGTGATCATGGTGGTGTCGATACGCGGTGTGGCTCCGCTGCGGGCTCCGGAATCCATAAGAACTACACGCCCCACACCGTCCTTGTCCGGGTTTACGATCAAGTCCTTCCCCCCGGGGGCCACCAATACCGATCCGGAGCTGATCTTCTCTCCGTCCTCGGCCTCTTTTACCGGCAAAGATGAGATGCTGTCCAGCCTGGCGGCAAAAGACTTGGTGAACACATGGGGCATGTGCTGCACGATGAGCACGGCCGCCGGGATGTCCCGCGGGAACATGGGCATGATCTCCGACAGGGCGCGTGGGCCCCCCGCCGAGGCTCCGATGACCACGATCTTTCCCCCTTCGCTTTCCTTGCTCAGGGAGATCGTCTTGCCCCTGCTCCTCAATCTCGGATAGCCCCTGCTTATACGGTTCCTTGCGGCATAAGCCGTCTTTATCTTCATGATCACCTCTTCGCGCACTTCCCTGACCGCCGACGGGTAGTGCGACGGCTTGGCGATGAAATCCACCGCCCCCAACTCCAGGGCCTTCAGCGTGGCGGCGGCGCCCCGCTGAGCCAAAGCGCTAAGCATGACCACCGGGAGAGGGTTCTTGCGCATGATGTATTCCAGCGCGCTGAGGCCGTCCATCTCGGGCATGTTGATGTCCATAGTGACCACATCGGGTTGTAGTTCGATCACGGAGCGGATGGCCTCCACTCCATTGGCGGCGACCCCGACCACCTCCATGCCCGGATCGGCGGATATCACGTCCCTCAGGAGCTTGCGCACCAAGGCGGAATCGTCGACGATCAGCACCCTTATCTTACGGGGCAACGGCTCACCTCCTCCCCTGTCGGGGAGACGTCGCTCAGCTCTTGAGGGCTTTCTCTACCGCCTCGATGACTTTGGAAGGTTGAAAAGGCTTGATGATGAAGTCCTTTGCCCCTGCCTCCAACGCCTCGACCACCAACGGCTGTTGCCCCATCGCGCTGCACATGAGGATCTTGGCGTTGGGGTCTATCTTCATTATTTGTCTGACCGCCTCGATGCCGTCCATCTCCGGCATGACGATGTCCATGGTCACGAGGTCCGGCCTCATTTCCTTGTACCGCTCCACGGCTTCCACGCCGTTTTCCGCCTCGCCGATCACCTCGAAACCGTCTTTAGATAGTATGTCTCTGATCATCATGCGCATGAACAGCGCGTCGTCGACGATCAGCACGGTAGGCGCCATATTTTCCTCCTTTCACCTTTTTATATATATCGTATGTTTTCGCCTTTTTTTAAAACCCCAGACTGGCCATCTCCTCCAGGGAAAGGACCTTGGTCAGGTCGAGCAGGATTATCAGCCTGTTGTCGTGCTTCACGACCCCCTGCAAGAAGGCCGCCGAGACGTCGGTGGCCATGGTGGGGCTGGGCTCCACCGCGTCCGCCCCAATTCTTAGGACTTCCGAGACGGAATCCACGATCATCCCCACCTTGACGTCCCCGGCTTCCACGACGATGATGCGGGTCTCCGCGCCCCTCTCCCCGGAATCTATGTTCAGCCTTTTGGCCAGGTCTATGACGGCTATGATCTGTCCCCTCAGGTTGATGATGCCCTCCACGAAATAGGGGCTCTTGGGCATCCTGGTTATCTCCTCCATGCGGATGATCTCCCGGACCTGGGTCACCTCGACGGCGAACTCCTCCCGGCCCAGGCTGAAGACAACCAGCTGTATTTCCTCCGCCGTTTTCGCATCATCCGCCATGATCATCTCCTCCCGGCCGGCCACCGTTCCCCTACGGTCACTATATCCCAACCGTCCCCGGTCCTCAATTGACGTAGGCCTATATCCGATACTGCTGGTGCAGGGAGCGCAGCCTCGTGGCTATCTCCTCCAACTCCTGCGCCGCCGCGGTTACTTCTTGCATGGCCGCCGTCTGTTCCTCGATGGAGGCCGATACCTCCTGGGTGGAAGCCGCCGATTCCTCGGATATGCCGGCGATGTTGTTCATGGCCTCCACCACCTTGCCGCTCTTCTCGAATATCTGTTGCGTGGCCTCGTATATTGCGGAAACCCTCTCGGCAATGCTCCTGGACACCTCGTCTATCTCTTGGAGCATGGCATGGGCTTCCCCTGCGACCACGTTTCCCTCGTCGGCCACCTGGGTTCCTCCCTCCATGCCCTCTATGGTCTTCTCTATGCCTCGCTGTATCTCCCTCACCAAATTGGCAATCTGTGAGGCGGCCTTGGCCGATCCCTCGGCCAGGTTGCGCACCTCTCCGGCCACCACGGCGAAGCCGCGTCCCTGCTCTCCGGCGCGGGCGGCCTCGATGGCCGCGTTCAGGGCCAATAGGTTGGTCTGGTCGGCGATGGAGGTGATCACGTCGACGATGAGGCCTATTTGCGCGGAGTGCTCCCCCAACTCACGTACCGCGTCCGCGGAAGCGTCCACGGTGGCCTTGATCTGCCTCATCTTCTCCGTGGCCCGCTGCACCGCCTGCACTCCCTTCTGGACCGTATCCCGGGCCTGCATGCTGTAGCGGCTGGCCTCCTGCGAACTCTCCGCCACTCGGGATATCTCCCCCACGATCTCGCTCACCGTGCTCTGGGCTTGCATGATGGAGTTGACCTGCTCCTCGGCCCCCCTTGCCAGCTGGGCTATCGTGTTCGCCGTTTCCTGGGATGTTTCCGTTGTCTCGCGGGAGACGCTGGACATCATCTCGCTGGCCGTCGACAGCTGATCTGCCGTTTCCGCCTGCTCCTTCAGCATCAGCCGCATGGAGTCGGCCAGCTCGTTTATGGCCGCGGCGAATTCCTTCAGAAGCCAGCTTCCCTCGTCGGCACGTACGCTGAAATCCTTATCCCGCATCCTCGCCAGAACCTTGCCGAGTCGGCGCATGGGCAAAAGGTAAACTCTCATGATCATGACGGCGGCGGTAGCCAACACGGCCAGCGCGATGGCGATCCCCAAGAGCAACCCCAAGAGGGCGGTATTCCAAGTCAGCCGATCGGCGGCAAAAGCGGTGGCGATGCCTCCTCCGATACCCATCGGCAGGACAATGCAGGTGATCATGAGTACGAGCCTGTTGAGCCCCTTTAAGGCCAACGTTTCTTCCCCGCCGCCCTCGAACATCGTCTCACCTTCCCTTTCCGGCCTCACACCTTGAACCCGCTCACCAGCTGGTTCAGCTTCTCCGCCATGGCGGCAAGCTCAGCTGCCGCCGCCGCCATCTCCTGCATGGAAGCCGTCTGTTCCTCTACCGTCGCCGAAGCCTCCTCGGAAGACGCCGCTGTCTCATCGGCTATACTGGCAATCTCGGTGATGGCTCGCAAGGCCTCTTCGTTCTCTTGCACCTGTTTTCTGGTTATCTCCGCTATCTCCTGGGCGTATTGAGATGTCTTCTCTATGGAAACCGCTATCTCCTGAAGGGCCCTTCCCGCTCTCTCCACGATCTCCGTTCCGCCCCTGACCTGCTCCATGGCGGCGTCGATGCTTCCCCGCATCTTGTTCACTCCCGCCTCGATCTCTCGTATGAGATTGGCTATCTGCTCCGCCGATTTGCGCGAGTTCTCCGCCAGGTTTCTAACCTCTTCGGCCACCACGGCGAAGCCGCGTCCCTGCTCTCCGGCGCGGGCGGCCTCGATGGCCGCGTTCAGGGCCAAGAGGTTGGTCTGGTCGGCCACGGAGGTAATGACGTCGACGATTATGCCGATCTGCATGAAGCGTTCCTCCAACCCGGAGCTCGCTTCCACAACCGCTTCCGCTGCTTGACGGATGATTTCCATGGCATCCGCTGTCTCCACGGCGGCTTCGGCGCCCTTTTGGGCGATCTCTATAGCCTCCATGGCCGCCTGGTTGGACAGGTCCGCTTTCTCCGCCATTTCCTGAATAGAGGCGTTCATGACCTCCATGGAATGAGACGTCTCCAAGACCCTTCGCGCCTGTTCCTCGCCCCCCTTGGCGATATGGGCGATGGTGCTTGAGATATCCTGGCTCGAGGCATTCATCTGTTGGATGACCGCGGACATCTGCTCGGCGCTGTTGTTGAGATTTCCCGCGATCCTGCTAATCTCGGCCACCGATCCCTGAAGGGCCCCGATCATGGCGTTGATGGCATCGGCGAGACTCCCGAAGGCGGCGCGGTCACGAAGGTCTATGCGCCGAGTAAGATCCCCATCCCCGGCCGAGACCTGCTGGACCTGCCAGGTGATCTCCCTCACCGTTCCCGTAAGCCATCGGTACATCATGACCGCGCTCAGGGCGCCCAAGACGACCTCAAGACAAAGAAAGGTGACCAACGCCGGCAGAGCTCCCTCCAGCACCCGCCGCGTGGAATCGATCTCTTTTCCTGCCTCCTCCAGGCTCTCCGCCTTGATGGCCTTGCGGGAACCGGATGCTCCGGCGGAGAGCGCCGCTATACCCACTACGCAGACAGCCAAGGACAGCACGGCGAAGGCAGCGGCCGCCACGAGGGCCGTTCTGCGGGTAGCCGAACCCAGCCTCGATCCCACTACCGTTTCCGCCAGTCTTCTGTCCATGAGAATACCTCCGTTAAAACACGACCGGGACACGGTGGCCGCCGTTCATTATCCCGCGGGCAGGAGACCGGACCCCGCAAGACTCCGCTATGGGCTTTTTCGGCAAGGTTCCGCAATAGTTTTATATTTCTCCCGCCGTTCTTCCTTCCCGTCTCCAAGCATCCTCGGGAATAGTCACGAGGCTCGGCTTTCGCGGTTTGCTCCAATCCCTATAGTCGAACTTCGTCATCTTCCTTCCCGGTGCTTTTCCGTGATGCCGGCCTCAAGCCCGTCGGCGCTTTTCCCATCCGCATGATTCCCGCCGCCCCTGCCCGACGTCGGCATCAAGCCTTCCTGTAAATCCTCTCCTTGCGACTATAGGGGGCGAACCCGCTCTCCTTGGATCCCACGATGGCCTCGCTTTTGCCCAGGACCAGAAAACCTCCCGGACGCAAGCACTGGTGAAAGATCCGGAGTATGTGTTCTTGTTTGTCTTTCTCGAAATATATGAGGACGTTACGGCACAAAATCAGGTCCAGATGGCGCAGGGGCGGCTTGCGCATAATATCCAGGATGAGGAATCGCACCGGCCTCTTCACTTCCTCCGTCACCCGGTACCCGTCGCCGTTGCGGGCGAAGAAGTCCCCGAGCTTCATCCCCGGGAGTAGCTTCACCGCCTCGTAATGCCCTTCTTTGGCCGCCATGATGGCCTTGTCGTCCAGGTCGGTCGCGGTTATCCTAAGCATCCACGGTTCCTCTTTCCCGGCCCGCCTTATATGTTCCTGGAACAATATGGAAAGCGAATAGGGTTCCTCTCCGGTCGCGCAGCCGGCGCTCCACGCTCTGATGCTGAAAGACCCGCTTTTTCTCTTAAACTCCAGGATTTCCGGAATCACCTTCGACCTGATGGCCTCGTAGACGTCGACATCGCGGAAGAACTCGGTCACGTTTATGGTAAGATCGTTTATGAGCCGCCCGATCTCTCCGGGGTTCTGTCGCACGAACTGCCTGTACTGCAGATAATCGCTGCAACCCGTAGCCCGCATGCGCACGCCGATCCTTCGCTTCAGGTAGTTGGGTTTATACTGCCGAAAATCCAAACCCGCCTGAGCCTGGAGATAGCGCAAAAGGATATCCAGCCCCGCCTCCCGGGCATCGGTTTGATCGGCTTGCCTTTTTTTGCTGTTGAAAGAATCTCTTTCCCCCGTGGGACCGCCCATAGTGGTCCACCTTGCTCCTCGGTCCTTCGCCTTCCCCGCTTTCCGGCAATACGCAAGGGGGTTCCGGCCTCCCTCATGGGCTCGAGCCGGGCACCCTCACGTAAGGGCATTCGCCCTCTGGCCTCTGTTGCGGCTGGCCGGGGCGGACACACCGAACTTTCTCGCCCCGGCCATACCCTATTTTTATCGTCTCCCGGAGACCCGTTCTTGACCTCCGCGTTTTTATGTAAGAACCGTTGTCCGATCTCGCTCGTGAGCTTCCGTTTTCGCAAGCGCGTCTTCCTCTTCCGCAATCGTTCCCCCAGCCCCTCTGAGGGTCGCTCCCGCATCATGCTCCCCGCCTTCGGCCGGCTTCAACGGCTCTACCTCGGCTGGTATACTACAACACATACAAAAGGCGGGTCGACGAGGTCCTCAACACGGGGGTTCGCTGGAATGGCGCGCAAATTTACGCTCGATCCCTTCAGCGGGAAATACGCGCAGCGAACGGCCAGCATGCTCTCCTCGGAGATAAGGGATCTCCTGGAAATAACGGCGCGGTCTGACATCATCTCGCTGGCCGGGGGCCTTCCCTACACGCAGGCCTTCGACCCAGAGATCATGGTCCGACTTGTCCAAAAGGTCCTGTCCGAGGACTGCGCCGCAAGCCTCCAGTACGGCCCGACCGACGGGTATGCCCCCCTCAAACACGTATTGGTGAAAATCATGGCCGAGGAGGGAACGCCTTGTCTTCCCGAGGACTTGATGGTGACCAACGGCGCTCAGCAGGGGTTGGAAATTATTTCCAAAATTTTCATAAACCCGGGGGACGATATCATAACCGAAGCACCGAGCTACGTCGGCGCCCTGAACAGCTTTCTGAGTTATCAGCCGCGAATCCACGCCATCCCCGTCGACGAGGAGGGCATGATCCTAGAGCAACTGGAGGAGACGCTCCGCGGGCTGGCCCGTGAGGGGAGGCAGGCCAAGCTGATTTACACCATACCCAACTTCCAGAACCCTTCCGGGGTGACCATGAGCGCCGAGCGTCGTTACGGCCTCTTGGAGTTGGCCGCATCCTTCGACTGTCTGATCGTGGAAGATAACCCCTACGGCCTCCTCCGCTTTGAAGGAAAGCCAGTCCCCACCCTGCGAAGCCTGGACGAGACCCGGGTCATCTATCTCGGGACGCTCTCCAAGATATTTTCACCCGGAATGCGCATAGGTTGGGTGGCCGCCCCCCACCCCATTCTGGAAAAGCTTCTCCTCGCCAAGCAGTCGGCCGACCTATGCACATCTTCCTTTACCCAGAGGGTTGCTTACCTCTATTTTTCCCAGGAGGACTGGCGAGGCCAGATAAAGAATCTCGTCGAGATTTACCGGGAAAGAAGGAACGTGATGCTGGCGTCCATGGAAGAATTTCTGGAGGGCTTGGCCGAGTGGACCAAACCCCAAGGAGGCCTTTTCGTCTGGGCAAGACTGCCGGAATTCATACATACCTCCGAGATGCTGGCTTCAGCCATCGAGGCCAAAGTCGCTTATGTGCCGGGCAGCGGGTTTTTCCCCTACCGGGGAGGCGAGAACTGCCTGCGCTTGAACTTCAGTTACCCTGAGCCGGACCTGCTTTGGGAGGGAATCAAGCGCTTGTCCAAGGTAATCAAGAGGGAGGTGGCCCTGGCCCGGGCTCTGGGGCTGCCGGGCAACACGAAAGGGTCACCCTAAGGTAAGGACTAGGGGGTCGAAAAGCATGCGCATAGGCATACTAATGGGGGGTAGGTCCTTGGAAAGAGACGTTTCTCTCCGCACGGGAAGAAGGGTCTCCCGGGCGCTCAGCGAATTGGGCCACGAGGTGGTGGAGTTCGACGTCGACGAGTCCCTGGTGCCCAAGCTCAAGAAGACGCCGCTGGACCTGGTATACATCGCTTTGCACGGAAAATTCGGGGAGGACGGTACTATCCAGGAATTGCTGGAGATACTCGACATTCCCTACACCGGGCCCGGCGTCTATTCCAGCACAATAGGGTTCGACAAGGCCCTTTCCAAGCAGATTTTTCTCCGTAACGGCATCCCCACTCCCCCTTTCTTCGTCCTCAGCGAAGCGACCTTTCAGGAGATGGGCGCCGTGGCCGCGCTTTCCGTGGCCGGCCAAAAACTTGGCTTTCCCCTGGTGGTGAAACCGGTAGCTCAAGGCTCTGCCCTTGGTGTGAGAATAGTGAAGGAAGAGGAAGAACTCCCGGAGGCGGTGCGCTCCGCACTCCACTACGACGACCGCGTGCTGTTGGAAAAATTCGTGGAGGGAACGGAGGTGGCCGTCAGCATCTTGGGCAATAGGGATTTGGTGGCTCTTCCCGTGGTGGAGATAGCTCCCCACGGCGGTTTCTTCGATTTCGATTCCCGGTATACTTTAGGCGCCACGGATTACTATTGCCCCGCCAGGCTCCCGGAGGACACTTCGAGGAGGGTGGTGGAGGCAGCCATCAAGGCACATAGATGCCTGGAGTGCCAGAACCTCTCCCGAGTAGACATAATCGTAGACCACGCAGGCACGCCCCAAGTGCTGGAGCTGAACATCAGTCCGGGGATGACCGAATCGAGCCTCCTGCCACTCGCCGCGGAGGCCGCAGGAATGGATTTCAAGCAGTTGGTGGGGCGCCTGGTCGAACTGGCCCTGGAAAAATATTCTTAAAAGCACGTCAATATACGCTTATCCGGCGATCGCGACACACTAATCTGCCCCTTCTTGTCCGGGCTCCACCCCCATCTCTCTCATGAGGCGGTCGAGATCCTTTTCCCCTTTGAACTCGATGATTATCTTCCCTTTCCTTTTTCCCTGAACCACCTTGACTTTAGCTCGGAGGTTGGCGGAAAGCAGGTCGGCATACCTGGTGAGGTGCTTGGGCTTTTCCTTCTTCTCCTCGGCGCCCATTCCCCCCAAGCGCCTGCGCACTAGCTGTTCGGTTTCCCTAACCGATAACCCTTCCTCGATTATCCTCTGCAAGAGGACGGTTTGGTAAGGGTCGCCCTGGAGGGCCAGTAGCGCCCTGGCGTGGCCGGCCGTTATTTCCTCGGCGACCACAGAAGCTTGAATCTCTACTGGAAGTTGAAGTAATCGCAACGCATTGGCCACCGCCGACCTGCTTTTGCCTATCTTTTTGGATATCTCGTCCTGAGTTAGGCCGAATTCCTCCATCAACTGGCGATAGGCCGTCGCCTCCTCGATACCGTTAAGGTCGTCCCTGTGGAGATTTTCCACCAGGGCGACCTGTAAGCATTCGGAGGGTTCCGCTTCCCTGATCACGGCGGGAATCGCCTTCAACCCAGCTTTCTGCGCAGCCCTCCACCTCCTTTCGCCCACCAGGAGTTCATAACCGGTCCCCGAAGGGCGCACGATGATCGGCTGCACCACCCCGTGTTCCTTCAAGGACTCGGCGAGTTCTTCCAGGCTCTCTTCGTTAAATCTCTTTCTTGGCTGCAGGGGGTTGGGCTTTATGCTGTCCACCGGAATCATCTCGTGCCGGGGCTGTTCCGCCACCGTGCTCGAGGAGATCAATGCCCCCAACCCCTTCCCCAAACCTTTCTTGGCCATTGCCTATCACTTCCTTTGCCAACTCATGGTAAGCCAATGCTCCCTTGGAGGACGGCTCGTACTGATATATGGGTTTCCCGTAGCTAGGAGCTTCCGCTAGGCGAACGCTCCTGGGAATAACCGTTCTGAAAGTTTCATCGGGATACTGCCTCCTCACCTCCTCTACCACCTGCCTAGAGATGTTGGTTCGGTTGTCGTGCATGGTCAGAAGGATGCCTCCAATCCTCAAATCGGGGTTCAGGTACACCTTTATTTTCTCGATAGTCCGCAGGAGCAGAACAAGTCCCTCCAGAGCATAGTATTCGCACTGGATCGGTATGAGCACCTCGTCCGCAGCCGCAAGAGCGTTGACCGTAAGCAGCCCCAGAGACGGGGGGCAATCAACCAACACGATATCGTAATGCTCCCTCACCGGCTCTATGCTCTTTTTCAGCCTGCTCTCCCTGGACAGCAGGGGTACCAGCTCCACCTCGGCTCCCGCCAGTCGCAGGGAGGAGGGCGCCAGGTCCAGTCCGCTCGTGGAGGTATGTACGATAATCTCCTCCATCTGTGCTTCATCAACCAAAACGTCGTAAATCTGCTTGCCTTCCATGCCCGGATTTATGCCCAGGCCACTGGTGGTATTGCTCTGCGGGTCAAGGTCGATCAAGAGAACCCTTTTCCCTTCCAGGGCCAGATAGGCTCCCAGGTTAATGGCCGTGGTGCTCTTTCCGACGCCCCCCTTCTGGTTGGCGATGGCAATGACCTTGGCCCTGCGAGATCCTTCCCTTTCCAACATATCCTCTTCCAGGCCTTCCTCTCGAGCTTTAAGCAAAGATCTCGCTCGCCCTCCTTTTGAACCCGCTCAGCAAAGCCGTTCCCGATGTCCCCCTCTATATAAGCTATTTCAGGCCTTTCTCCCCGAGAATGGCCCAACAAAGGCCGCGACTCTCGCACCCTACCGGACGAGCGCGTTGGCTCGGTTCTGGGCGGCGCTCGAAGCCTTCGCATGGGGTGCAGCCTTTCGCAAGACGGCTAAGTAATTATCCCTCCCGACCAGCCGCTGGGTGGACCTCACCGCTTCCAGCTGCCACCCTGATTTCTCCATTATTACACCTTCTTTTCTGACCTTTTCCGCGTCCGTTCTCCCTATAAACAACACCAGCCTTCCCCCTTCCGCAATGAGGGGTCTGGCTAATCGGCAAAGCCGTCCGGGGTCCATCACCGCCCTTGCCAGCCCAACATCATAATTATTCACATAATCTTCGTCCTTCACCATCGACTCAAGCCTGCCCGCATAAACGGAGGCGCCGCTCATATCGAGTTTACGAATGACGTGGCGAAGAAATGTTATCTTCTTTCTCTGCGACTCCACCAACGTGATGGGGAAAGGTCCGCCAAGAAGATAAAGAGGGATTCCCGGCATGCCGGCACCACTTCCGATATCTACATATTCATATACCTTCTCCTGCCTAAACAATTCGTTGAAAACCAGAGGGGTTAGGGAGTCGATGAAAAGGACCAACAAGTCGTCCGCCGTCAGCTTTCTGCCCACGAGGTTATATGCCCGATTCCAGCGCATCAACTCCTCCAGATAAGCAGCGGCGACTTCCGCTTTCTCCGGGGAAAATTCCATGGACAGCTTGGACCCCAGTTTTTGCAGGGCCTCCTTCAATTTACCTTTCGTCTCACTTGCGGTCGCTTGCATTGTATACAACATCTTCCGAACAACGCGCTTCTTCCCGATCTCCGCTTTTATTCCCCGTCGCCTTTTCCCTCTGGTTCCGTACGTGCCTTGCTTTATGTTCGCTCGGGTTCACGTAATAGAAATCCGCTGTTACGACAACCTAAAATCGCGCCCTCGCCGGACCGTTCCTATTGGCTTTACGTAAATAAGGCAAGCGCCTTTAAATCTTTCTGCTCCCGAAGGAAGTTTCCTCCAACGCATACAATGCAAAAATCATGGTCGCGATCGACCGCAGGTCATCTTAGTGCACTTTCGGTCCCCTTCTTTTTATTTGTTCTCCAAAAACTTCTCTCTCAGGTACATTTATTGGGTTCGGACCCAACACAAACACATAAAGTGCCGACCTCGGCCTTTTATTTCTGCCTATTGGCATCTCTCTTATCACAGAGTTCGAGAGGTGCTGTCTTGATTTCCGTCTGTTTCACGTGAAACAAAAGTTGTGGATTTTTGTCTTATGATATTTTAAAGGTTATTTTGGCAAAAACAGATTAAAGGTTTGGTTGAGGTTCCTGCCCGGACTCATTCTACACTCGTGCACGCATATGCACAATTCGCGGGGAATTGGACCCTTTCCGCCTAAGCCCTCCTGCTCTTGGTAGAAGTTTTCGCTTTGTCGTTCTGCTACAGCTACTGCGGACATCCCCTCGACCATACCCTCGTTTCACGTGCAACTTCCCTTAGCTTGACGTGGGGGTAATTACAACCCTTCTCGATGGCTCTTCTCCCTCACTCCTGCTCTCCACGCCGGGGATTTCCTTGAGCACGTCATGCACTATCTTTCTTTCTCTCGAGGTCATGGGGTTCAGCTTCACGGGTTTGCGAGTGGTGATGGCTTTCTCGGCCATGCGTTCAGCATATTCTCTCAACTTTTTCCTCTTTCTTTCCTTGTATCTCTCCACATCCAGGGTAATTCTTCTCGTCTCCCGGTAGTTTCTGCGCACGATAATGGTTACCAGTTCCTGCAGCGCTTGGAGGGTGGCTCCCCCTTTGCCGATAAGGATTCCGAGGTCGTCTCCCCAGATGTCTATATGTATTTCTTCATCGTCTTCCCAGCAGGTTACCCTCGTGCGTAAGTTCATCAAGTTCATGATATCCACAACGATGCTCTTTGGGGTGGCCCTTCTTTCTTCGTTTTCCATCTCGGTCTCCTTTTATCCTGGATCAATTCCTTTGCAGTAAGTCCGTCCTCTCTTATGCCCCTCCGTTCTTTTTCGTCGAGGGAGGGGGGCTTTTAGGCTTTCTCTTTCCGCTTCCGCTTTGGGATCGGGTTGCCGGTCTTTCTTTGCTTTTTACTTGTGCTTTTCCGGTTCCGCTCGTTTTCCCAGCAGCTTTTCCTGCTTGAGCAGGCCTCCGTGGTTGCTTCTTAGCGCCGGCAGTCGGCCGACGAGGCGCCTGCTTGCTCCGTTCGCCTGCCCTATCGTCCTTTTTCCCTTTTAGTGCTTGTTTTGCCGACGTTGCTGCTTTCTTCCCGGCTTGTGCCCGTGCCTCCTCCGTCCTTGCCGTCGCTCGCAGCTTTTCTTCGCCCTTGCCAAACCTCTTCTCGTAATATTCGATACCAAACTGTTGGATTATCTGCAGCACGTTCGTAACCAGCCAGTAAAGGGCCACGCCCGCCGGCAGCGAATATCCTATGAACGCAGTGAAAAGCGGCATGATTATCATCATGTTCTTCTGTCTAGGATCTGTCATCACTTGCTTTTGGGAATACCAGGTAGACGCTGCAAGTAATATAACAAGCACGAAATAGGGATCTGCTATCCTGGTCGTGTCGGCAAGGCTTCCCATCCACAGGAAGCTGGCTTGTTTGAGCTTTGGCAGACCTCCGAGGACCTCTCTTCCCAGTACACCCAGGCCATTAAATACGGAGAAAGTCTTCCCCACTATACTTACTGGCGGCGTAAGCAGGTATTTTCGCAATACCGTGAACAGCGCGAAAAAAACCGGGAGCTGTAATATGAGGGGTAGGCACCCGCCCAGGGGGTTGACCTTGTTCTCCTTGTAGAATTTCATCATCTCCTGGGAGAGTTTCTCCTTGTCGTCCTTGTACTTTTCCTGCAGTTTCCGTATCTCCGGCTGCAGTTTCTGCATGGCAATCATCGACCGCGTCTGCTTTATGGTCAAAGGCAGTACCACCACCCTAACCAAAAAGGTTAAGAGGATAATGGCTATACCGTAATTGCCGCTGAACCTGTAGAAAAACTGCAGCAAAAAGTTAAGTCCGGCGACTATCCCGTTCCAGATCTCCGACCAGATACTCATCTTAATCCTCCGGGAGGGGGTCATAACCTCCCTCGTTCCAGGGGTGGCACCTTAATATCCTGCGCGCTCCTTTTACGGCACCCTTAAAAAGCCCATATTTCTCTATGGCCATGGCCGTATATTGAGAACAGGTAGGGTAGAAGCGACATCTGGGCGGCGTCCAGCTCGAAAACAGTGCCTGATAGCACCTGATCAAGGCTATCGCGGTCCATCTCGCCAACCCGCTCAACTTTCCCTCTTGTCTCTCGGCCATCTCTCGCCCAGTGCCCTTATGTCTTTTTCTATCCTTTCAAACTCGACGTCGTGACATCTTGCTCTCGCCACTATCACCAAATCCGTGCCCGGCGGTAAAAAGGAGGCGTTTTTACGGAGCGCCTCCCTCAGCCTTCTTTTAATCCGGTTCCGTCTTACGCTTCCCCCCGCTTTACGGGAAACGGAAATACCGATGCGAGTTCTTCCTTCCGGGTTGGGAAGAAGGTAGACGGTAAAATTTTCCAAAATTTCCCTGGTTCCGCTTTCGACAACCTTTTTAAAATCGCGGCTGTTCCTCAGGGTTTCCATGGGGTCAGGCGCTTAACCTCTTCCTGCCCTTCAATCTCCTCCTTTTAAGGATAGCCCGCCCCGCGCGCGTGCTCATTCTCTTGCGGAAACCGTGGTTCTTTTTCCTTTTTCTGGTATTTGGTTGATATGTCCTTTTCATAACTCTTCCTCCAAAAGCACGAAAATTATATATACGGCCCTTGAGAGTGTCAAGCAACCGTACCGGTCGTTCGCAGCCTGTTATAGCAGGTGCTACACCCCGTTAATACTCCTAAGAACGCCGTCCTCTCGTAGCCCGCTCGGGATTTGAGCGCTCGCTTCGTACAGGCACCGTCTTACCCTTACTACGGAAGGGGCGCGTGCTTCCCGAGACTATCCTTCGAATCCTTTTAGCTTATTCCGTTGACGGTCCGTGGCCCGCTGCCCCTCACTTTTTTCGAAAGCTTTGTTTGAAGTCGATATATGGGGGTTTGCTCAATCTCGCTGAACTCGGCCATCCGTCACATGTGATCCGCGCCCCGGGCCTCAAGCCTGTGCCCCTTTTCAAAGCGAGCTTCAAGGGCCTATGCGCGTTCCCTTCCATGGCCCTGGAGGAACGGTCGCCCCCTCCGGTCGGGAGCACATCCTCCCGATCGATGATCCAGAAAAAAAGAATCGGCCTCCGACGTCCGCTTTCCCCACCTCGGATGCGCCTTTTTCGAGGTGACGACGTAGGGCTTTGATATCCTCTTTTTCGTGCCCGCACAGGCCGAGGAGAAGAGCCCCTCCTTCTCTCTTGAGGGTTCCCTGACCGGACGGCGGGCCTTTTCGGGTGGATCCGGGAGAACCGTTTACCGAGCACGGCCCGCCGGGAGCACGGGGGCCGGTGGGTTCCTGCAAAGCTCCGTTGCCGAAAATCCTGCTCATTTCCCCGTTTGTCCATTGTTATAATTGAAGCGGTTTCGGTGAAAAAGCGTGGCGGCTCAGCAGTTTTCAACAGGTGTGGAAAACATTGTGGATATCCTTTTTTACCACTTCAAGGCGGCCTTACACGAGGCTCAACGGTTTCCGGAGAGCCCCACGAATCCCATTTGCCCAGCAAATTCAACTCAACCCTTTGTCCACATGCCTTCTGGGGCTTTTCATCTTTTCAACCCTTGTCTCGATTGTTTTCCGTGTGTTCCTCTCTTCTTTTAAAGGGGGTGAAACCTTGGGTGGTCAAAGCTCCGGTCCAGGTAAACATCTCATCGTCCCTCCGCGCACGAGGGTGGCTCTGCCCGAAGGGAACGGGTTCGCAATCCACGAGCCCTCTTTCAAAGATTTTCCCGACTTTAGGAAGGGGGTCACGGACCTCGTGCTTGAAGCGCTCGACGAGGCCGGTACGCCTTCTCCTGCCGTCGCTCTTCAAGAGATCGTGGACAACCTGGTACACGCAGTGCCCTGCACGGCCACCATCGTCGTCGACCCGTCCTTCAACCGAATCTATGTCTCGGACACCGGTCCGGGTATAACACGACTGGACCTGGCCTTGGAGCCCGGCTACTCCACGGCGACCGAAGAACAACGTGCCCTTATCAGGGGGGTGGGCCTTGGTTTTTATCTGGCCCAGAAGAACCTCGAGGATCTGGGAGGTGCCCTGCGAGTGTCCAGCGAGCCCGGTGTGGGAACTTACATTTGCATGACCCTTGCTCCCGAGATCACGTCGCCACGCATGTCTCACGAGGTCCCAGACAACCTTACTTATAGGCAGAACAACATCCTCTTCCTACTCTCGGAGTTAGAGAAGATAGGGCCCTCCGGTGTGGCCTCCGAGTTGGGAATCAGCCTGAGCACCGCTTACCGCGAACTCATAAAACTGGAGCGCCTAGGCTTGGTGGAGAGCTTGCCGGATGGAAAAAGATTCCTTTCAGATACAGGTAAGTCATACTTGCAGAGCCTTCTCTCCCTATAATAGAATACCCCTGTGATTAGATCCGTTTCCTGCCTCGGGGGATGATCCTATGACCTCAAAAGCAAGTGCCCTGTGGGAGAAATGCCTGAAAATCATTTACGAAAGAACGCCGGAATCTTCCCATATGTGGCTTAAGAACGTACATTTTGAGGGGTTGGAGGGAACTACCCTAATCCTCTACACCAACAATATATTCACCAAAGAGTGGGTCGATAAGAGATACCTTAATCTTATACGTGAGGTGGCGAAAGAGGTTTACGAAGATTTCGAGGACGTTAGACTGGTATTTAAGGACCGTCGAAAGAAAGGGGGGAGAAAACCCGTCTATCTCGACGTCAACATACTTGAGGAGGACTCGTCTTCCGGAGATCTCATCCCGAGGTTTACATTTGAGACCTTCGTAATAGGAGCCAGCAATCGTTTCGCACACGCAGCGGCACTTTCCGTATCGGAGAACCCGACGTGCTACAATCCTCTTTTTATCTATGGAGGTGTGGGTCTGGGAAAGACTCATTTGATGCACGCGATCGGAAATTATACAAAGAAGCTATACCCTAACTTCAAGATTACTTATGTCTCAACCGAAAAGTTCATCAATGATTATATAGACGCCATTCGGGACAAGAATGTCCCTTCCTTCCAAAAGAAGTATCGTTCCAATGACATGCTTCTCGTAGACGACATCCAATTCCTCGCCAATAAGGAAAGGATGCAGGAGGAGTTCTTCCACACCTTCAACGATCTCCACAACAACAACAAGCAGATAGTACTCAGCAGCGATCGCCCACCCAAGGAGATCCCAACACTTGAGGACAGGTTGATATCGCGCTTCGAGTGGGGTTTGATCACGGACATTCAACCGCCGGAGTTGGAGACCCGTATCGCCATACTTAAAAAGAAGGCGGAGTTGGACAACAAGGAGGTGCCCGACGAAGTCATTCATTACATCGCCTCTCGCTTCGACTCCAACATTCGGGAGTTGGAAGGAGCCTTAATACGCGTTGTGGCGTATTCCAACCTAACCAAAGAACCCCTGAGCGTAGAGTTAGCCATGGAGGTGTTGAGGGATATCCTCCCCGAGGAAACGAAGGAAATAACTATAGACCAAATAATGCGTGTAACGGCGGAGGAGTTCAAGATCACCGTCGAACAACTCAAGAGCTCCAACAGGTCCCGACATCTTGTGGCCGCGAGGCAAGTCTGTATGTACCTCTGTAGGGAACTGACCGACGCCTCTCTCCCGGTCATAAGCAATGCCCTAGGTGGGAGACACCATTCCACTGCTATACACTCGGTAGAGAAAATAAAAGAGATGATGAAGGAGAAGAGGGAGATATACAATATGGTGCAACGCATCACCAACCGTCTAAAACAGTGTTGAAATTTCGTGGAAAAGTAGCGAGTTTTCAAGAGTAACCCGCTTTTCTCGCGGTCCGAGTGCTTGAGGGCGGAGGAGATGAGAACTAAAGGTTGTTTTGAGGGCAACGATATCCACAAGTTTTCAGCATTTTGTCCTCTTGCGAACGGTTTAACCTACCAGGTCGGTCTAACATCTTTGACGCTTTCAACATGCTCTACGAATAATATGATTTATAGATAAGAGTCTTAGAATATAGTAGACAGGAGGAAAGCATGAAACTTATCGTCCTCAAAGATGACATCTTAAGATCGCTTCACATGGTGCAGTATTCGGTGAGTTCACGGAGCGTTATGCCCATACTCTCGGGGGTAAAGATGGAAACCCGAGAGGGAACCCTCCGCCTTTCCTCCACGGACTTAGAGACGTCAACACACACTTCATGTCCAGCGAGCGTCGACGAGGAAGGAGAGTGTGTCGTCAACCACAAAATCCTCACGGAGATAACAAGAGACATGACGGATGAAAAAATGACGATCCAGCTCTCCGGAAACGAATTGGTGGTGGAGGGTGAAAGGTCCAGGTTTAAGTTGTACACGATGCCCATCGACGATTTTCCCAGCCTGTCGGAAATAAACACACCGGTCGTGGAGGAGTTAGTCGCGAAGTCCTTCTCCCATGCCGTGCAAATAGTATCGAAGGCTGCCTCGAAAGATGAGAAAAGGCCTACATTAACCGGCATTCTTATGGAGGTGGGAAAGAAGGAAATAAAGCTGGTGAGCACGGACAGCTACAGGCTGGCGGTATACATTGTGACGAACGGCTTCAAGGTCAACGAGGAAGGTGCCTTTATACTCCCTGCCGCGGCCCTGGTGAATTTGGCCAGAATCACCGATCCGGAAGAGAGGATTTATATGAAAAGGGATGAGAGCGGCGGGCGGGTAGAGTTCGGGAGTGAAGCCTTTTCTTATTCGGTAAGAATGATAGAGGGAAAATTTCCAAGATATGAACAATTCATTCCGGAAAGCCTCGAAAACGCCGTAGAGGTGGAAAAAGAAGAATTAGTAAGGGCAGTAAAAAGGGCTTCCATAGTGAGCACCACACTGAAATTGGAAATAAAGGAGGGGATTATTACCGTGGTAAGCGAGTCGAAGGAAGTGGGAGAGGGAAGAGAGAGCGTGGGAGCCATATACGACGGAAGTCCTATAACCATAGCGTTCAACAGCAAATTTCTTGAAGATGGTATCTCTTCAGTGGGGGAAGAAAGGGTACTAATAAACGTCACCGAACCACTGAAGCCCGGTCTTATAAAAGGAAGGGAAAAGGGAGATTTTCAATATGTGATAATGCCCATAAGGATATAAGGTGATATTAAAAAGAATAAGGATAAGGAACTTCAGGAATTACAAAGAATATACTGCTTCATTCTCTCCAGGCATAAATTTGATAGTGGGAGGAAACGGCGTCGGGAAGACAAACCTTCTCGAGGCCGTTTTTATGACCTTGGAGGGAAAAACCTTGAGGGCGGTGGATATGGCGGAGACGATAAGGGAAGGAGAGGCAGAAGCAGTCATAGAGGCGGATTATGGGAACCGGCTTGAGAGTAGTTCGATGGTAAGGATTTTAAGTGAAGGTGATACGAAGAAAGAGCTTGTAAAAGGGTTGAGGGGGGTTGCCTTCATTCCGGAGTACTTGGAACTGATCAAGGGAGGTCCGGAGTGGAGGAGGAGATATTTGGACGAGACGTTAGTGGGGTTGAAGCCGGCTTATAAGGAAACGTTGAGGGAATACGCTAGGGTTCTAAAGCAGAGAAACGAAGCCATAAGAATGGTGAGGAAAGGTATTGCGGACACGGAAAACATAAGGTTCTGGAACGAGCTTCTGTTGAGAAAAGGCATGGAGATAGTGGAGGAGAGGGGCGAGGTATTGAGGAGGATAGAAAGGGTGTTGGACGAGGAAAGTCGGTTGTGGGGATGGAGGTCGATGAAGGTCGGATATTTCACGAGCATGATAACCGGTGAGGACAGCTGGGAGAGAAACAGGAACAAACTGGGAAAAATAGAGGAGGCGGAGATAAGAAGGGGAACGACCTTGATGGGACCTCACAGGGACGAGATCGTCATATATGCGGACGGGAGGAACCTGAGAAGGATAGCCTCGCAGGGAGAGCAAAAAATGGCTTCAATGTTATGTGTTTTTGCCAAAGGGAAGATGTATAGGGAGGAGGGCAAGGAGGTAATTCTTCTTCTTGACGACTGTTTTACGGAGTTGGACGGGAAGAACAGGAGGCGGCTTGGGGAATACATAAGGGGGTGGGATCAAGTCCTGGCAACGAGCACCGATGAGGTTGAAGAGGTGAAGGCGGACAGGCTGATAATGATTGGGTGATGAATAGCCCCGGAAGAAACGGCCGGTGGTGGAAGACGGGTCTACATAAGACGGTGATGTCGTCGGGGATGGGTAATATCTACCCGTGGTTGAAAAGCGGTTTCGGAAAAGGCGGGAAGAGGGATGCGAACCATAAGAGAAGCTATGGAGGAGATGTTCCGGGAGGAAGGTATCCCCGAGGGAAAAGAGATGATGTTGATAAAGGAGGCCTGGGAGAAAATCGGCGGCCTGGGGAGAGCGAGGCCGATAAGATTCCATAGAGGAAGGTTGGAGGTAGCGGTTAGCTCCCACGCCTGGGCACAGGAGATAATATACGAGATCGAGAAAATAAAAGGGGGGCTGGAGGAGAAAACTGGTCTGAAAATAAAGGACATCGCAATAAAAGTTAAATGTAAACCTTAACTTTATATTATTTCATATCGGTTTCACGTGAAACCCCAGCACGATGCTATAATAAAAAAAGAGAAAAAACCAAGTCCCTACAAATCACAAAGGGTGAGGCAAGAAAAGATGAGCGAAGCAATCGACGACTTGGAGACCGAGGTCTATGACGAGAGCTCGATAGCCGTCCTGGAAGGCTTGGAGGCGGTAAAGAAGCGGCCAAGCATGTATATAGGCTCGACGGGCCCCCGGGGGCTACATCACCTCGTCTACGAGGTCGTGGACAACAGTATAGACGAGTGTCTTGCCGGATATTGCAAGAACATATGGATAACCATCCACAAGGACAACAGTGTGACGGTGGTGGACGACGGGAGGGGCATCCCGGTAGGGGTAATGGAAAAACAGAAGAGACCGGCGGCAGAGGTCGTGTTGACCACTTTGCATGCAGGCGGAAAATTCGGGGGTAAAGTATATAAAGTCTCCGGAGGCCTTCACGGGGTAGGAGTCTCGGTAGTAAACGCGCTCTCTAAATGGCTCATCTTGGAGATAGGGCGAGACGGAAAGGTATATCAGCAAAGATACGAAAGAGGAACCCCGGTAACCGACCTTCAGGTGGTGGGCGAGACGAAGAGAACCGGCACCATAATAAGTTTCGCGCCGGACCCTGAAATATTTGAGACTGTGGAGTTCGACTTCGACACCATCGCCCAGAGAATGCGAGAAATGGCCTTCCTCAACCGAGGCCTGCGCATAGAACTGAAGGACGAGCGGAAGGAACCTCCGGAAAAGGTCGTCTATAAGTATGAAGGCGGAATAATCGACTTCATAAGGCACGTGAACGCCAACAAGGAACCGCTTCACAACAAGATAATCTACATGAACGCCGAGCAGGAGGAGGCACAGGTAGAGATAGCCCTGCAATATAACAAAGGCTACGTGGAGAACATATATACCTTCGCCAACAACATAAACACGCACGAAGGTGGAACCCACCTGGCGGGTTTCAAAGCAGCCCTTACCAGGGTGATAAACGACTATGCGCGGAAAAAGGGCTTTCTCAAGGAGAAAGAAACCAATCTTATTGGAGAGGACGTGCGCGAGGGCTTGGCGGCCATAATCAGCGTGAAGCTTAGGGAGCCCCAGTTTGAGGGGCAGACCAAGACTAAGTTGGGAAACACCGACGTGAAGGGATTCGTGGAATCGACGGTAAACACCAAACTAGCCGAATGGTTGGAGGAACACCCCACGGAGGCCAGGGCGATCGTGTCCAAGGTTATCGGGGCCTCCAAGGCGCGCATGGCTGCCAGGCACGCCCGGGAGTTGACCAGGAGGAAAAGTCTCTTGGAGAGCACCTCCCTTCCGGGCAAACTTGCGGACTGCACCATGAAGGACCCCTCCCTTTGCGAGATATACCTTGTGGAGGGAGATTCCGCCGGCGGATCGGCCAAACAAGCCAGGGACAGGCGATTCCAGGCCATCCTTCCCTTAAAAGGGAAGATTCTCAACGTGGAAAAGGCCCGACTACATAAGATCCTAAACAACAGCGAGATACAGGCCATTATCTCCGCGGCAGGAACGGGGATAGGAGAGGAGTTCGACATCTCTAAGGCACGCTATCACAAGGCCATAATCATGACTGACGCCGATGTTGACGGGGCTCACATAAGAACTCTAATCCTCACCTTCTTCTTTAGATATATGCGGGAGATGATCGAGGCGGGCTATGTTTATATCGCCCAGCCGCCCCTTTATCGCGTCAGTTACAACAACGACGACTTTTATGCTTACAGCGAAGCTGAGCTCGAGGAGCTTATCAAGAGATTCGACGGCCAAAAGTATGAGATTCAAAGGTATAAAGGCCTGGGCGAGATGAACGCAGAGCAGTTGTGGGAAACAACCATGAACCCGGAAAAGAGAATTCTCATCCAGGTCACCCTGGAGGACGCCATAATCGCCGATGAGATTTTCAACACCCTAATGGGGGACGACGTGGAGGCGCGGAGGCAGTTCATCCAGAGGCATGCTAAAAACGTACGCTTCCTGGACATTTAAGGCTCAGGTCCTATCCCCCATGGCTTTCGGAGGTTTGAGAGAAGATGGTCCAAGCTCTTTCCGGAAAGGTGAAAACCATAGAAATAGAGGAGGAAATGAGGCGCTCCTACATGGATTACGCCATGAGCGTAATCGTCGGAAGGGCGCTGCCCGATGTAAGGGATGGCCTGAAACCGGTTCACCGTCGCATACTCTACGGGATGTACGAACAAAACCTGACCCCCAACCGCCCATACAGGAAGTCGGCCCGGGTGGTGGGGGATGTGATGGGGAAGTATCACCCTCACGGCGACGCCGCGATATACGAAACCCTGGTGCGAATGGCCCAGGACTTTTCCTGCCGTTATGAACTGGTGGACGGCCATGGAAACTTCGGTTCCGTGGACGGCGATAGCCCGGCAGCAATGCGATATACCGAAGCCCGGCTTTCTCCCATAAGCATGGAGATGCTCCGGGACATCGATAAGGACACGGTGGACTTCACGCCCAACTATGACGGCTCACTGAGCGAGCCCACCGTGTTGCCGGCGCGTTTCCCCAACCTTTTGGCCAACGGCTCATCGGGCATAGCGGTGGGAATGTCCACCAACATCCCTCCCCACAACCTCGGCGAGGTTATCGATGCCACCATCGCCCTCATCGAAAACCCGGAACTTGAGTCCCGGGACCTGATGCGCTACATCAAGGGCCCTGACTTTCCCACCGGGGGGATAGTTATGGGGCTGGAAGGGCTGCGCGAGGCCTATGAGAGCGGCCGCGGCGTGGTCAGGGTGAGGGGCAGGGCACACATCGAACAGACCAAAGCGGGGCGAAACAGGATAGTTATTACCGAGATCCCCTTTCAGATCAACAAGGCGCGCCTCACGGAGAGAATCGCCGAACTGGTAAGGGCCAAGAAGCTAAGCGGCATCACCGATTTAAGGGACGAGAGCGATCGCACGGGGATGCGCCTGGTGGTGGAGCTACGCAAGGAGAGCTCTCCGCAAGCCGTTCTCAACCAGCTGTACAAACATACCCAGCTTCAGGAATCCTTCGGGATTATCATGCTGGCGTTGGTGAACGGAGTGCCTCGCATATTGTCCCTCAAGGACGCCATCGAGGGGTACATCGAACATCAGCTGGAAGTTGTTACCAGAAGAACGCGGTTCGAGCTGAACCGGGCCGAGAAGAGGGCCCACATCTTGGAGGGGCTGCTGATAGCCCTGGCCAACCTTGACGCAGTGATCGAGCTGATCAAGAAGTCCCGGACGGTACCGGACGCGAGAGAGGGCCTGATTAAACGCTTCAAGCTGAGCGAAGAGCAGGCCCAGGCCATACTGGACATGAGGCTCCAGAGGCTGACCGGACTGGAGAGAGAGAAGGTCAAAGAAGAACACAAGGAGCTGAAAAAGGAGATAGCCAGGCTCAAGGAAATCCTGGCGGACGAGAAAAAGGTCAGGGCCCTGATCGTCGAGGAGCTCAACGACATCAAGAGAAAGTACGCCGACCCACGGCGAACGGAGATAGTGCCCGACTACGAGGACCTGGAGATAGAAGACCTCATCGCCGAGGAGGAAGTGGTGGTCACCATCACTCACTCGGGTTACGTGAAGAGACTACCGATAACCACTTACCGCACCCAGCGAAGAGGCGGTAAGGGGGTAACGGGGATGAACCTCAAGGAAGGCGACTTCGTGGAACACCTTTTCGTCGCCTCCACCCACCACTATATCCACTTCTTCTCTAACCGAGGTAAGTCCTATCGTCTGAAGGTATATGAACTCCCCGAAGGGTCGAGGGTTTCGCGGGGCCAAGCCATGGTAAACTTGCTCCCCCTAGCCTCCGGGGAGAAGATATGCTCGGTGATCGCTACGCGCGATTATCCCGAGGATACCTATCTGGTCATGGCCACCAAGAAGGGGATGATAAAGAAGACCCCCTTCAAGCTGTACGACTCGCCGCGCAAGGAAGGGCTGATCGCCATCGACCTCCAGGATGGGGATGAGGTCATAGACACCAGGCTGACGGACGGGAATTGCGATCTGATACTGGTGACCCGCGAGGGTCAGGCGCTGCGTTTTCCGGAGACGGACTGCCGCCCCATGGGGCGGGATACCCGAGGGGTGCGAGGTATAAAGCTCGCGCCCGGGGACGAGTTGATCGCCATGGGCATTGCAACGGAAGACGCCGACCTCTTCGTCATAACCGAACAGGGGTTCGGGAAAAGAACGGCTATATCCAAATACCCCAGGCATCGACGCGGGGGCAAGGGGGTTCGGACCATCTCTGCAGGGGCCCCCAGGGGGAAGATCGTCGGAGCGCGGGTGGTAAAGGACAACCAGGAACTGATGGCCATCTCCGTGGAAGGAGTGGTCATCAGGGTGCCCGTAGAGGACATCTCCCGTATGGGGCGGGCTACCCAAGGCGTTAGAGTGATGAACCTGAGGGAAGAAGACCGGGTGGCCTCCATAGCGCATCTGGCTTCCCGGGAAGGCTTGAGCGACTCCGTAAGAGAGGAGGAGGACTGAGCCGTTTCGAGGTGCTGGACCACACGGCCGACGTGGGCATCCGTGCATACGGAAAGTCCATGGAGGAAGTTTTTGTCAACTGCGCCTTGGGGATGATGTCGCTTATATTGGACATAAGCCGGGTCGACCGTAAAGAGAGGGCGCACATAAGCGCGAGGGCACCCGGCCGCGAAGACCTGCTGGTGAAGTGGCTTTCGGAGATACTTTTCGTGGTGGAAACCGAAGGACTTGTCTTCGGCGCGTTCGGCGTAGAGGAGATAGACGAGGTGCATGTGATCGGCTGGGGGGAAGGGGAACCCCTCGATGCCGAACGTCATCGCATAAGCGGGGAGATAAAAGCGCCCACCTACCACATGCTC